>JBBDSA010000075.1:0-242669 GCA_040905165.1 Cyclobacteriaceae bacterium | reverse complement strand
CTTCAACACCCCCATCGCCATCATCATCGTTATTGTTTCTTTTTCTGTTGATTTTTGCTTTAGTCATGGTAGCAACGAAGTATAT
Organism: Cyclobacteriaceae bacterium; assembly: GCA_040905165.1. Taxonomy (GTDB): domain Bacteria; phylum Bacteroidota; class Bacteroidia; order Cytophagales; family Cyclobacteriaceae; genus Cyclobacterium. The sequence goes on along the minus strand of JBBDSA010000075.1, from coordinate 242,584 downwards.
CAATACTACATAGGCGACCCCACATAAAATCAAATCAATTACCAAGCTACTCATTTTTCCAAAGGTTTTCATCAACAAAGTACAACATAAAAGTTAAGAAGTCAATAACTTAACCTTTTGATTAATGCAATGTTGGAAAAAAATTAAAAATCCTGGTTCAAAACAAAATAAACTTGCTATCTAAAGGATAAGAATGGATATTTGCGCATTAAAAATCAAAAACAAATAATGATTGTCAAAACGAAAAAATACAAACTGGCAACAGGAACCTATATTAAACAAGGGCTAATCAATATTTTAAAAGAACAATGGTGGGTAGGGTTAATTGCCATCGCCATTGCATGTGGTTATTTCTGGATTCCTTCCTGGTGGTGGATAAGCATGGCCATTCTGGCTTATGCTTTGTACTGGCTGTTTTGGGTGATACAATTTGCCGGCGTAACCCAGATGGAACAAAATAAAGTGATGTTCGAGAAACTATCCTATGAAATTGACAGCCGCCAAATCTTAATGAAATTAAACAGTAAACAAGGGATGCCGATCAAGTGGGAAATGATCAAGAAAGCGCAGATCAAAAATGACGCTTACACCCTGGTAATGTCAAAAGCCCAATTTATTCACTTGCCTTTTAAAATTTTCAATTCTCCCAATGAAGTGAAATTTGTGGAAACTATTTTAAAAAGAAAGGGTTACCTTCAATAAAAAAGAGGAAGTACCTTGGCTCTTCCTCTTTTGATATCCTCCTTTATTCTTTATTAAAACAAATTATCCGGGTAGGGGGAAATCCTTATAGAAATGCATCTGCTTTCCTGTAGGCTTCAATAACAGCCGTTTCACCATCTTTCCCGGGCATAGAATTACCATGCTCCATACCACATACGCCTTTAAATCCTTTCTCATAAAGGTGTTTGAAGACATTGAGGTAATTGATTTCACCTGTTCCGGGTTCTTTTCTTCCGGGATTATCCCCAATTTGGATATAGACAATTTCGTCCCAACATTGATCCATCAAGGTGATCAGGTGTCCTTCATTTTTTTGCATGTGGTAAATATCATAAAGAATTTTACAGCTGGGGCTGTCCACTCCCTTGCAAATCAGGTAAGTCTGCGGTGAATAGCGCAAAAACAAGTTGGGCGTATCACTTAAAGGTTCCAATACCATGGTGAGGCCATGTGGTTCCAATATCTCTGATCCCTTTCTTAAAGCTTCTATGACGTTGGCAGTTTGAATATCAAGGGGAAGACTTCTATGATAATCCCCGGGAACAACTGTGGTCCATTTGGCATCAACCCTTTTGGCTACCTCAACCGCCTTTTTGCAGCCATCCAGAAAGATATCCAGGTGCTCCTGGTTGCCTGCGGCCAGGGTGTTGGCTCCGTTGCCGCCTTTATCCAGGACAAAGACCCCCATGGTCATTCCTAATTTTGCCAGATGATTGCCGATTTTCTCCTGCATTTCAGGGGTTCTCCTCATCATGCCATTGTCCTCCAGGCTTCTGAATCCCCTTTCATGCATAAAAGTAATCTGATCCAATAAATCTTCACCTGCATGATTTTTAAACATGCCAAAATGTGGGGCATAGTCCAAATTAAAAGTTTGATCTGCTGCCTGTGTATTTCCCATTGTCATTGTACTACTCAAACCGGACAATCCTGCTACTGCAGAACCCCAGGATAGGTTTCTGATAAATTTTCTTCTTTCCATTTTCAAACTACTTTACTTTGACCCGGTACGGCATAGGCATAATATCCTTCAGAATTGGGAACATTTTTTGGCATTGCATCCCATGCCAAGTGGTCAGGCATAAGATTTACCTCAGAATTTAAGGCTTCCTCCCACGAAATGGCTTTTCCGGAATAAGTGGCATACCTTCCCATGATGGCAGTCATGGTGCTTTTAGCGGCATTTTCGGCATCAGCAAATTTGTATTCCCCTTTCACAACGGCAGCAAATAATTTGTCATGCTCCACTTGGTAAGGATTGGCGTTATCATCACCATTGTGCTCATAGAGTCCATTGCCTTTATAATCGGTGAGTTTTCCGGTATGACCTGCATTCATATAGGCCTTTCCTTTGGTTCCCTGAAAGCTTTCATCTACCCGGTTGTTGGCACCAGGGAAATGACGGCATTCACTGTGTATTACGGTGCCGTCCTCATAGGTGAATAGAACTACATGATGATCAAATATTTCCCCATGGTCCTTCCCTCTCCGAACTGTCCTGCCTCCTGTACCTTCGGCTTTCACAGGATATCCTTGTTTTACCCAATTGGCCACATCGATATTGTGTACGTGCTGCTCGTTAATATGGTCACCACACAGCCAGTTGAAATAATACCAGTTTCTCATTTGGTATTCCATTTCAGTTTGACCGGCTTGCCTTTCTCTCACCCATACGCCTCCGTCATTCCAAAAAACCTGACCCCCAATGATATCCCCGATTTCTCCATTATGGATTTTTTCAATGGTCTGTATATAATTGTCCTGATAATGCCTTTGAAGACCCACCACCACATTCAGTTTTTTAGCTTTCGCCTCTTCGGCGGCAGCCAAAACCCTGCGGATACCATGTGCATCTGTGGCTACCGGCTTTTCCATGAAAATCTGTTTATTTTGCCTTACTGCTTCTTCAAAATGGGCAGGACGAAAGCCGGGAGGCGTTGCCAATATGACCACATCAGCTGCTTGAATGGCATGCTTATAACCGTCAAATCCAGTGAATTTCATTTCCTCAGGGATGGTGGCCTTTTCTCCATACTTTTTGGAAATTCGTTCATAACTTTGATCCAATCGGTCCCTGAAAGCATCCGCCATGGCGACCAATTTAATATTCTGACCGGTTTCAAACGCTTGGAATACCGCTCCGGTACCCCTGCCGCCACATCCTACAACAGCTATTTTGATGGCATCTTCTCCTGATGCATAAGCACCAGGGAGTGTGAATGGACTTAACATGGCCCCACCTGTAATCACTGCTGAAGTTTTGATGAAATCCCTTCTTGGGTTACTTTTTTTTATTTCCATTTTATTTTTGAGTTTATTATTAATAGTCTTCCATTGGGATTGTGCCATAATAAGTTTCGATTTCTTCCGAACTGGGGGTTTGCAGCGGCCTAACTACCCTCATGCCTACGAAAGGAGCTTCCGGAAACCACCATTGACTCTTGGGGATTTGGGGATCAATCCTTTTCCACTCGGCTTTCGTCGCGATTCGGTGACTGGATCTTAAATCCCCTGGCTCATCCTTATAGCTGCCACCCTTAATTACTTTTGGGTATAACTCCTCTGAAAGGTAAATGGGATTCTCTACCGTGGATTTACTCCTTTGATCATAAATTTCCGGATAATAGTGGTCAATGGTCCATTCATTGACATTTCCCAATATATCATAAAGTCCCCAGGGGTTGGGTTTTTTTAACCCCACTTTTTGTGTCGTTCCTTCACTGTTTTCCGAAAACCAGGCATATTCATTTAATTTGGAAGGATCATTTCCGAAAAAATAAGTTGATTCTGTGCCGGCTTTGGCGGCATATTCCCATTCTGCCTCAGTAGGGAGCCTGTAAAAGTTTCCTGTTTTAAGATAAAGCCATCTACAAAACTGAATGGCACCGTATTGGGTCATGCCTATGGCAGGCTTGTTTTCCTTTCCCATTCCAAATGTCATGTCTAAATAGGGGATGGATGGTCTGGTTAATCCATCCACTTCCGGACTTAAGGGTCCTTCACTGGTAGATGCTTCGAAACCCTTGTCCAAAAATAACTCAAACAGATCCCAGGTCACTTCGTGTGAAGCCATCCAAAATGGATCAATCTTCACCTTATGTAAAGGCTGCTCATCCTTGTGGATGCCTGTACCTCCCATATTAAAAGTTCCTTCCGGAATCGGGACCATTTTAAAGGAAAGGGGGGTACCCGGAATTTTTTGATCGTAAGCTTCAAATGGATCACTGGTCCGGTAGGCACTGCCCAAAAATAAACCGATGAAGATAATTAGGGATATTGATGTTTTTTTTTCCAAATTTGACATGGTTACCAAGTGCATATTCTTTAAATTATTTAGGAACATCCAATTTTTGGATCAAAAGGACACAAGTTCCGGGCGCTTAAATTACCTTTATTTTTTAATATTTGAAAGATCTTTCATAAAGGCGGTAATTAAAAACAAGCCGGGTTGATTTTTTCACCCTTTAAGATCTATTCATGACCTAACTCCTTTAAGTATTTTCCTGTATAATTTTCTTCCTCTTCCATTAAGGATTCGGGGGTACCTTCAAAAGTGATGAAACCTCCCTTTTCCCCTCCTTCCGGACCCAGGTCTATGACCCAATCCGCTGCCCTGATAACCTCGGTATTGTGTTCTATAATCACAACGGTATGACCTTGGTTGATTAACGCATTGATGGAGATCAATAATTTTTTTATGTCATGGAAATGTAGACCAGTGGTAGGTTCGTCAAAAATAAAAAGTATATGTTCTTTTGTGCGACTTTCATTTTTACCTAAAAAAGAGGCCAATTTTACTCTTTGGGCCTCTCCACCACTCAGGGTATTGGAAGATTGGCCCAGGCCGATGTAACCCAGGCCTACTTCCTGCAGCGGTTGGATTTTTTGGATAATGCTGTTTTTTCCTTCAAAGAAAGTCATGGCCTCATCAACGGTCATATCCAACACTTCAGATATGTTTTTCTCTTTGTATTTTACATCGAGAATTTCATTTTTAAACCTTTTCCCCTTGCAGGATTCACAGGTGAGGTAGATATCCGCCATAAATTGCATTTCAATTTTTTGGGTGCCTTCACCCTGACAGGCTTCGCAACGGCCCCCATCCACATTAAAACTGAAGAAAGCAGGCTTGTATCCACGTTGTTTGGATACCGGTAAGTCGGCATATAAGGCCCTGACACCATCGTAAGCTTTGACATAGGTAACGGGGTTGGATCTGGAAGATTTGCCAATCGGATTTTGATCCACAAATTCGATCCGGTTAATGCTTTTATAATCCCCTTCCAGTTTATCCATTTTTCCCGTTTCATCGGTTACCGTACCCAGGGTTTTTCCCAGGGCCGGATACAATACCTTTTTTATCAGGGTGGATTTGCCAGACCCGCTTACGCCGGTGATTACCGTCAACACCTGTAAGGGTATTTTTACGGTAATGTTTTTAAGATTGTTTTCCTTGGCTCCTTTCACCTGTATATAATCCTTCCACTTTCGGTTGCCGGTTTTTAGGTGGATCTTTTCAAGACCGTTGAGGTAGCGGGAGGTATGGGTTGTTCCATCGGAAAGCAGTTCGTGGAGGTTTCCCTGGAAGACCAAATGACCGCCATGTATTCCCGCATCGGGACCAATGTCAATGATTTGATCTGCAGCACGGATAATTTTTTCTTCATGCTCCACCACAATCACCGTATTTCCCAGGTCACGGAGGGCCTTCAATACTATTATCAGGCGTTCTGTATCGCGTGGGTGGAGGCCAATGCTGGGTTCGTCCAGGATATACATGGATCCTACCAAGGCACTGCCCAGGGAAGTGGCCAATTTTATCCGTTGAAATTCCCCTCCTGATAAGGAGGATGTCAGTCGGTTAAGGTTTAAATAACCCAGGCCCACCTGATCCATGTATTCCAGCCGGTTTACGATCTCTTTTAGCAGTCGGTTGGCAATTTTTTGATCTGATGGATCCAGTTGTATGTTTTGGAAAAACACCAGGGCTTTTTCGATGGGCAGCAGCACAATATCGGTGATGGAATTTCCGGCAATTTTCACATAAGAAGCATCTTTCCGGATCCTGGTACCCTTGCAATCGGGACAGGTAGTTCTTCCTCTAAACCTGGAGAGCATGACGCGGTATTGGATTTTGTGCAGTTTGCTTTCCACGAATTCGAAAAACGCATGGATTCCTTTAAAATATTCATTACCTGTCCACAAAACTTCCTTTTCACCTTCGGAAAGGAACTCAAAAGGCCTGTGTATGGGGAAATCAAATTTTATACCGTTTTTTAATAAAGGCTGTAACCATTTTTTGGTGGTTTCTCCCCTCCAGGGAGCCACCGCCCCTTCGTATACGGAAAGGGTTTTGTCAGATACCACCAAGTCGGGGTCAATACCCAGCACGGACCCAAAGCCTTCACATGTTCTACAGGCACCATAAGGGTTGTTGAAACTGAAAAAATTAACTGAAGGAATTTCAAAATTGATTCCATCCAGTTCAAACCGATCGCTGAATAACTTTTTCTCTTTTTTGGGCAGGGTAACCAGACAGGTTCCATGACCCTCGAAAAAAGCGGTTTGAACGCTGTCAGCTATTCTAAATTGGTTGTCTTCATCCTGGTGTTTTACCGAAACCCTGTCGATTAAAATTTCATATTCTCCATCGGGATATTTTTTTTCTGAAAGTAAGTCTTCCACAAAAAATGCTTCCCCATCTATCAGGATCCTTGAATAACCTTTTTGTAACAAAATCTCTAATTCCTTTTCTTTTCCCCTCTCGGCGGAAAAAAGAAAGGGACAGCTGATCATAACCTTTTCGTCCTCCCCAAAATTATGGATGTAATTGACTACGTCCGTTACAGTATGGTGTCTCACCAGATCACCACTGATAGGGGAATAGGTTTTTCCGATTCTACTGAACAGCAGTTTCAGGTAATCGTATATTTCAGTGGTGGTACCTACGGTAGATCTGGGGTTTTTAGTGGAAACTTTTTGCTGAATGGCGATGGCCGGGGAAACCCCCTTGATGTATTCTACTTCTGGCTTTTCCATTCTACCCAAAAATTGGCGGGCATAGGAACTCAGGCTTTCCACATACATTCGTTGTCCCTCGGCAAATAGTGTGTCAAAAGCAAGAGAAGATTTTCCGGAGCCGGATAGTCCTGTCACCACCACCAGTTTGTACCTGGGTATGGCAATACTGAGGCTTTTCAGGTTATTGACCTTTGCATTTTTTATGATAATAAATGACTTAGGATCAAGATCGTCTACTTCCGGGTGATAAAATGTTGTATTTCTTCCCATAACCTGCAAAGATACCAACACCCGTTCAAAAATGATAAAATGTTGGATAAAATAACCTATAGCAAGATCAAGTTGCAGGAATTTTCCTGATTCAGGTGAGGCCAAAACACATCCTATCTTTTCATGATTTTATAGGTTTTTTTACCGGAAAGTGTGACTACAGTTACCAAATAGTTATTTTCAGGAAAAGAACTTAAATCCACCTTATACCAGTGATCAACTGTTTTTTCAAAGTTTAACCCTTTGCTTACCCTTTGGTCCTGGCTGATAAGGTGTATGGCCGCTATTTCTTCCGTAACATATAAATGAAGCATATCTACCGTCGGATTGGGATAAGGCAACAAATTCTTATTTCTATTTGAATTTTCCACCCTTATGGTTTCTGAGTAATTGTAAGTGCCGTTATCATCCACTTGCCGCACCCTGTAATAGGTATACCTGCTTTTGAAGCTTTGGTCAGTAAAATCATAATTGGTTTTCAAAATGGATTTTCCCTTGGCCTCTATTTTTTCGTCTATGCTTGTCCAATCCATCCCGTTGGCCGACCTTTCAACAATAAAATAATCCGTGTTTTTTTCCTGTAGGGTTTCCCAATTGATACAATTTGTTTGGCCACAAGGATTGCCTTCCACATTACCCCAAACCAATGGAAGCACAATACTGGTAAATTCATAATCAAATTTAATAATTTGGTTTTGTGTGCTTTCATAATAGTCCAAAACAAAATAAAGTACAGTGTCGGTAGTTGTTTCAAAAACCACTGGTGGAGCTGTTCGGGCAGAACCGTTTTTCCATTCATCAATAGTCCAGCTATTTCCCCCATCTAAACTTAATCGGAACCCATCATCCCCACGTACGGTGAATTGGTAGGTCCCCGGTTCAATATCCATCCTCATTTTATACCTTACAGTAAATTCATCTATAAAAAAGGAACATCCATGTTCGGGTATAAAATTCTCCTGACTATAGGGTCCCGTGTATGGGGAATCCATAAAATTCTGTTCAAACCTCATAGGTTCTGGCTGCCTTCCTAAATAATTTTCTGTAGTAAAATTGCCAATTCCATCGTAAATATGACCTATCCATTTATTGTCGCCGTATTCTACCGGGTCCAGTTCTTCTATCGCAGAGAGGTTGACCTCCAATATATTAGAAGGGAAATTAACGCCAGTGCCGTCAAAAGCTACCCTTCTAAAATACCTGGTTCCCGTCCAGCTATCCGGAACATTTCCCCCATATTGGGGGATATCATAGGTAAGCCCATTTTCCCCGGTTATATCATGCCAATTATCGGGATTTGGATCATTAACCAAAGCATATTGCCATTGGTAATTTGGTTGGGTGCCATCAGCAAAAACTGCAGGCCCCAGAGATAAAAATCCAGGAGGGTCCGGGTCCACACCACAATAAGATTCCGACCCATTTGCATTGGTCCCAATAGCAATTTCCCCGGGCCCCACATACAAATCTAAATCAAAGCTTAAACGGCTTCTGCCCCTTTTTTCATAATAACGCAGGTTCATCCAAACGATATCACCTTCTTCCAAAGGAACATAATAATTCCTGATATTTTCATCATACACATATGTAAACTGTCCGTCCGATCCGTCTTTGTGCCAGTTGTTATGCCCTACCTCATCTCCATTTACATCCACTACATTTGTATTGATCCCGCCTACGCGGTAATACATATCGAGATACGAACCGTCGTCACTGCCGACCGAAACCCTATATATACCTGTTTTCGGAACAGTGTACCTCGTACGCAGAAATAATCCGAAATTCTGTAATTCTGTATCACAGCCCCCCGGCTCTGTCGGACTTATTCCGGTTGGAAAAAAATCACCCCCGTCCAGACCATCGGTAGTGTAATCAGAAAATCCGGTATCAAATTTTAATTCCGTACTGCTTAAAAAAACACTGTCGTCCCTCAATAAATAACCTTTAAATTTAGGATCCGCATTGGAATTGCCCGTAAAATTCTTGTTCCAGTCAAAAGAGGGGTGAGCGTTAAAATTTGAGTTGATCTGGAACACATAACCAGTCCACAAATTCATCGGTCTATGTGCAGCACTCCAGTATTGATTAAAATCATCTGGAATTGTCTCCTCGCAATCCAGCTGGGCAAATGCCCCATTGACCGAAAGCATAAATGAAATCAATGCTGACCAGATGTGATAATAAATCGAAAAACCTTTATTTTTGCCCAAATCAACCTCCCGCTTAAAAATTTGCTGTTTTTGAAATACAATATTCGTGCTGTGAAATACAAAAATATAGTATTAAAATAACAAATCAAAGAAATGGAGATGGTAATTGAAATATAAGATGCAGAATTTTGTGTTTTAAATCAGAAAGCCAGGTACGGATTATCTGCCGATGATTGCTGACCGTACTTTTATCCGGTCCTTAATATTTAAAAACTGTCGCCATTTGGCATAGGTGGTAATGTCGTGAATCTTCTGTACCTCCTGGAAGATTTTCTCGGCTTTTTGATATTCCCCCTTTCTAAATGCCTCAAAGGCGAGTGGCAATGAAGAAAATGCTCTTTGAACCATTAATTCATCCTCAATTTCATGCGCTTCATTTCTTTGGAGGCTGAAATTCAGACTGTCGGGGCTTACTTTGACGCTATTCATAAAAATAGGTGATTTGAGGACCAGCCCCTCAAATGTGGTACAACGGCTTAAGGCAACATAAACCTGTCCTGCCTCAAAAGATTTACCAATGTCCAAAATGCACTTGTCAAAAGTCAGGCCTTGGCTTTTATGCACAGTAATGGCCCAGGCCAATTTCAAGGGGAACTGAATAAATCTGCCAATTACCTCTGATTCCACCTGTTCTTCTTTTTCATTGTATCGGAATTCAATGTTTTCCCATACTTCCCGCTCTACTTCATAGAAAAAACCCTCATTGGATTCTACCATGATCTTTTTATCCTCCATTTCTACGATCTTACCAATCATGCCATTATAAAATTTTTTATCGGGATTGTTTCTCATAAAAATCACCTGGGCTCCCACCTTTAAGGTAAGATCCATGGGATCAAATGGGGCCAATGTTACTGGGAAGTCATCCTCAACCTGGGCCTTGTAGTTCTTAGCTGGGGTAGAAAGTAAATCCAGCTTTTGATTATTGATAGTAAGAATGGTGTGGTTATGGGTACCCAGTAAAATATATCCCTGGTCCAACAGATCAAAATGATATTTTTCAGCGGTTTGATTTAATAATTGTATGTCCTGAATGGAATGTCTGCTCTCCCGTACCCTGTTCAATAGGGCAATAAACTGGCTGTCTTTTTGGCGGTAAATTTTTTGAAGTTCAATATGAATCGGCTGTAATTGTTTAAAAGCATGCGAACTGAAAAAAAAGCGGGTATGGTAATGTTTGGAAAGTAGGGACCATTCTGTTTCTCTTACCACCGGAGGAAGTTGAAAGGGGTCGCCGATCAAAATTAATTGCACGCCACCAAAGGGCAGATGCATTTTTCTTCTAAAAACCCTAAGAATCTGATCGACTACATCCAATATTTCTACCCTAACCATGGAAATTTCGTCGATAACCAGGACATCCAGGTTTTTGAATACATTCAGCCTGTTTTTCGAATACTTAAAGGTCGTAAAAACAGATTCTTTTTTGCCTTTGGCCTGGGGGCTTAGACGGGGATCTCCCGGAAGAAAAATTTGTCTGGGATCAATTTTAAACAAGCTATGAATGGTTCTTCCCTTGGCATTTATGGCCGCTACGCCGGTGGGGGCCACTACGGCCATGTTTTTTTGTAGATTTAATTTTCTCAGGGTATGTAAAAAAGTAGTTTTGCCGGTTCCTGCACGGCCGGTTAAGAAAAGGGATTTCTGAGTATGCAGGGCAATTTCAAGCGCTTGGATAAAAGGTTCATTTTCCATATCCAAACCTTTGGACTCAAATGCTTGCCGGAAATAGGTCTTTAAAAATGACATTAATCAGTTATTTAGGTATAATTGCTTAAAATTAACAAATAATCACCTTTTGGCTTATTTTATAGAAGGATAATGGGTAAATAAAATTTTCAGCGATTATATTTATCACAAAAATATACAATCATGACCTTATTTGCGGAAATCCTAAAATTCACTTTTAGTGGATTCTGTCTCATTGCGATGGTAGCCTCCAAACTGAAAATGGGAATTTGGTGGATTAGGGTATTTGACTTTCCCAGGATTCAGCTTTTATTCATTGGATTGGTTGCCCTCTTCTTTTTTTTTATACCCTCATTTAATCCGGAGATTTGGAACATTTTCTTTTTTGTTTTGGTAGCACTCAGTTTGGTCTACCAAGCCCGAAAAATTTTCCCCTATTCCATTATAGCAAAAAAAGAAGTTTTGCGGTTTAAAGGGGAGGATGATGAGACCAATAACATTTCTTTGTTGGTAAGTAACGTCTATACCCCAAACAGGTCTTTTGAAAAGTTGGTGCATTTGGTAAAGCAATATGATCCGGACTTGCTGTTGACTTTGGAGTCAGACCAATGGTGGGAAGATCAATTGCAGGTACTGGAAGAAAAGTACCCCTATCTGGTAAAGGTCCCTTTGGATAATGAATATGGGATGCACCTTTATTCCAAACTTCCGCTTACCGATACTAAGGTCCTTTATATTATAAAAGATGATCTCCCTTCCATTCATTCCGAAGTAATCCTTCGTTCCGGTAAACACATACTGATTCATTGTATGCATCCTGAACCCCCCAGCCCTACCGAGAGTGATACCTCTACACCCAGGGATGCCGAGCTTTTGATTGTGGGAAAAAATGTTCAGGAAGAGAAGCTTCCCAAATTGGTTTTTGGAGACCTGAATGATGTAGCCTGGTCTCGAACTACCAGACTTTTTCAAAAAATCAGTGGATTATTGGACCCCAGAAAAGGCAGGGGTTTTTTCAATACTTTCCATGCAAAATATTGGTTTCTCCGGTGGCCCTTAGACCATATTTTCCATTCAGAAGAATTCCTGCTGAAAAGAATAGAAAAGTTACCCTCTATCGGTTCGGATCATTTTCCCATTTACATTAACCTACAACTTTCTCCCATCAATCCTCAGGAGGATGTGGAAGAGGAGCTGGATGAAGGGGAAAAGGAATGGAAGGATGAAACCATCAAGGCATCCGATCCTAAGCTGGTGACCGTCTAAGGGTAATTTAGGAAAGGGGAATGTATTGCCTAAGGTAATTTCTTGCTGTCAAAATTGCCATGGTCATGTCTGCTTTCGAATTTTCATAGGCCTTGTCCTCTACTTCAATGCAGCAGGGTCCCCTATAGCCCACATCTGTAAGGGCAGCAAAAAATTTTCCCCATGGGACATCTCCCAAACCGGGGATTTTAGGCGAGTGATATTCCAGGGGATTGGCCAGGATTCCAACCCGGTTCAGCTTTTCAGGATATAGTTTGACGTCTTTTAAATGAATGTGGTGCAATCTGTCCCTGAATTCATATAATGGTTGTACGGGATCCATCTGCATCCAGACCAGATGAGAAGGATCATAGTTTAAGCCAAAGTTGATATCCGGGATGATGGTGAACATCTTTTCCCATATTGCAGGAGATATGGCTAGATTTTTACCCCCTGGCCATTCATCATCGGTAAAAAACATCGGACAGTTTTCAATCCCAATGTTGATGCCTTTTTCACCTGCATACCTGATAATGGCCGGAAATCGTTCCGCAAACATAGACAGGTTGTCTTTGATATTGTAGGATGGATTTCTTCCAATGAAAGTATTGACAGTCGGAATTCCCAGTTTTTCAGCGCCATTGATTACTTGTTTGATATGCTCAATGGCATGGGCGGCCTTTGAATCATCGGGGTCCAAAGGATTAGGATAATATCCCAGACCCGACACAAAAACATTTCTGGATTTTTGGTATTCCTGAATGTGTTTGATGCTTTTTTCAGTTAGGGTGTTTACATCTATATGCGTCACTCCGGCGTACCTTCTTTCCGCTTTTCCCTTAGGCCAACACATCATTTCAACACAGGAAAAGTCGTGGTTGGCCGCAAAATCCATGACTTCTTCAAAACTTTTCTCAGCTAAAATTGCACTTACAAATCCTAGTTTAAGCATAAGGTTCAGGTTTATAGTAATTTTTTTGAAGCCTAAAAATAACAAATTTAAACTGTTCTATTCCTACTATTTTCAGATCAGACCTGCCATTCTTCTTTACGATAGGCGCTTTCCCAAAACATCCATTCCAATTTAGTGGCCATAATAAAAACCGAAGACATATTTTCCCTCTGTAACTTACCGGCAGTAGCTGCCATCTGGTTGGCAATGCTCAGGGCCCTGTTTACAATTTCACCAAATTCAGCTCCGGCATAGGTATCTATCCATTTTTTATAGGGATTGGTCAAGGCCTCTTTTTGGTTTTCATAGATGTAGGCGCCCACTTTTTTATAAATCCAGAAGCAGGGCAAAACGGCCGCCACAGCAATGGCAAGATCTTCGAATGCCGCCTGATTTCGGATATAATTGGTATACAAAAGACAGGTAGGAGAAGGCTTTATGTGATGAGGTAGACCAAGTTCCTCAAAATAACTTTCGTGAAGCTGCCTTTCCACCACAATAGCGCCACTGGCAAATTCCGAAAATGCCAAAACCTCCCCAGGATCAGACATCCTTCCACTGATACTGGCCAGGGTTTTACCGAATTCCAATAGGTAATAGGCATCTTGGGCCAAGTAAAATTTGAATTTATCCGTAGGTAAATTTCCATTCATCAGCTCCTGATTAAACGGTAAGTTCTGAATCTTCTGGTACAATGGATTTATTTGTTGCCACACCTGTTCACTCCAATTCATTGATTATTAATTTTTGAGGTTGATAAAAATGATTTAATGGACCTTCTCCCTTTCCTGTCTGCACATTCCTGCCTTCAGCCAATGCACCGTTAATAAATTTTCTGGCGTTTTCCACCGCTTTAAGAAGGCTGCATCCTTTGGCCATTTCACAGGCAATGGCACTTGATAAGGAACACCCGGTACCATGGGTATTATGGGTATAAATCCGGTTACCTGTAAAAATATGCAACAGACTACTACCTTCACACAGGACATCATATATAGGATTCCCCTGTAAATGCCCGCCTTTAAGCAGTACATTGGTCCCTGCTTTAAGTTGAATTTTTTTCGAGGCAAGTTGCATTTCCTCCAAGTTCAAAATCGGATAGCCTACCAGTGTTCCTGCCTCATCTAAATTGGGGGTAATTAGAGCCGAAAGGGGAAAAAGATATTCCCATAACATTTGAACGGTTTCTTCCTCAATGAGTAGGCATCCACTACTGGCCACCATTACAGGATCAAAAACCACAGGGACCTCAGGGTATTTTTGGAGCAAGGTTGCCAGCATTTCTACCACTTCCGGTTTGTTGACCATTCCTATTTTAATTGCCTTAGGCTGAATATCCTCCATAACAGCCTGGACCTGCCCTGCTATAATATCTACGGGTACAGGATGGATTTGACTTACGCCAAGGGTATTCTGAACCGTAATTGCCGTTATGGCTGTGGTTCCAAAGCAACCCAAAGCAGACATGGTTTTCAGGTCCGCTTGAATTCCTGCCCCTCCTCCGCTGTCAGAACCTGCTATACTCAAAACTGAAATATATTTTTTCATTTAATTTTTTGCTTTATCAATGATTTCGTAGTATTGGGCTGCAGCCCTACCGGGGCTTTTTGCCGAACAGATACCAGACACTACGGCCAAACAATCTGCGCCGGCATTCAATATATCATACGCATTTTCCAATTTGATTCCACCTATGGCTACCAGGGGTTTATCGGTCATTATTCTTAATTCCTCCAATCCCTCAAGGCCCCATGCACTTAAGGTATCGGGCTTGGTCATCGTTGGATAAATCGGGCTTACGCCTAGATACCAGGCCTCATTTACCACTTTATCAGCGAGTTGGGTGAGCAACTCCAGAGACAGCCCAATGGGATATTCCTGGCCCAAAAGCATTTTCGCAACGGAAAGGTTTTCATCTGCCTGTCCAAGGTGCAGACCAAAAGCCTTCGATTCGCTGGCCACTATTACCTCGTCATTGATGATCATAGGCACTTCATAACGTGAACATAGGTCCAAGGCTCTCTTTGCTTTTTCCAAAAAGGCTTTTTGAGACAGGTCTTTTTCCCTCAGTTGTACCAAATCAACCCCACCCTTAATGGCTTCTTCTATTACCCAGAAAAAATCCCTGCCCAGGCAGGCCATTTCGTCCGTAACCAAATAAAGGCGGTAAGGAAAATTGAGCGAATCCATTATCTCTCCTTTTGGATTTTAACCCTCTTTTCAATGATCCCTGGCTCCAGCTGGTACAAGCTGTCATAAAAGTTCACTTGAAAAGTGCCGGGGCCATTGGATTTTTCACCGGCCATTTCTCCTGCTATGCCCATTATGGCCATACCGGAAACAGTCGCCTTAAAGGGATCCTTTTCTACCGCCAGCACTGCACCTATCAGGGCAGATGCGGTACAACCCATCCCCGTAACGCTGGCCATCATGGGATGTCCGTTTAGAATACTGGTATAGGTATTGCCACTGACCACAAAATCCGTCTCACCGGAGACACATACGATGCAACGGTTTTGCAAGGAGAGCGCCATGGCCGCGTTTAATGCCTGTTCGGATTGATGGGTACTGTCTACTCCTTTGGATACGATGTTCTCCTTTGATAAGGCGAGAATTTCAGATGCATTGCCCCTTATCACTGAGGGATAGAAGGACAATAACCGGGTGAGGACTTCATTACGGTAACTGGTAGCCCCTGCGCCGACCGGATCAAGTAGCCAGGGTTTGGCGGCCTCATTGGCTTTTTTTGAAGCCAAAAGCATGCTGTCTACCCAGTATTCATCAAGGGTTCCAATGTTGATTACCAGAGATGAAATGATTTTGACCATATCCTCCACCTCATTGTGCGCATGACTCATGATCGGGGAGGCTCCGACGGCCAGAAGGGCATTGGCGGTATTGTTCATGACCACATGGTTGGTAATATTTTGAACCAATGGTTTTTGGGTTCTTAAAAGTTTCAGGTGATTTACAATGGACTCCATAGCAGTAGAATTTAATAGCTTTAGGAGTCGCCAAAAAAGCGTAAGACAACTTTTCCCTTCGCCGGCATTACCCGGATCAGGTTCTTAGGGTATTTTCTCAGCCCGATCTTTCGGACACCCCTAAAGTTTGATTTGAAAATAGATTGTCCTACAAATGTAATCAAGCCTGACTAAAATTCCATTTCTTCTGGGAATTTATTCCCATTAGTAATCAAAGATGGGAAAGTATTTCCCCGGCTTTATCAAGGATTTCATCGTCTTTTGCAAAACAAAATCGCAATAAATGATCATCTTTTTTATCCTTGTAAAATACCGAAACCGGGACGGAAGCGACCTTGATCTCTTTTGTCAGCCTTATGGCTAAATCGTAATCGTATTCATCAAACATTCCCTCATAGGAAACAATTTGAAAGAAACTCCCGCTTGAGGGAGAAAAATTGAAACGGGATGCTTTTAGGGCCAAGTTGAATTTATCCCGTTTTTTTTGATAAAAGCCACTGAGGTTTTCATAATGACCTGGAATTTTCAAAAAATCAGCCAGCGCATATTGCATGGGGGTGACCGTGCTGAAGGTGATATATTGGTGGATCCTCTGAAATTCTTTGCTAAGGGCTTTTGGGGCCAGACAATAGCCTATTTTCCACCCGGTAGTATGGTAAGTTTTTCCGAAAGACCCGCAAATAAAGGTTTTTTCCTTTAAGGCTGGATGTGTCATCAGGGAATGGTGTTTTTTCCCGTCAAATACGATATGTTCATACACCTCATCGCTGATCAGGTAGATGTCCCTGTCTCTGGTGATGGCAGCAAGGGCATTCAGGTCTTCCCGGTTGAATACCGTTCCCACGGGATTATGGGGGGTATTGATCATGATGGCTTTTGTTTTGTCCGTGATTTTTGCCTTCACCTCATTCCAGTTGATTTTAAAATCCGGTGCAGAAAGGGTGACATAAACGGGTACTCCGCCATTCAGATCAATGGCAGGAACGTAACTGTCATAAGCAGGTTCCAATACGATGACTTCATCACCCGGATAAACCACTGCCGTGACCGCACAAAAAATGGCTTCAGTAGCCCCGGAGGTAATGGTCACTTCAGTTTCCGGATGGTAAGCCACCCCATACACTGCTTCTGTTTTCATGGACAAGCTTTCTTTTAATGCAGGCACCCCGCTCATGGGCGCATATTGGTTGAAGCCTTTTTTCATGTATTTCTCCACCAGGGAAATAAGCTTTGGGGAGCAATTAAAACTTGGGAATCCTTGTGATAAATTCAAAGCGCCTTCATCTGTGGCCAACTTGGACATTACGGTAAATATAGTTGTTCCTACATAGGGCAATTTAGAAGGCAGAAATGCTTTTTTATTCATTATGTGGAAATTTCGGCTGATGAAATCCTGTAACTCAGCTTTTTGGGTATGATTTAAAAGGCTTCCAATCCTGCTGCAGCGATGATGCCGTCCTGCGCAGAGGTCACGCCACTGATGCCAATGGAACCAATCGGTCTGCCCTCCTGCATAATGGGTAGGCCTCCTTCCACGGCAACTATGCCCGGCAAGCTCAGAATGTGTAGATTGCCGCTTTTTACGGCATCTTCAAAAACCTTTGAGGGTCTCTTGAATTTCAGGGCAGTTTCAGCCTTTTTGAGGGCTACATCTACACTGCCGATCTGAGTGCCGTCCATCCTTCTCAGCGAGACCAGGTGGCCTCCACCATCCAAAACAGCAATGACCACGTTCCAACTGTCCTGCATGGCACGGGACATGGCCGCATCTGAAATTCTTTGGGCATCCTCAAGGCTCAAAACCCTGTTGCTAATATCCTGGGCATGCATGGTGGTGGAGAAGGCCAGGATTCCCACGGCGAAAATTAGATAAAATGTTTTTTTCATGTCAATGTGGTATGTAAATTGAAACATATTTTTTTAAAGATAAAAAATTATTGGCTAAACCTAATAACAGGACTGAATCCAAACTAAATCCAATAAAATTCGTACCCAAAAGATTTATGATTATTCTGCAAAAAGAAATTTCTTTGAGACCTTATCCGCGTGGTTTTCATCTGATTACCAAGGAAATTGTGGATAACCTTCCCGAAATCAGAAAAATTGAGACCGGGGTATTGTTTATTTTGATCAAGCATACCTCTGCCGGAATCACCATCAATGAAAATGCCGACCCATCCGTTAGAACGGATATGGAAACTTTCGTAAATGACTTGGCGCCAGAAACCTATCCACATTTTATTCACACTTCTGAAGGGATGGACGACATGCCGGCACATATTAAATGCAGTTTATTTGGTAGCAACATCACCATACCGCTTAGCCGTGGAAAACTTAATCTTGGAACCTGGCAAGGGATTTATCTGGGTGAATTCAGGAATAATGGCGGATCAAGAAATTTGGTGATGACCATTTACGGCAATGAAACAGCGGGTTAATAGATTTTTAATCAGCTTTATACCCCCATTTACATCATTATCCACAATTTTATCCACATAGTACCATGGAAAAATATCGAATGGGGTTACCCATCACTTTTTAAGGTTATTCAGATCCTTTTATTCCAGAAAGGGGAATGTGGGCTGCCATTCTTTGGCCCTTTTGTCACTCATCATGAGTAGGATCCAATCCCTTTTTTTATCTGGGACAGGCTGCCGTCCTTTATGGGGTTGTTCCACAGCTTTCAATAAGCCCTTTTCAGGGTCAAACCAAAACCCCCTGATTTTATTTTCCGCATCAGGAAAAGTGCGCCATTTGATCGTTCTTCCGGATGGACTGTAGGCCAGTATTACATCCTTTTCCCAATTTACCATGGCAGTGATATGCGCTTTATTTTCCCAGTTAAACCCCCCAATGAGGGTCTGATCAGGAACCAGTGTCTGCCATGGCAGGCTTTCAAAAAACTGTTTCATCCAACCCATTTGCCTTGCTCCCGGTAAGTTCAAGGCCTCCTTCCAATGTAAATGGGCACCAAATAAACCCTGATTCTCTGGGGAATAAATCTGCCAAAGTTCGTTGCAGCCGTAGGTGTGCCCCGCTGCTCCGCTGCACATGTTCCAATAGGCGGCTTTGCGTATATCCCTATCATCCAATCGCTGCAGCTGGAGTTTATTCAGTAGATTGGGGATGTTCTCATATCCCGGTTCTCCGTCTATGACAGGTCTTACCGGGCGGTTATTCCGGGCTTTACGGGAAAATTTGAATTCCTTAAATCCCTTTTGATGCCTGGATTGGAACATATCAATATCCAGCCATGCTTCTTTTCCAAAAATATCACTGGCGATATGTCCTCCACTGGGATGGAAGGATTGAAGATGTTTTGATTTACCATTTTTCAACCCCTCAGCCAACCGGCAATTGATAAGGTAATCTTCTTCATTATCAGGAATCCGGTCACCACCTAAAATCCAAATGATATTGGTTTCGTCTTTGTATCGGTTTCCAAGGAATTTTCCATAGGTTTCAGCATTCTCAGGATGGAACACCTCGGGACCTATTCCCCATTTTTTGTTGTATTTGTCACCCCAGGTGGGTAAAAGAGCGATATACAACCCCATTTCACCTGCTAAGCTGACCACCTTGTCCACGTGTGAAAAGTAGGCTTCATTGGGTTGTTCGGGATCGAGGTGAAGCAATGGTTGGTCCCCATTGGCATTGGGAATATTCAATCCATCCAATTCGGATAAAATGACGGTCTGAATGACATTAAAACCTTTATCCCTTCTATCGCGAAAATATTGTTCCGTATCTTTAAGATCAAGCCTGTGGAGTAGTTCCCATGCCGTATCCCCCAACCAAAAAAATGGTTTTTCATCCCCCTCTACCAAGTAGTGCCCGGTATTGGATACCCTTAAAAAAGACAATTTATGGGCCATATTGGGTTATGGCAAGTGTTGCAACCAGCGGATGCAATTCTCCGTCCAGCCTTTTTGGGTACCCTCTATATTGAGGGACAAAGAAAATCCATGGCCCCCGGTGGGGAATAAATGCATTTCTACAGGTACCTGTTTTTCAAGTAAACCCTTATAAAAAAGCAGGCTGTGCTGGACAGGCACCCCCTTATCATCCTGCGCATGAAAGATAAAGGTAGGTGGGGTATCCGCCCTAACCCGGAGTTCATTACTGAAAAAATCTACCCATTTGGGTTCTGGATCTTTTCCTATCAGGTTATTTCTGGAACCGATATGTGTAATATGTTGCTGGAAGGATATGACAGGATAACCCAAAATCATAAAATTGGGCCTGCTGTGCGCCTGCTCCACTGCATCACTGGCTCCAGGGTTGCCACTGTCAAAATTGGTTCCCAGGGTAGCCGCAAGGTGGCCTCCTGCCGAAAATCCCATGATGCCTATTTGTTCCGGATTGATATTCCAATCTGCTGCATGATGTCTTACCAATCTAAGGGCACGTTGCCCATCGGCCATTGGAACAAGATGGGGAGAGGTCTGGGTTTCTTCTGAGGGTAGTCTGTATTTAAGCACAATTCCTGCAATTCCATGGCTGTTTAGCCATTTTGCAATGTCAATGCCTTCCCAATCATAAGCCAGTACGCCATATCCTCCCCCTGGACAAATGACCACTGCCTTTCCGGTGGCATTTCTTTTGGAGGGGAGATAAACTTCAATCTGGGGATTTTGAACCTTTGATATTCTAAGGATTTCCACATTTTGGATTTCTTCTTTTACATCAGTTTCCTTTTGAAATGGAATATCTCCGTCATATAGATCCATAACGATGGGTAAGGTTTGTGCCTGGGAGGTGCCAGTAAGCATGATTAACAGAACAAATAAAGAAAATTTAAACATAAAATGAGGGGTTTTTTCAATTAAAAGCCTTTAACATTAAAGCTGCACCAAACGCCGATCCCAGCGGGAAATCAGAGAATTCCAGGTCATATCCGTTTAAAAGAGCATTTAAAAAGCGGATAAACACTTTATTATGTACAAATCCACCATCAATATACACTTTTTTTGTGGGCGTATCACCTTTGGCCAACAACAATGAAGCTACCTGCATTTTTGCCAAACCGAAGACCAAATGATGGTAGGCTGTTTCGTAATCATCAAAATTTTCAGGTTGCCAATGGTTTAACGGGAATATTTCTTTTACCATAGGCGTCCGAACGATGGTCTCAGGATAAAAGGTGCACTTGATAGTTCCCTTTGTAAGGCCGGTTACCAATTCTTCATCAGGGTCAATTTCTTTGTAATACCGGGAGGCCATGCCAAAGATTTCATTGAGTTTTTCCACCTGTTTGTCTAATTCATTTCCCAGAAAAAACCTGCTTGCTTTCACGGTTTTTCCATGTATGGAAAGAAAGTTCAAACAATCATTCTGCAAATCCTGAAAGGTCAATTCGTTTACTGGAAAGGGGTTAAGGGTAATGCTCCAGGTACCGGTTGATATCAATAAAAATTGTTCCTTAATTTTGATCAGGTAAGAGGCCAGGGCAGAAGAACTGTCATGGATTCCTACACCCACCTGTACTTTATTTCCACAGATCTCCTTTTCATAACTATAGGTCGTTGGTACGATTTCAGGTAATTTTTCGTCAATGCCTTCTTTATAAACCCATTCGTGGTAATCACTTTTTGTAAAATCCCATAATTTAGTGTGGCAACCAATGGACGTAGGTTCGCTGCAGGCTGCACCGGTAAATAAATAGGAAATATATTGAGGCAAATGGAGGAAATATTTTACTCTTTTATAAACGTCTGGTTTTTTTCTTTTAAGCCACAACAGTTGTAAGCCGGAATTAAGCATTCCCAAGGTGGGCGAAGCCGTAATCCGGTTGATTTCCTCCTCGGGGTATTGGCCATAAAATTCATCATGAAGGTCTTCAGGAAATTCCTTGAGGTAATTGTAGATGGGAGTAATGGCCTTACCATCCTCGTCGACGCCGACAAAAGAAGCCCCGTAGGTAGAAAAATTAAGTGCCCTGACATCATAAGAAGGGTCTGAACAAAGTTTTTCTACGACTGTTTTTGCCCAATCAGAAATATTTTCCAGGTCGTCACATTCATCCCCATCTTCATCTTGAATGACGGGGAATTTGACATATTCTTCCTTGATTTCATTTAAATTTTCATCAAATAAAAAGAATTTTTTATTCGTTTTACCGATGTCAAATATGGCTATTACCGGAGTAGGCATTTAAATTAAATTTTGTTTAAAAAAAAACCGAAGAACATATTAATTATCATCAAAGGCCGGTGGCCATGGATTTGGAACCTCTTTCCTTAATCAGCGTTTCCCTTACTTTCATGCTTCTGTAGGCACCTAGGGGCGAAAAGGCCCCGCCTGTCCGGCTTCTGGCCTCGGCAATCAATGGCCGCAGGTCTGTCCGAAAGGCATCCTGAAGGACTTCCTGTGCCCATGATGGGTCATTGGATTCCCTGGCATTTTCCAGGTCTTGGCGATCAATTAACAGTGCCTGAGCATAGGCCAATTGAATGGCTTCAACAGACTGAAGCAGGTCTTCCAATGGGTCCTTAAGGTTATGGCTGGCATCGATCATCCATGCAGGATTTGGGTTAATGGCCTTCTCATCTTCCATTCCTTCCACCAGTTCATTGAAAATTAAAAAAAGCTGATAGGGCTTTATGGCACCGACAGTAAGGTCATCATCTCCAAATTTGGAGTCGTTGAAATGAAACCCGCCCAGTTTACCCTGCATCATTAGCGTAGCTACAATCTGTTCTATATTGGTATTGGGCAAGTGATGGCCAAGATCAACCAGGGTATAAGCCCTGTCACCAAGTTGGTTGGCCAATAAATGGGAGGTTCCCCAATCCGGAATCACCGTATGGTAAAAATTAGGTTCATAGGGTTTGTATTCCACAAACATTTTCCAGTCATCAGGCATGCCTTGGTAGATCTCCTTCAGCGAGTTTAAGGTACGCTGTAGGGCTTTCCTAAAATTCATTTGACCGGGAAAGGAAGAACCATCGGCCAACCAAACGGTCAAAGATTTTGAGCCCAGGGCCTTTCCGTACCGGATCACCTCCAGGTTATGGTCAATCGCCTGTTGCCTGATTTTTGGATCAGTATGGCAAAGGGAGCCGAATTTGTAGGAATGTTCCTGGTTGGCCTGGTCTTGAAAGGTATTGGAATTGACGGCATCAAAAAGAAGTTCATGAGACCGGGCATGTTGGTGGATCGCTTCTACATTGGAAGGTATATCCCATGGGATATGGAGCGAAATGGCTCCTGATCCCCGGTTCAATGCATGCAGCAAGCCTACATCGTCGATCTTTTCTTCCAATGACCTGGGTTCTCCACCCCCTGGAAAACGTCCAAATCGGGTACCTCCTGTTCCCAGTGCCCAACTGGGAATGGCGACTTGGAAATCGCTTACCTTTTTAATAATTTGTTGGAAATCGATGTTTCTTTTGGCCAAATTACTGCTTAGATACTCAAAACTCTCCCGGTGTTCCGGGAGAGTTTTTTCATTGACCAATTGAATGTGGGATTTATCAATTCTCATATTTGTGTATTATCTGACAAAGGCTGCAGCTACACCACCGTCTACATTCAAAATATTGCCGGTACTTTTACTCAAGTGGCCACCCACAAATGCAAATACCCCATTGGCAATATCCTCAACAGCAATGATTTCATTCATGATGGTTCTTTTGGCGTAAAAAGCCGGCAATTCTTCCACAGTAATGCCATATGCTTTGGCCCTTCCCTGAGCCCAGGCCCCTTCCCAAATTTTACTGCCTTCAATTACGGCATCTGGATTGACTACATTTACCCGGATTTTGTCCGGGCCAAGTTCAGCGGCCATTAAACGGCTCATGTGCACCTGTGCGGCTTTGGCTGTTCCATATCCAATATTATTGGGTCCGGAAACCAGGGCGTTTTTACTGGCTATATTGATAATATCACCACCTTTGGCCTGGGCGCGAAGAATACCAACCCCTGCTTTGGAAACCGCAAATTGACCTTTTACCAATACGTCCTGTAAAAGATCCCATTCCTTTTCCGATGTTTGATCAATGGGTTTTGAAATAGCCAGCCCCGCACAGTTGATGATGATGTCCACACCGCCAAACTTAAGAGAAACGGCCTTAAAAGCTTTTTCTATTTCCTCCATTTTGGTGACGTCCATCAGTGTGCCTGATCCGGTGTCCCCATTATAGGTATCCATGGCTGTTTCCAGATTTTCCTGGTTGATGTCCGTGATAAATACGCAGGCCCCCTCTTTGGCCAGCTTATCTGCAATGGCTTTTCCGATACCACCTGCTCCACCGGTTACGAAGGCAATTTTACGGGAAAGCGGCTGCTCCTTGGGCATCCTTTGCAATTTGGCTTCTTCCAATAACCAATATTCAATATCAAATGCCTCCTGCAGGGGAAGGGATACATATTCAGAAATGGCTTCAGCGCCTTTCATGACGTTAATGGCATTGGTGTAAAACTCACTGGCCACCCTTGCGGTTTGCTTATTCTTGGCATAAGAAAACATACCCACCCCAGGCCAAATGATCACGACGGGATTCGAATCCCTTATGGCAGGGCTATTTGGTCGCTTATGCTCTTCATAATATTGAGCGTAATAGGCTCTGTAATCCTCAAATTCTTTCTCCAGGTAAGATTTCACTTTGGAAATATCCGTTAGATCTTCATCAGCTGGAATATCCAATACCAAGGGCCTGATTTTGGTTCTTAAAAAGTGATCCGGACAACTGGTTCCCAAAGGAGCCAATTTTTTCAGATCATCGCTGTTGGCAAACTCAAGGACCCTGTCATCATCGGTGAAGTGACCTATCATTCGGTTATAGCTTGAAGCCAGTCCCCTTAAATGGGGTGCCAGTATACCCGCTTGGTCTTTTCTTTTTGAGGGCTCCAAAGATTTGATCTTTTGTCCTCCAAAAACGGGTCTTTTCTTGCCATAGTTTTCTTCCAGGTACTGGGAAGCTTTGTCAATTACTTCCAGACTATTGATGTAGCATTCATAGGCAGTGTCCCCCCAGGTAAAGAGTCCGTGTCCCCCCAGCATTATGCCTCTTATGCCCGGATTGGCTTTTAGCGCTTCATCCAATTTGAGGGCCAGGTCAAATCCGGGTCTTTGCCATGGCACCCAGGCAATCTGTCCATCAAACAATTCCTGGGTAATCTTTTCGCCTTCTTTAGAAGCCGCAATGGCTATGGCCGCATCCGGGTGTAGATGATCGATGTGTTTGAAGGGTAGAACCGCGTGAAGGGGTGTATCAATGGAGGGGGCTTTCGAATCCAAATCGTAAATGCAATGGTTAAATAAGGCTACCATTTCATCTTCAAATTCCAATCCCCTATAGACGTTCTTTAGCGCCAGCAACTTGTCCATGTATAGGCCTGCCAGCCCATTTCTTTTCAGCGTACCGATATCCCCACCAGAACCCTTGATCCACATTACTTCCGTTTCCTCTTTAGTCAAAGGATCTTTCTCGATGGTTTTACAGCTGGTATTGCCACCGCCGTAGTTGGTAATTCTTAAATCGGCACCGAGTATGTTTGACCTATATAGCAAAAGTGCTACCTGATCATCACCGAGGGCTTTTGCTTTACTCTCATCCCAAAGGTAATCTACGTGCTTAAAAGTTTTTTCTGTAATTGCCATATTTTTCAATGATAAGTTTAAAATTTCAAATGCGTTTTTAGCGAAGTTAAATTAATTTCATTCCTCAACTGTCCTGTTCTATGCTGATTTTGAATATTAAATCAAAAAAAGCGAGCAGGAAAAGCTTTAAATCAATTATATATTTCCTTGATCATCAGTTGGATATTTTTATAATTATCTAAACTGATGCTTAGATGCTCCCATTCATATAATTTATTTGCTATAAGGTGAAGGGCTGGTTGCGGTCCAGCCACCATCGATAACCAGGCATTGGCCGGTGATGTGTTTGGCTTTTTTGGAAAGCAGGAAAACCACTGCCTGGGCAATGTCTTCTGGAAAAGCTGGTCTTCCCATAGGCGTGATGTTAGACCAGGTTTCTTCATAGCCCTGTTCTGCGGCGGTTCTTTCTGTCATCGTCGCTCCGGGAGCCACCGCATTTACATTGATTTTATGGGGAGATAACTCCAAAACCAAAGTTTTGGCCAGCATTTCCAAAGCGGCTTTGCTCATGCCGTATGCAGCCAGGTTTTTGTGGGCTTGGTGACCTGTGACTGATGACATGAACAGAATGCTGCCACCATTTCCCTGGTGAATCATTTGTTTGGCAGATTTTTGTGCCAGGAAAAAACTTCCTGCCAGGTTCAATTGCATTACCTTTTGGAAGTCTGCTTCTTTATAAGTAAGGAAATCGCCGAACAGAGTAATCCCTGCATTGGCCACTACTTTATCCAGCGAACCCATTTCCCGGGCAGCAAATTGCACCATTTCTTTAATAAATTCCCCATTGGAGGCATCTCCGGATATTCCCCTGCAAAAATCACCATTGAATTCCTTATTGATTTTTTGAATGGCTTTTTGAGTCAGGGATTTATCCAGGTCATTCAGGACGACATGATTGCCCTCTTCTACTAATTTCCTGCAAATTTCAAAGCCAATACCTGTACCTGCCCCCGTTACAAGGGCAACAGGCCTTTTAATGTGCATTTCCTGAGGATGATCCATAAATAAATTAATGAACAGGGTACCCAAATACAAAGACATGCCTGAACAAACAGACATGTTTATTTATTAAAAAGAGCTTAGTGGGAATCTTTGGTAACCTCACTGCCTGAACTGCCCTTTAAAAAATCCAAATCTGCTCCAAGGTTGGCTTGCTCTACATGTTTGATGTAAAGGCTTACGTATCCCCTTTCCGTAATTGATTGAGGTCGGCTCCAGTTGGCTTTTCTTTTTGACAATTCTTCATCTGATACCAAAAGATTAAGCTTTCGGGCTGGAACATCCAATTCAATAAGGTCACCGGTTTTGACTACCGCAAAGTTGCCGCCTTCAGCTGCTTCCGGCGAGGCATGTAATACCACCGTGCCAAAGCCTGTCCCGCTCATTCTTCCATCGGAAATCCTTACCATGTCGGTGATGCCTTTTTCCAAAACTTTTAGAGGCAGCCCCATGTTCCCTACTTCCGGCATACCTGGATAACCCTTTGGTCCTACATTTTTTAATATCATCACAGAATTTTCATCAATATCCAATTCCGGATCATCAATATTATTTTTATAATCGTCAATGTCTTCAAAGACCACTGCCTTTCCGGTATGTTTCATTAGCCCGGGGCTGGCAGCAGAAGGTTTAATGATGGCTCCGGTTTCGCACAGATTTCCTTTTAACACCACAATGCCAGAGGTTTCATTAAAGGGATGATCCAGGCTGGCGATTACCGCATCATTATAGGTTTCGTACCGCTCATTGTTTTTACCGATGCCCTGGCCGGTTACAGTTAGGGCATCATTATTCAGGTGGTCCTTGAGCTGCTTTATAATGGGCGGCAATCCCCCTGCATAATAAAAATCCTCCATAAAATACTTTCCGGATGGCTGCAGATTCGCGAGTAAAGGGATTTTAGAAGAAAATTGATCAAAGTCATCCAAGTTAAGTGGGATCCCTATTCTTCCTGCAATGGCCAACAGGTGGATGACAAAATTAGTGGACCCCCCTATGGCCGCGTTGACCATAATGGCGTTTTCGAAGGCTTCTCTTGTAAGGATGTCTGTTAATTTTAAATCATTTTCTACCATTTTCACGATCTCCATTCCCGATAAATGGGCCAGTATTTTTCTGCCGGTATCAGGAGCCGGAATAGCGGCATTGCCCGGAAGGGATAATCCCAGGGCCTCTACCATACAGGCCATCGTGGAAGCAGTCCCCATTACGCCACAGTGCCCATCACTTCTGCAAAGGCCTGATTCGGCAATATATAACTCCGCCTGATTGATTTTGCCACTTCGATGGTCCTCACTGAATCTCCAGATATCACTGGTGCTGATGGATGCCCCTCTATAGTGTCCCGTAAGCATCGGTCCTCCCGATACCACAATGGTGGGGATATTGACACTGCATGCCCCCATGACCAATGAGGGGGTGGTTTTGTCACAACCACAGAGCAAAACCACGCCGTCCAATGGGTTGGCACGTATGGATTCTTCGGTGTCCATACTGGCCAGGTTCCTATACAGCATGGCGGTGGGTTTCATCACGGTCTCCCCCAAAGACATGACGGGAAATTCCACGGGGTAGCCTCCTGCTTCCAAAATGCCCTTTTTGACAAACTCTGCCAATTCTCTGAAATGCGAATTACATGGGGTAAGTTCAGACCAGGTATTGCAGATACCGATGATGGGTTTTCCCTCTAATTCGTGGGTTGGGATTCCTTGCTTTTTAAACCAGGAGCGATAAATCAAGCCATCTTTACCCGTTTTACCAAACCATCCCTGGCTTCTTCTTTCAGATTTTTTCATTTTTTGGATTAATTTGAGAATTTAAAAATATTCCAGACCAATATGGAATGGTCTCTTTTTAGGTTTCAGTGTATAAGATTAGTAAAAGTTTGGTCAAAATAAAATTTAAATATTCAAAATTTCAGAAGTACTTGGAACCGTTTCAATAAACGGTTATGAAAATCCCAGGTTATTGTCCTATTTTAGGCGATCAAAATTGAAAATTAACATTAAACCTAATATCAATGAGTTTTGAAATAAAATCATCCATGGACGTATATGATGTGATCATCGTAGGTTCAGGGGCAGGTGGAGGAATGGCCAGCAAGATCCTATCCGAATCAGGATTAAGTGTTGCGGTAGTGGAAGCCGGCAGTGACTTTGATCCTGCTTTGGAAGAATACCGTACCCAAATGCGCTGGCCATGGGAATCCCCCAGAAGAGGGGCCAATACCGTAAGGGCCTTTGGAGACTTTGATGCGGCCTATGGCGGATGGGATATTGAAGGAGAACCATACACCCGAAAAGACGGTACTCAATTCGATTGGTTCCGATCCCGGATGGTGGGAGGAAGGACCAACCACTGGGGAAGGATATCCCTGCGTTTTGGACCGGATGATTTCAAAAGAAGAAGCATTGATGGGCTGGGCGATGATTGGCCCATAGGATATGATGATGTCAAACCCTATTATGATCGGGTAGATCAAATTGTGGGCATATTTGGCACCAAGGAGGGAATCCGAAATGAACCTGATGGCTTCTTCTTACCTCCTCCAAAACCCCGTTTGCATGAATTGGCCTTTATGAAAGGGGGTAAAAAAATCAATCTTCCTGTGATTCCATCCAGGATTTCTGTGTTGACCCGACCGGTAAATAACGAACGGGGTACCTGCTTCTTCTGTGCACAATGTAGTCGGGCATGCCAGGTATATGCTGACTTTTCTGCTGGAACCGTTTTGGTGAAACCTGCCATTAAAAAAGGTAACGTGGATTTATATACCTATGCCATGGTCCGTAAGGTGATGACGGATGAAAAGGGAGAAGCCACGGGCATCTCCTATATCAGTAAAGTAGATATGCAGGAATACAAGCTAAAGGCAAGAGTGGTAGTGTTGGGTGCCTCTGCATGCGAAAGTGCCCGGATCATGATGAATTCCAGTTCCCCGGTGCACCCCAATGGAATTTCCAATAGCAGTGGTATCCTGGGAAGGTACCTGCATGATTCCACCGGTGCCAGCCGTTCTGCTTTTATGCCTGATTTTTTGGGCAGGGACAGGTATAATGAGGACGGTGTAGGGTCCATGCACGTTTATACTCCCTGGTGGTTGGACAATAAAAAGCTGGATTTTCCCCGAGGATACCATTTGGAATTTGGTGGTGGCATGCGCATGCCAAATTATGGCTTTGGTTTTGGAATGAATTCCATGAGGAAATTCATAAAGGATGAATTTGGCAATACAAGACCAAATGGAGGATATGGAGCTGGTTTGAAAAAAGATATCCGGAGCATTTATGGTGCGACGGTGGGCATTGCCGGGAGAGGGGAAAGCGTACCACAATATGATAATTACTGTGAAATTGATCCCAATACGGTGGACAAATTCGGCATTCCTGTTCTGCGTTTTCATTATAACTGGACCGAGCATGAAGTGAAGCAGGCCAACCACATGCAGGATACCTTCGAGGAAATCTTCCATGCCATGGGGGCGCAGGTGATGGGAAATAGGCCTGGCGCTGAATCCCAGCATGGATTGGAGGCTCCCGGTCGCATTATCCATGAAGTGGGGACTGCCCGCATGGGGAATGATCCCAAGACTTCTGTATTGAACAAATACGCCCAGGCCCATGAATGTAAAAACCTGTTTGTGGTGGATGCCGCCTCTTTTGTGTCCCAGGCCGATAAAAACCCCACCTGGACCATTTTGGCACTTTCTATCCGGACATCTGAATACATTGTGGATCAGTTGAAGAAGAAAAATATCGGGTAAATATTTTTTTTAAACATGGCGTTTCGGAAACACCCCATAAATTTGGGGTGTTTTCTGATTTTCTTTATAAAAGTAAAGGCTTTTCTGTCTTTAGGATAGATGGGTTGCAGGAACTGCTCCGCATTTTCAAATAAAAAAAAAATTCAACCTGTGGATTGGCAATATATTACAGATGGGCTTCGGATAGGTTTGGAAAACATGACATGGTTGGAAGGGATTGCCGTTTTTTTTGGTTTGGCTTCAGTTTTCTATTCCATGAAGGAAAACATATTGGTTTTTCCTACCGGGATCATCAGTACCATTATCTATGTTTGGATATGTTTTCAGGTAAAACTGTATGCAGATATGGGGATCAACGCTTATTATTTTTCCATGTCTATTTATGGTTGGTACCTTTGGACCCATCCCAAACCGGGCAAGAATGTAGTCCCCATTACCTGGTTAAATGGAGCCGGGCTGTTGCAATCAATTTCATTGTTTCTGCTTTCTTATGGGGTCCTTTATTGGGTACTTGTTTGGTTTACAGACAGTGATGTGCCCTACTGGGATGCATTTACTACTGCAGCAGCATTTGTCGGCATGTGGTTAATGGCCAAGAAAAAAGTTGAAAATTGGATAGCCTGGATCATTACCGACCTAGTTTCGGTTCCATTGTATTTTTACAAAGGTTTGATTTTGACTTCCTTTCAGTTTTTTGTTTTCACGATATTGGCTACTTTGGGTTTAATCGCCTGGATCAAATCAGCAAAACAATATGCCCGATCAAATTAAAAAAGTGGTGGTAATCGGACCGGAATCTACCGGAAAAAGTACCCTAACTGCCGCTTTGGCCAAGCATTATCAAGAGCCTTGGGTTCCGGAATATGCCAGGGATTACCTTTATTCCCTTAACCGGGGCTATCATTTCGAAGATTTATTGAAAATTGCCAAAGGCCAAATCGAGAAAGAAATTGAATTGGAGGAAAAGGCGGATGGCCTTCTTTTTTGTGATACAGATCTTCATGTAATCAAAGTTTGGAGTGAACACAGTTTTGGGAAGCTCGATCCCTGGATCAAGGAAACAATGACTTCCAGAAGATATGACTTGTATTTATTGACCGATATCGATGTGCCCTGGGAGCCGGACCCCTTACGGGAGCATCCTCATCCAAAAATGAGAAAATACTTTTTTGATCTCTACCATGAATATCTTAAGGCTACCGGGGTACCCTATTTAAAGATTTCCGGAGATCCCCAAGCAAGACTGAATGCGGGAATTCAGGCAGTTGACCTTATTTTAGCCCCTTGATTGAAGGTTTTGGATTTTAATTGAATAATAGATGGAATTGCAGGTAATGGCTTTAAAAACATACAAAAAAAAGTGATGTGTACGTATATCAAAAACCAATTTACTACATTAGTAACCTATTTTGAATAAAATGGCCAAGAATCATGTCATCTTGCTGTTTGTTCCAAAAATTTTGAATATTTTCAGCATTATTCTGAGCAACTTTGGTAATTAAATAAACAAAAATCCAGCTATGGACAATAATAAACAGCACATGCAGCTTTATTGGAAAAAAAACATTCAAACTGTTTTGATCCTTTTATCCATTTGGTTTCTGGTTTCTTTTGGTTTTGGAATCCTATTGGCCGAACCCCTCAACCAAATCCGTTTCGGAGGATACAAACTAGGTTTCTGGTTTGCCCAACAGGGCTCCATTTTTACCTTCGTAATATTGATTTTTGTTTATGTTTACCGCATGAACAAATTGGATGAAGAATTTGATGTAAACGAAAAATAAACCACAATCCTACCTACCCACTATGGATATTTTAACTTGGACCTATATTTTAGTAGGACTTTCATTTGCCCTTTATATTGGTATAGCGATTTATTCCAGGGCAGGAACTACAAAAGAATTTTATACTGCAGGTGGAGGTGTATCTCCACTTGCCAACGGGATGGCAACAGCGGCGGATTGGATGTCGGCGGCTTCTTTTATTTCCATGGCAGGTATCATCGCTTTTTCAGGCTATGATGGGTCTGTTTACTTGATGGGTTGGACAGGAGGCTATGTATTACTGGCCTTATTATTGGCCCCTTACCTGAGAAAATTTGGAAAGTTTACAGTACCGGATTTTGTAGGTGACCGGTATTATAGCAACAAGGCGAGGGTAGTGGCCGTATTTTGCGCTTTATTCATATCCTTTACCTATGTAGCCGGACAAATGCGGGGGGTAGGTATCGTTTTTTCCCGCTATCTGGAGGTGGATATTGAAACAGGGGTGATCATTGGTATGACCATTGTCTTTTTTTATGCCGTTTTAGGAGGAATGAAAGGGATAACCTATACGCAGGTAGCCCAATACTGTGTTTTGATTTTTGCCTTTATGGTTCCTGCCATTTTTGTCTCCATGCAATTGACGGGCAATTTTATCCCCCAGATGGGATTGGGAGGTACCGTGGCCGATGGTAGTTATCTGTTGGATAAGCTGGACGGAGTATTATTGGATATGGGATTTCAGGAGTACACCGCTGGGAAAAAGCCACTTACGGATATATTTGCCATTACTTTGGCATTGATGGTAGGCACGGCCGGATTGCCTCATGTAATTGTCAGGTTTTTCACTGTACCCAGGGTAAAGGATGCCCGGCTTTCTGCCGGTTATGCCCTTGTTTTTATTGCCATTCTTTATACCACTGCTCCTGCAGTGGCCGCTTTTGGGATTTATAATGCCATTGATACGGTGGCCAATCAACCCATTGATCAACTGCCTGATTGGGTGGAAAACTGGGAAAAGACCAACCTGATTGTGGTGGATGATATAAACGGGGACGGACGGGTGCAATATACGGCAGACCAAAACAAAAATGAGTTGCAGATTGACAAAGATATCATGGTTTTGGCGGCACCTGAGATTGCTGAATTGCCCAATTGGGTAGTGGGTCTTGTTGCTGCAGGTGGAATGGCCGCTGCATTGTCCACTGCGGCCGGCTTATTATTGGTGATTTCAACTTCCGTTTCAAGAGATCTTTTCAGGACTTTTGTACCCACCATGACTGAGAAAACGGAACTGATTATTGCTAGGGTAGCTGCGGCTGCGGCGGTGGTTATTGCAGGTTATTTTGGTATCAACCCCCCAGGTTTTGTCGCCGAAGTGGTGGCTTTTGCTTTTGGTTTGGCAGCAGCTTCATTTTTCCCGGTGATCATTATGGGCATATTTTCCACAAGGATGAACAAGGAGGGTGCCATTGTAGGCATGGTTTCCGGTCTGGTTTTCACCATGTCCTATATTATTTATTTTAAATTTATCAGTCCTGAACTGAACAGTGCGGATCATTGGTGGTTTGGAATTTCCCCGGAAGGCATAGGCACAGTGGGTATGGCCATCAATTTTTTGTTATGTTACATAGTTTCCAAATTAACCCCTCCCCCCCCAGAGAATATACAACAATTGATACAGGATATTAGGATCCCCCGTGGGGCTGGTAAAGCCCAGGACCATTGAAAGCAGGAGATTATTCACTGAAAAATGCAGGAAGACGAATAATTTTCATTTATTTTATAAGGAAAAAGTAATATTATAACCTAAAATATCGAATTATGAGTGATAGAATTCATACCCTTAGCGGTTATTTCCATGAATACCAAAAGAGTGTTGCTGACCCTGAAAATTTTTGGGCGAGGGTTGCAGATTCTTTTCACTGGAAAAAACGCTGGGATAAAGTATTGGAATGGGACTTCGAGGAACCGAATATCAAGTGGTTTCTCAATGGAAAGCTTAACATCACTGAAAATATTTTAGAAAGGCACCTTTACACCATAGGAGATAAACCTGCTATCATTTGGGAACCCAATGATCCGGAGGAGGAGGGAAGGACACTGACCTACAAGCAGCTATATCATGAGGTTTGTAAATTTTCTAATGTGCTGGTAGAAAAGGGCATTAAAAAAGGGGACAAGGTGATCATCTATATGCCTATGGTTCCTGAAGCTGCCATTGCGCTGTTGGGTTGTGCCAGGGTTGGAGCAGTACATTCTGTGGTTTTTGCAGGCTTTTCCAGTAATGCACTTTCAGATAGGATCAATGATTGTGGTGCCAAGGTGGTGCTTACTTCAGATGGAAATTTCAGGGGAAAGAAGCAAATATCCGTAAAAGCCATTGTGGATGAAGCTTTGGAAACCACCAGTACAGTGGAGTCTGTCATTGTCTATGAGAGGACCAAGCAGGAAATAACCATGAAAGAGGGAAGAGACCATTGGTGGCACGACCTTATGGAAGGCATCAATGAAACCCATGAAGCAGTCGAAATGGACAGTGAAGACATGTTGTTCATACTTTATACGTCAGGTTCTACCGGAAAGCCAAAAGGAGTGGTCCATACCTGTGGTGGATATATGGTTTACACAAAATATACCTTTGAGAATGTTTTCCAGTATACTCCCGGTGATGTTTACTGGTGTACTGCGGATATAGGCTGGGTAACAGGACATTCGTACATCGTATACGGCCCTCTGTTAGCGGGAGCCACCTCCTTGATGTTTGAGGGCATACCTACTTATCCCGATGCGGGAAGGTTTTGGGATATTGTTGACAAATACCAGGTCAATCAATTTTATACAGCACCTACGGCCATCCGGGCATTACAGGTCTATGGTACGGAACCTATCGCACCCTATAAATTGGATTCCTTAAAAGTTTTGGGATCTGTAGGAGAACCTATTAATGAAGAAGCATGGCATTGGTACCATACCCACATTGGCAAAACAAAATGTCCCATCGTGGATACCTGGTGGCAAACAGAAACAGGAGGGATAATGGTTTCTCCCTTAGCAGGAATCACCCCAACCAAACCTGCCTATGCCACCTTGCCCCTGCCTGGTATACAACTGGCCATTATGGATCCAGATGGGAATGAAATGATGGGCAATTCTGTAGAAGGTAATTTATGTGTGAAATTTCCTTGGCCTGGCATGCTGAGGACTACCTATGGAGATCATGAAAGGTGCAAACAAACTTATTTTTCTGCCTATAAAGGAATGTATTTCACAGGGGATGGTGTAAAAAGAGACCATGATGGCTATTATCGGATACTGGGCAGGGTAGATGATGTGATCAATGTTTCCGGTCATAGAATGGGTACTGCAGAGGTAGAAAATGCCATCAACGAACATCCCTTGGTCATTGAATCTGCTGTGGTAGGATACCCACATAAGGTGAAGGGTCAGGGCATTTATGCTTATGTGATTTGTGACATGAAAAACAGAACGGAAGAAAATCTGGTTGGAGAGATCAAAGATACCGTTACCAAAATCATTGGACCAATTGCCAAACCGGATAAAATTCAAATTGTACCAGGTCTTCCCAAAACCCGGTCCGGCAAAATCATGAGAAGGATTCTCAGAAAAGTTGCAGAAGGAAATATGGATAACCTGGGTGATACTTCTACGCTGTTGGACCCTGAGGTGGTTGAAATCATCATTAAGGGTAGGGTGGAATAAACTGGACTGAAATGAAATCTGGGGATGGCCGCCCGGAAACCAACAATTTCCTTCTGCCATCCCCCAATTTATAATACCAAGCCTCATTGTCTATACAATAGCATCAATATTTTCTTTAAACCCAAACCAGGATGGCCAATGTAATCGTGAACAGGGTATATGAGTTCCTTAAAAAGTTTCCCCCTTTTGGGTTTTTATCAAAAAGTTTATTGGAACAGGTGTCCAAAGAGGTGGAACTTATTTATTTTGAGAAAGATGAATTTTTGTTTCAAAAAGGGGAACCTGCTAAAAACTATTTTTTTGTTCTGAAAGAAGGGGCGGTTCACCTGACAGACTATATTGAAGGTAAGGAGCAGCCTGTTGAGTTTTGTGATGAGGGAGATGTGTTTGGCGTAATGGCCTTATTAGGAAAAAGACCTTATATTTTAAGTGCCAGAGCAGCAGAAAACACGCTGATCTATGCCATTCCAGTAGCCATCTTTGATAAGATATTAAAAGAAAACAGCCAGGTAAGCCTTTATTTTGCAGCAGGATTTGCCTCTGGACAGGTGGTGGTCCGCACCGATCTTTCCCAATCTCAAAAGGCAAGGTCCCTTATTGGATCTGCCCGACAGGAAAATAGTTTGATGCTTTTTACCGGGAAATCCAGCTTGGATATGTCCTACCCCGTCATCCATTGTGAAATGGGAGATACTGTAGCAGAAGCGGTCAAAAAAATGAGTTTACACCAGGTGGGTTCCATTGTGATTCTAAATGGAAAGCATCATCCTGAGGGAATTATTACCGATAAAGATTTGAGAAACCGGCTTATCGCAGTCAATCTACCCTATTCCACCAAGGTAGAAACCATCATGAGTACTCCGGTCATTACGGCGAAAAAGGGAACTGACTTTTCTGAGGCCTACCTTACCATGATCAAAAACAGTTTGCATCACCTGATTTTTACGGAAGATGGATCACCTGACTCACCCGTCATAGGAATCGTTTCAGACCATGATGTTCTGTTATCCCAAGGTAATAGTCCTGCAGTTTTGATCCGGGCGCTTCAGCATAGCAGTGATATTCATGAATTAGCCAAACTTAGAAACCAGGCAGAATTAATGTTGAAATTTTATCTGGAAAATGAGGTGGCGATGGATTTCATAGCAGGCATCATTACGACCATCAATGATGTGATCATTACCAGAGCAATAGCCATTGCAAAAAGCAGATATGATCCGGAATTTCCGGATATGAATAACCTGGCCTTTTGTTTTTTGTGCCTGGGAAGTGAAGGGAGGGGCGAACAACTTCTAAGAACGGATTTAGATAATGCCATGGTATATGAGGATGTTCCTCAGGAACAGCAAGGACGGGCGATGGCTTATATGCATTTGATTGCGAGAGATGTGATGGATACCCTCTTTGCTTGTGGATTTCAATCCTGTCCGGCCGAAATGATGGCGAATAATCCGAAATGGTGTCGGCCATTATCGGTCTGGAAAAAATATTTTAGTGAATGGATTCAAGAACCTGATCAAAAATCCCTGTTGATGGCTACTATATTTTTTGATTTCAGGCCAGTTGCAGGAAAATTTGTTTTGGCTGAAGTACTGACACAGCATATTTATGAGGAAATTGCCAAGGAAAAACTGTATTTGAATTTTTTATGTAAAAACGCATTATTGAACCCGCCTCCCCTGGGTTTTTTCCGGAATTTCATGGTAGAAAAATCGGGGGATCATGCTGAAAAATTCGATATTAAACTCCGGGCCATGATGCCTTTGGCAGATGCAGCCAGGGTGCTGGTGCTTAGCCATGGCATTGTAGGTATCAACAATACCTTTAAGCGTTTCGAGAGGTTGGCAGAATTGGAGCCTAATTACACTTCTCTTTTTAAAGATGCCGGAAAAGCTTATGAAATTTTTATGCGCATCAGGGCCATGGAAGGGCTTACCTCTCAATCATCCGGGAGGTTTATTCAACCCGATTCACTGGGTAAATTACAAAGGCAACTGTTAAAAAATGCTTTTTTCCCCATCGATGAAATCCAGAAAATTTTAAGGGTACGGTTCCAATTGGATTATTTTGGCAGCTGATGATGAAATGGAATAAATTCTTCGGATTTGCCCAATTTCCAAAACGTGAATTTATAAAGGATTACGAAAAACTGGCGGTGCGTAAAATTCCAAAAAGCAAACCCATTTTTGAACTGGAGTTTTTAATTCTGGATACGGAAACCACAGGTCTAAATGTGAACCGGGATTATATACTCTCCTTTGGTTCGGTTCATGTCGCAGGTTACAGGATCTACATCAGTTCCGCCCAAGAGTATTATTTACGGCCCAAGAAAAGGAACAAAGAGGCCATTGCCATCCATGGATTGGTCGAGGATAGGCCCTATATCAGCAGGGAGGAACTTCTTCGGATATTTGTGCGGGAGGCCTCCGGCCGGATTTTGGTAGGCCATCATGTTGGGTTTGATCTGGCCATGTTGGAGAAACTGGGCAGGTCTTTTGGATTGAGAAAAATTAAAAATCCGGTATTGGATACCTTTCAACTGGCCATCCGGCTGGAATTCGGAAAATTTTATGATCCCGGTTTGGTGGTATCCAGCGCTTTTGCCCTGGACCACTTATGTGATAAAAACCATATAACCCTGGATGATAGGCATACTGCTGCAGGAGATGCTTTCCTGACGTCCCAATTATTGGTAAAAATGTTAAAGCAGGCTGAAAAAAAAGGCATCAAAACATTTGGAGACTTGATGGCTTAAACCGAATTGATTGTATGGTTATTGCCAAGCGACCTTTATGTCTCCGGTGGTTTTTATATAGACCATAATTTTATCTTCCTGGGGATGGATCCCATCTACGGATAAGGTGATGTTGTCCA
Source organism: Cyclobacteriaceae bacterium (assembly GCA_040905165.1). GTDB lineage: Bacteria > Bacteroidota > Bacteroidia > Cytophagales > Cyclobacteriaceae > Cyclobacterium. The sequence continues at coordinate 203,764 of JBBDSA010000075.1, read as the reverse complement.
GATTTGCTGAGGCAAATGAAGTGGTCCAGCCACCCATTTGGCCCACTTCTTCACGGGCTTTTTCCAGAAATTCCTTTACCGGATAGACAGCGTTTTTTTGGATGGCATTCCTGATTTTTCGTTTTTTCAGCCAATTAGCGGTATTGGCATAGAAATTTTCCGTCTTCAGATCAAAGTCAATTCCTGTAAACATAATAGATTGGATTTCAGAATTGTATATGGGTTTTCCCACCAGAAAAATGGCTCCTTTAAGGTCTTTTTTCCCTATTCTCTTGGCTGTAAATTCCATTTTTACCAGGGCTTTGTCTCCATAATGTCCTGTTTCAAATTCATGGGGGATCAATTGGGTTTTTGAATCCACTTTAAGTGAACTGTCCCTTAAAGTGGCATTTAGGTATTCATCAATCTGAGCATAGCCTATGCCCAGAGGGAGAGTAATGTTCAAAAAATTTCCCTCGGAATGCTCCAGGGTCAGGTCAGGCAAGTCATGATCCGGATAATCCGATAATTTTTCCAGGCTGTTATGGACCACTCCCTCCATGCCAATTTGGAGCAAAAGATGTTGGTCAGTAGTAAACTGCTCTTTTATGGAAAGGGATTTGGGAATGGTATACAAATAGTTATCTACCATTTCTGTATGGATGTGAATGGGTTTACTATAAGCATCCCAGGTAGTTTGGGCCAGATTTTTAAAATTCAATTGGGCTAAGGCACCTTTGTCCAATTGTTGCGTGATGATCGCTTTCATTCTTTTCCTGACCAATGGTTCAAAGTCAATCTGGTATCCCAATAGGTCAAGCTGCATAGACCTTCCCCACGATTCAATTTCCAGTTCTTCGATTCCAAATGACCAATCTTTCTTGAAAACAGGTTTGAAACTTACCTTAGGAGTCAAAGATTCTTCAAAAGGAAGTGCAGTGGAAACACTTTGTCCGAATATCTTTTTTTCAAGTTTCAATTTTCCTTCCATAAAAACGGGCATGGTCATTACCAGTTTACCAGTGGATTGGAATGCCAGTTGAAGCATACCGTTTTTATTGATCAGGACATCTGCAAACAACCCGTCCCCAATAATCAGGCCTTCCTCAGTATACAGCAATTTTTCCAGGTTTTGATTTAAAGTAGATTGCAGATTGGCCAGCGGGATTTCTAATCCAAAATGGATTTGGGAATTGGCTTCAGGGGCAAGAGAAGATGGCTGGCGGCTCATCGGTCCATCCATTTGGATTCGACGGCATCCTGAGAAAATAAAAAGGCCTAATAAGCCCCAAAATAAAAATGAATTGAGAGATTTTTCTTTTAACATACTTTCTATAAACGTACCAGACGAATTTTGTTGGATAAGCCTACCCAAAAATCAGGCAAAACAATAATGGAAGGCAAATAAAAGTGGAAAAGATTTTAAGATAATAATGAACTTTAAGCCTTTCCTTTTCAGTTGTTCAATACGAAATCCTATTTTAGGCTATCAATACAATCAAAAATTATGAGTTGGAAAAAATTAGAAGATGTTTCCCAAATTTCAGCCCTTGTGGAAGAAAGCAGGCAAAAACCCGTTCTCATCTTTAAGCATTCGAGTAGGTGCTCCATCAGCAGCATGGCCTGGAGCAGGTTGGAGAGAAGTTGGAAAATGGAGGACAGTCAAAAAATGGCATCCTATTTCTTGGACCTGATCAATTACCGGGAAATTTCCAACCAGATTGCTGACCAATTTAAAGTGGCGCATGCCTCTCCCCAAGTGATCATCATTAAGAACGGAGAAGCCGTTTATGACAACAGTCATATGGGAATAAGTTATAGGGACATCATTTCCATCACTTAAATTTATTTTGGCCCCTATTCCCCTTTAATGATTTTCGTACTTCTTATATTAAGTATCAGGTTGTTTTAATCCCAGCAATTGTTACCATCATTGCTGGGATTATTTTTTTCCTTACACCCCCAAAATCAGCGATTTAAAGCACTTTTTTCCCCATCCAGCATTTTCACCTCTGATGGCTTAAACCTTGGTGAAACTTTTCGGTCTAAGCATCATACTTAACCGAAGATCAGAATGAAGGTTTTTACTCTCTTATTGTTTATTTTACTATTTGCAGGAAGCCCAATGCTTCAGGCCCAGGAAACCCAAAGAAATGGTACTGAGGTACCTATGATCAAGGGAAAAATTGTGGAGCTCACTAGCCAAGATCCCATGATAGGCGCCAATGTATTGCTAAAAACCCAGGAAGACTCCCTGATAGGCAATGCCACTACCGGTCCGGATGGCACTTTTAGTATCCCTTATCCGCGCTTGCCGGTGTTTAAATTGGAAATCACTTATGTTGGCTTTGAAAAAGTCACGCGGGAATTTAGCAGGGGGATGCCGCTTGACCTGGGGGTAATTACCCTCAGCGAAGACAGTAATTTACTGGACGAAGTAGTGATTGAAGGGGAGAATTCTGTGGGAGAGATGAAAGGGGATACGGCAGTATTCAATGCAAGTGCATTCAAAACCAAAGAAAATGCCATGGCAGAAGACCTGATAGGTAAACTTCCCGGCATTACGATAGAAAACGGTCAGGTTCAGGCCCAGGGAGAGCAGGTACAAAAAGTCCTGGTGGATGGACGTGAATTTTTTGGAAACGATCCCTCAATTGCTTTAAGAAATTTGCCGGCAGATGCCATTTCAAGTGTGGAGGTGCTGGATCAGCGCTCAGACCAATCCCGTCTTACCGGGCTGGATGATGGTAACTATGCCAAAACCATCAATATCATTACCAAGGGAAACATGAGAAACAGTTATTTCGGTCGGGTTTACGGCGGGTATGGTACAGATGAAACCTATTCTCTGGGAGGCAACATCAACTTTTTTAATGGCAACCGCCGGATTTCTCTTATCGGTTTATTTAATAACGTAAATCAACAGAACTTTTCTTCAGATGATCTACTTGGTGTAAGCGGTGGACTTGGAGGAGGTGGCCGTCGGGGTGGAGGCCGGAGAGGTGGCGGAGGGGGTAACTTTGGAGTTGCCCAAAACAACGGCATTGTTACCACCAATTCTTTGGGCCTGAACTACAGTGATAAATGGGGAGAAAAGATCAATTTTACGGGAAGTTATTTCTTTAATTCCACAGATAATAACGTCTTGGAGAGGACCAATAGGGAAACGGTGGTCAATGAAGAGCAACGCTTGATCTACCAGGAGGACCAAATCAGCACGGTGACCAATAATAATCACCGGATGAACGGGAGAATGGAATATGATATCAATGAAAAGAACGCCTTGATCTTCAGCCCATCCATCAGCTTCCAGGACAATGTGAGATACAGCGATTTGGATGGGTTAAACCTCAATCAGGATTTGGATTCGCTAAGTGATACAAGGAACATTACCGCCAATGAAACGCAGGGATACAATATTTCCAATAACTTTACCTACCGGTATAAATTTAATAAAGTGGGGAGGACATTTTCGACTGACTTTTTTACATCCTGGAATCAAAGGGATCAATTGACCGATTTGATTTCTACCAACAAAGATTATGTGAGGAATGCTTTTGACACCTTGGTGCAGGAAAGTACAGCGCTTTCTGATGGGTTTAATTATCGGGCAAATTTCACCTATACTGAACCGATTTCTGAAAGGTCCGTAGCTACTGTAGGCTATCAAATCGGGAACAATAAAAGTGCCGCTGACCAGAAAACCTTCCAATTGGCCAATGAACAGGGTATCATGGTTTTGGATACAGCGCTCAGCAATGAATTTGACAATAAATTCCTTACCCAAAAAGCCGGGATAGGTTACATGTATAACCATAAAGGGTTCAATGCCAATGTAAACCTGGACTATCAATATTCTGTTTTGGACAATGAAAGTTTTTTTCCGACAGAGGGACTTTTTTATAGAGATTTTAAAAACGTACTTCCCACGGTCACCTTTAACTATCGTACTGAAAAGGGAACCAGTTATAGGTTCAGGTACAGAACAAGAACTGATGAACCCAGTGTCAACCAATTACAGAATGTCATCAATAACAGCAATCCCTTAAATCTTTCGGTGGGCAACCCCAACCTGGGCCAAAGTTTCAACAATACATTTTTTATCAACATGTCCAAGTTTGACATGGAAACCAACCGGTCCATGTTTGTTTTTCTGTATGCCTCCTTAACAGATAATTTCATCGGTACCAATACTTTTGTGGCCCCCCAGGATACCCTGATCAATAACGAAGTATTGCTAAGACGTGGAGGGCAGATTACCCGACCTGTTAACCTGAACGGGCAGGTAAGCACGCGGCTGTTTTTCAATTATGGCACCAGCATTCCCAGGTTAAAAACCAAGGTAAATTTCAATCCGGGCATCAGTTATGGCAGGACACCTGGGATCATCAACGGTCAGACCAATACCAATGAAAACATTGAATTCCGCCAGGGGATTACTTTTGCCAGTAATATCAGCAAGGATGTTGACTTTACCGTTTCTACCAATGGCACCTATACCATTGTCAACAGTAGCCTACAAAGTACCTTGGACAACAATTATTACATTCAAAACAGTAATCTAAGATTTTATTATTCACCCAATGATGGTAAGACATTTATTGCCAACAATGTAAACAATATGCTCTACAGGGGGCTTTCAGAGGGCTTAGACCAGTCAGTTTGGCTTTGGAATATTGAAGCGGGCTATAGATTCCTAAAAAACAATAAGGGGGAATTGAAGGTATATGTTTTTGATTTATTGAAGCAAAACAACAGCATATCCAGGTCGATTTCTGATGTAGCCGTCACGGATGTTTATTCCAATGTGCTGACGCGATATGCCATGCTTTCCTTCACTTATATTTTGGGTAACGTAAAAAAACCCGATACTCCTGTAGATGGGGACCGTCCCGGTGGTTTTCCCGGCCGGGGGCCCGGTCAGAGAGGCGGGGCCAGGAGCTGGTAAATTTAACGGTCCTGTTTGATTTAGTTTTCGCAGAAAAATTTTTCAACCATGCCCTTTTTCTTATCATCCGCTTCTTTGGCCTTGCTTTAGCTATTGATCTGAAATTTATGTTTTAAATTTCCTCCGGAATGCGTTATTTGTGGTTTTTATCCTCTTTTAACAAAAATCGGTACATGGAAAAAATACTCAGAATCAGGTGTTGGATTACTTTGGATGGCGACAAGTACTTTGGTCCGGGCAGGGTGCAACTGCTCGGGTTGATCCAGTCTGAAGGTTCTCTTTCAAAAGCAGCTCAGAAGATGGGCATGTCTTATAAAAAGGCCTGGGACATGGTCAATGACCTCAACAGCCGGGGAAGCCAACCCTATGTGATCCTCAAAAAAGGTGGGGAGAAAGGAGGCGGGGCTGAAATCACCTCCCATGCTAAAAACCTTATTTTTAAGTTCAGTGAATTGTCGGAAGAATTGGATAAAATCACGGCAGAAAAAGCCGACATCCTGGATATGATTTAAACCATTTTCTTTTTTTGGTCTATTCATTTCCCAATTCCTGATGCCGGCCGGTCTTTTGTTTTTTTATTTTTTGCATTTAGACAAATCCGATATATATTTATAAACATATCGATCGTCGATTTTAAGGCTGAAATAAAGGAAGTCAGCATTTGTAACCTTTTTTTGGCCATAATGAATGTTTTCTTATGGACTAAAAAGCATTATTTGCTTCAATTCAATTACATACGGGTTTATGAAATGTTGTTCTAAGGTTTTTTTATTTTTATTAGGCTTTATGTCAACTTTTCATTTGAGTTGGGCACAAAAGGAAGAAACAGTCCTGGTAGCTGCGGCCTCGGACCTTAAATTTGCCCTGGACTCCATCATCACTGTCTTTTCCGAAGAGAATTTGGGGAGTGTCCAATCGGTTTACGGTTCCTCAGGTAAATTATATGAGCAAATTTCCAACCAGGCTCCCTTTCATATTTATATGTCGGCAGATGTCGAATACCCGAAACTGTTGGAGGAAAAAGGGCTGACAGCTTCAGCAATCTATTGTTATGGGATTGGCAGACTCGTGGTATGGAGTAGAAAAATGGATACGGCCTCTTTAGGAATGGCTGTTTTTCAGCAATCAGGAGTGAAAAAAATAGCCATTGCCAATCCCGACCATGCTCCTTATGGAAAGCGGGCTGTAGAAGCTTTGAGGCATTATAAAATTTATGAAGCAGTGTCCAACAGATTTGTACTTGGGGAAAACATATCACAGGCAGGCCAATTTGTTTCTACAGGCGCCGCTGATTTGGGCATTATTGCATTATCTTTGGCCATGTCACCGACCATGCAAAGATTTCAAAAATCCTATTATGTAATACCTGAAAACAGTCATAACGCTTTGGTTCAAGGAGCTGTGATTACCAGTTTTGGAGCGCAAAGTAAGGCAGCAGCTTCTTTTATGGCGTTTTTGAAAACCGAAACTGCCAAGCGTATATTTCAACATTTTGGATTTACCCAACCCAAGGCATAATGGATTTGAGTCCCTTTTTTTTGACCTTAAGACTGGCCCTATTCACTACCCTCATTCTTTTTCTTATTGGTATTCCATTAGCTTATTGGTTGGCTTACAGTAAATACCGTATTAAATATGCGGTCGAAGCTATTGTAAGTTTGCCTTTGGTTCTGCCCCCAACCGTTTTGGGCTTTTACCTGTTGCTTGCTTTCAGTCCGGAAAATGCGCTGGGGAGTGTCCTTGATCATTATTTTGACCTGCGTCTTGTGTTTACTTTTCCAGGATTGGTGGTGGCCTCGGTCATTTACAGCCTGCCATTTATGGTTCAGCCATTGCGTTCCGGATTTTCGGGCATCCCAAAAGCCTGGTTGGATACGGCACAGACATTGGGCAAGGGAAGGTGGGTAACCCTCACCAGGGTTTTGCTTCCCAATATGAGAAATCCACTTTTAACGGCAGCAATACTTTCTTTCGCCCATACTGTTGGAGAATTTGGCGTGGTTCTGATGGTGGGCGGGAATATACCGGATGAAACCAGGGTCATTTCTGTGGCCATTTACAATGAGGTGGAAGCCATGAATTACAAAAGCGCCAATACTTATAGCCTATTGTTGATTGGTTTTTCATTTTTGGTACTCTTAATTACTTATTGGGTCAACCACGACAAAAACCGGGTTTTGGGATATGATTGAGCTGGAATTGGAAAAATCATTATTTGGACCTGAAGGCAGGATGAAGTTGAAGGTTTCCTGTTTCATTGGGAAAGGGGAATTGGTGGGCTTATATGGACCCTCCGGTGCAGGGAAATCAAGTATATTGAGAATGATATCGGGATTGATGAGACCGGAAGCGGGGAAATTGAGGGTAGATGGAGAAATTTGGTTCGATCAGGATCAAAAACTTCATTTAAAGCCTCAGAAAAGGAATATTGGGATGGTCTTTCAGGAACATTCCCTTTTCCCCAATATGACTGTAGAAGAAAATCTTGAATTTGCTTTGGAGAGTGGGCAGGAGCAGAAGATGGTAAAAGAAATGTTGGAAAGGGTAGGCTTGGAAAAACTGGCTAAAAAAAGACCGTCGGTTTTATCCGGGGGCCAAAAGCAACGGCTGGCCCTGGCAAGGGCCATGGTGAGAAAACCGAAAATTCTCTTGCTGGATGAGCCACTTTCTGCTTTGGACTGGTCGATGAGGAACATTCTTCAGCAATATATTGTACAGTTCCACCAGGAATATGACCTGACAACGCTTTTAGTCAGTCATGATGCATCCGAAATCAGCAAAATGGCAAAAAGGGTATTGGTATTGGAAGGGGGACAATTTTGCTTTGATGGGAAACCAGAGGCGTTCTTTTCCAGGTAATTTCTTTTCCTTTGAATAAGACTAAATTAATTTTTCCTACTGATCACATAGTTTTTTATAGGATTGTCCATGCTCACTTCCTGCAGTTTGCCGTTTTGATATTGATAGCTGTTTTCATTGTCTTCCACATAGGTATCATAGGCTCCATTTCCCAATGAAGTAATTGTGGCAAACTTCCCGTGGTTTTCCGTCATCATCCTGTCCTTTCCCTTCGGTTCCTCAAAAAACAGCCTCACGGCACTGAAATGGATTTTTTCCTGTACCTGGGTCTCATAATTGTATTTATAAGAATTGGCCTGCACCTCATAAACATCATTTTCCAACCAAATCCTGGAGAGAAAATCACCCCGATTGGTTTTGGACCGTACGGTAGATTCTATAAACTGTCCTTGATGGTATTTGACCTCCGTCAAATAATCCAGATGGATGCGGCCAAAAAACCAAAAGCTGACTTCACTTTTCAACTGATAGTAGGTCGTATCCTCCCTCACATCTTTGGTCGCCATCATTTCCCCAATGCTGATTCCCAAAATGGAAATGTCATAATCGTGTTGCTCCTGTGCCTGAAGCGCAAAAGGGGAATATAGTAATATAAGCGTTAAACCAATTGATAAAGTCATTTTTACCATTTAATGGGTGTATTTAATGCTACCGGAGGTTGATTATCTCATTCCGGTAGGTAAGTGATTACTGTATTAAAGAAGAACAGGTGGAAAACAATTTTAAACTTACGAAAAAATACCTCAGGTCCCATGGATACCCCTTTTCAGAGGATGAGTAACCATGGCAGGAATGGTTGTTAGTCAACCAAAATTAATTTTTAGTTATTAATATTTTAATTCTGAAAATATATTTTTCATTATAAAACCAAGTAATATATGGGTATGATAAGGAATTACAATCTACCTCAGAATATTCTTCATATTTCAGAACTTTCGGAGCGTCGCAAAGGTTTTTTACAGGACACCTTTTGACGGTATGAATAAAGAAAAACTTTTACTCTGGACGCTGGCGGCGATCAATTTTACGCATATCGTGGATTTTATGATTTTGATGCCCTTGGGTCCCCAACTCATGCGGATTTTTGAAATTTCACCACAGGAATTCGGGCTTTTGGTGTCCTCTTATACCTTTAGTGCAGGAGTAAGTAGCTTTATAGGGGCTTTTATCCTTGACAAATACGATCGAAGGACCATCCTGATGTGGGTTTTCCTGGGTTTTTTAATGGGGACCCTGGCCTGTGCTCTGTCACCGAATTACCTTTTCCTGTTGATTTCCCGGATCCTATCAGGATTATTTGGAGGACTGACTTCTGCCTTGATATTTTCGATTGTTGGAGATGCCATCCCTGACAAAAGAAGAGGAAGGGCCATGGGCCTTGTGATGGCTGCCTTTTCGGTGGCCTCTGTGGTTGGCGTGCCATTTGGATTATATATTGCCAGTATTTCCAATTGGCATGCGCCATTTTTCTTTTTGGCGATTTTGGCGGTTATTATCCTGATATTGATTTATAAATTTGTACCCTCCATTACCAACCACCTGGTTACCGGCCGGTTAAAACCCAGCCCCATTCAGGTGCTGCGGCGTGTCACAGGCAATGCCAATCAAATGAGGGCAATTTCCCTGACCGTGATGATGATGCTGGGTCAGTTTATGATCATCCCCTTTCTGAGCCCTTTTATGGTGTCCAACGTAGGGTTTTCTGAGCTGCAGTTGACCTTTATTTATATGGCAGGCGGATTTTTTACCGTCTTTACCTCCCCTTGGGTGGGCAGGATGACGGACAAATACGGAAAAATCAGGGTGTTTACCATCTTTATGAGCCTGAATGTGATCCCGATAGCCGTTATCACTCATCTGGGTGTTACTCCTATTTATTACGCTTTGATTATCTCCACGATTTTTTTCGTGACTTCCAATGGCCGAATGGTGCCTGCTGCAGCTTTGATTACGGGAACGGCAAAATCTGAAAACAGAGGTAGTTTTCTGAGTTTCAATTCAGCAGTCCAGCAATTGAGTGCCGGATTGGCCTCTTTTGTAGGCGGTTTGGTGCTGGTGGAAGGAGTGGATGGAAAACTGTATCATTTTGAACAGATCGGTTACGCCGCGATCATAATTAGCTTACTGTGTATTCCACTTATCCGCAGGATCAAGGTGGTGGACGAGGATACCATAGTAGAAGAATGGGAAGGAACAGTACCCGCTGAATAATTCCTCTTAAATCAGAATAATTTGTTGATTTCCATTTGAAATTAAGATACCGATCGGTATCTTTGTGCATGCGAAATGCTCAAATGACCCGGGAAAAGATATTATCAGAGGCCGCCAGCCTATTTAACACCCAGGGATTCAAAGCCACTTCTTTAAGTGATATTACCAAAGCCACTGGTTTGACCAAAGGGGCCATATACCGACATTTTGGGGATAAGGAGGGACTGGAAGCCTACACTTTTGACTTTATGGCCGGAAAGATGCAAAGCCAATTGGCCTCTGCCATACAATTGAAGGATAATGCCCCGGATAAATTGCTGGCCATCTGTGAATATTTCCAAAGCTACCTTCAATTCCCTGCCCTTAAGGGAGGTTGCCCCATTTTAAATGCGGGGGTGGAAATGGATGACACCCGGCCTAAATTGAATCAGCAGGTGGTGAGCTTGTTGGATAAATTGCAACAAACCCTGGAAAATATCATCAGCAAGGGGATCAAATATGGGCAGATCAAAACTGGTACGGAGCCAGTCGCATTTTCAACCCTGTTTATCGCTGCTTTGGAAGGTGGGGTATTGTTGAGCAAGGTCAGAAACAGGGACAGAGACCTGGAAATGGTGATTGCCTTCCTGCACACCCAAATAGAATGTATTAAAGTGTAATGAATTTACCAAAATTCCGCCAATTTTCTTTGAACCAACAAATATGATCAATTTCATTTATAAATCCCTGGGATTATACCTAAATACCCTTACCCGAATTTCTCCTGAAAGGGGAGGGAAAGCAGGGTTTAATTTGTTTTGTACTCCTCAGCGGACAAAAATTAAAAGAAAGCAATTGGATTTTCTTAAAACCGCCAGTCAAAGTGATTTTGATTTCAACGGCCGTAAGATCAGAACCTATCAATGGGGTAACGGACCGGTAAAAGTGCTTTTTGTTCACGGGTGGCAGAGTTTTACCTTTCGTTGGAAAAAATACATCGAAGCCCTTTTGGATAAAAATTTTACTTTGGTGGGATTTGATGCTCCTGGGCATGGGTTAAGTGAAGGGAAGCGGTTCACTGTGCCTCAGAATGCGTATTTAATCCAGCAATTGGTTAACCATTACAATGGCTTTGATGCGGTAGTGACCCATTCCATCGGGAGTTTTTCTTTTTTCTATGCCATGGCAAAATTCCAACTGCCTTCTATAGGAAAATTGATTGCTATGGCATCACCTGGCAGTGCCAGCGAATTTATTTCCTTTTATACAAAAACTTTAAAGCTTAAACCGGATACGGTTTGGAACATAAAAAATGAATTTCAACAATATGTTAAAGAAGAAATTGAAAAAATAAGTTTGGTTCATATGGTTAAAAACCTGTCCCTCCCCGGACTGATCATTCATGATAGGGAAGATCCCCGGACCAATTATACCAATGCCCTTAGTCTACAGGAACACTGGGACAATTCCCAATTGCTTACCACAGACGGTTTGGGTCATAACCTCCGGTCTCCGGATGTGGTAAATGCAGTCAGGGATTTTATATTGGCCAAGAACATTTAATTAGAAAAAATTAAATGTTTATTTTTAAATTGTAGAAACCATCAAATCCTGCCAAAAACATGGTTCAAAACTGGTCTTTTTTGATAATATGTACTGTTATGATCCCGGGCATGTGGGTCACCTCACCGAGGAAACACCTATCAATCCAAAAAGTAAAAAAGGGAAAGTGAGGGCCGGAATTGCCCGGATGATCCTTGATGAAGTGGAAGCCGGCAAGCTTAATGCGATGATTGTGCGGGCAGCGGATTTTTATGGTCCAAGAGCCAGGCTAAGTTTCCTGAGACTATTGCTTCCGTTCAGAAAAAATCGAAAAGGCCTATGGACTCAAAGCGACCAAAGTAGAGGATGGCCTAAAAAGCTGTCTTTAGGAAAGGAACCCTAATATTTGATGCATGATTACCCTTAGTCTAAAAATTTCAGGGCAGTGTCCACAACAGCCAATTGTCTGGAGGGAGCGGATTCAATTTTTGAAATTACCTGAATACCATTATAAAGGGTGAACAGGAGATTGGCGAAGGTTTTGAGATCTTTCCCCCTTGGTATTTCGCCCATGGCCTCTCCTGATTTCAGATAGTTAAAAAATAAATTTTCATAAAACCTCTGATTTTCACGGAGCCTTAGTTGCATGGATTTATCCGCTGGTACCATTTCAGTAGTCATGTTGACTACAAAACAGCCTTTACGGTCCGGATTTTTTCGCACATAATATTCAAAGAGATTTCGGAGGCCCTGCCGCACCTGGGGCTGAGAATGCAACAATTCATAAAAAGTGCTTTTGTGCCTTTCCTGGTATTTATCCAATGATTTTAAAAACAACGCTTTTTTCCCCCCATAGGTATCGTAAAGACTGGCTCTGTTGATTTTAAGGTGGTTAACAAGGTCCTGAATAGAAGTACCCAGATAGCCCTTTTTCCAGAACAGTTCCATGGCTTTGTTCAATACTTCCTGCTCATCAAAGGATTTTAACCGGGGCATATTCCATTTTTATTAAACCTGACCATTCAAAAATACAATTGTGGAATGTTCATTCCAAATTTTATTAATATAATTTTTTGTTCCTAATGATTTTAACTGGTCTTTATATTGTTTTTTTGACTAAAGGGGACGATTCATTTATTGTTAGATAGCTAATGGATTCAGAGTTTCATTTTTTACTGGTTGTTCTAAACCTGGAAGATGGTAAATGAAATTAATATTTAACGTATTTTTGGAGTCATGAAACTATTTGATGAACCGGCTAATCCCGATAAAAACCTATTGAATCAGGATGGAACGGCCCATTATTATGGGAGAATTGTTCCAGTGGAAAAGGCGGATTTTTATTTTAAGGTTTTACTGGATTCCATTGCCTGGAAAAACGATGAGGCCGTATTATTTGGAAAAAAAATTACCACCAAGAGAAAAGTGGCCTGGTACGGCGATCAGGAATTTGAATATACCTATTCCAACATCACCAAAAAGGCCCTGACATGGACCAAAGAACTACTGGAATTGAAAGAATTAACGGAAAAGACATCAGGCGAGCTGTTTAATTCCTGTCTGCTTAACCTGTACCATTCCGGAGAAGAAGGAATGGCCTGGCACAGTGATGGAGAAAAGGACCTAAAGAAGCATGGGGCCATTGCCTCACTCAGTTTCGGTGCGGAGCGAAAGTTTTCTTTCAAGCATAAACAAGCCAAAGAAAGTATTTCTTTATTACTTGAACACGGCAGTTTATTAATAATGAAGGGGACTACCCAAGACCACTGGCTTCACCGTTTGCCCCCTACCAAGAAGGTGCTGGCGCCAAGGATTAACCTCACCTTCAGGTTCATAGTGGATAAATAAACCAGCGGGTTTTACAATCTATGGTGAGAAAGACTTCTCGGAATTGTCTTTAATTAACATTTAAATTCTTTCTAACTTTAGTAAAATTTCCCGGAAAGTAGCAATAAACGCTACTTATCTAGAATTAATACTAAAAAAAATTTTGGGTGAGAGATCTTATCTTTTTTGGTTTTTAATGTCGGAGCTTAGAGGCGGTGGTCAATCCGGAGCCAAACTCTTTCTACAGCAATCTTTCTTAAATGTATAGAAAAATTTTTTAACCTGAATCCGCCCGTTGCCTTCCAAGCATTTGTTAGGCGGGGGTTAAACATTTATTTATTTGTCGTCAATATATTCAATTGGGACGTATCCATAATTCTGTTGGTTTTTGCCAACCAATGTCACAGAAGCCCTTGTCAGCTTAAAAAAGGCTTCAGGGTCTTTGCAATTCTGTTCATTAGGTCTGTATAAGTTTTGGCAATAGGTTTTAAAATATTAAAATGTGGTTGTGGATTTAAGAGGTAGATTTTTCCAGCATTTTCCCCGTCAAGAAAAATTGTAAAGCAAGCGGGGCCGCCGTTTACTTCAGCAAAGGCTAGTCCCTTATATTCGCTTCGGTAGAGAGCTTTAGTCTTAATTAAGTCTATTGTCCAAGCCCATTTACGGTTTGGCAAATATTGGCTTGTGAATTTTACCCAGCATTTCTCTTTCTTGTCACTCAAGTTTGTGGCCTAACACCATACTAAACTATAGATTTTCGCATGCAGCCGAATACAAGGGATTACCCACAACCATTTTTAGCCAAGGTTTTTATTTTGAAAATGTTTTATTTCATCCAGTTCCAATTCCTTAGATTCTTTTTCCTGTTCAATATCATAATCATCTTGAAGACCGAGCCAAAATTTAGCTGAATTCCCAAAATATTTACTCAAACGCAAAGCTGTGTCCGCCGTTATTCTGCGATTCCCTTTTATGATTTCCGAAATCCGTGTTTGAGGTATTTTTAAGTCCTTTGAAAGCCGATAAGCCGTAATTTCGAGTGGCTCAAGAAATTCAAAATTCAGGATTTCTCCAGGATGTACATTTGCTAACTTTTCCACATCTTTTGTTTTTTAATGATAATCTATTATTTCAACCTCACTTGCGTTTCCTTTGTCCCAATTGAAAATAATTCGCCATTGTTTATTTATTCGAATACTATAAAAGTCGCTTAATTTTCCAGTTAATTTTTCAAGCCGGTTTGATGGTGGAATTCTTAAATCGGCAATGTCCTGAGAATTATTCAGCATTCTCAATTTCCGACGTCCCACCTTTTGAATTTCAATCGGCATTTTCTTAACTCGGATTCCGTTCCAAATTTGTTCGCTTTCTTTTGAACCAAAGGATAATATCATACCTTCAACGTTACTAACGTCAAAGATAGGTGAATTATTTTAATAAATTGTAGGTTATTTAAATGTTGTCAAAAGTGCATTCCCCCTTTTAGATAAATTAAAATTTACAAATCACATTTTAAAACACTTCAATTTCTTTCAGTTTCCACTGAAAAAACTTAACTTATTCTGGAACAAATCATTATCAGGCCATGGAAGTGAAAAAAATAAAAATATTTTTAGCTTCTTCCAAAGAGCTTCAGGAAGACAGGAAACAATTTGAAATAGAAATTTACAGGAAATGCAAAATGTGGATAGATATGGAACTATTTCTCCATCTGGACATTTGGGAGGATCTTTCCTCCAGGATGTCAAAAACAAGTTCTCAGGAAGAATACAACAAAAATGTAAAAGGTTGTGATTTATTTATTTTACTAGCCAGTACTAAGGTGGGAATGTATACCGCTGAAGAATTCGAACAAGCCTTTGGAGAATTCAAAGCTAAAAAGAAGCCCTTTATTTTTACTTACTTTAAGCAGGTTGCCGGAACTTTGGAACCGAGCCTACAACAATTTAAGAAAAATCTTGAGGGTCTTGGACATTTCTATGCCATGTATCAAGATTCAAATGACTTATGGAACCAGTTCAACAAGGAACTTGAACGTCTTCACTCTGAGGATTTTGACAAAAACAACTGGAAGAAATTAAAAAACAGAAAAGACACTACAGTAGACAACCAAGTGGCCAATATTAAGAATCAGTTTATCGGAGGAAAGTTTGACAACCCCACATTTAATTAAATTTTGAATGGACGCTTATATCAAGAACCAGTTCAATCACAGTACCCTGAACAATCCAGTGTTTAATTATGGAGAAAGAAAAATTTACAAACACTTAGGCAGCTTATCTTTCCCTCCTGATGTGTTCCTGGGAAGGGAGGATGACTTGAAAATGGTACATAAGAAGCTTTTTGGTAAAGAGCATATCCCTCTCTTGATAAATGGTGAAGGAGGTATTGGAAAGACCACCTTTGCCTCCAAATACTATTATCAAAATGTTGACAATTACACCCATATGGCATGGGTCTTCGCCGAAAAGGGTCTGGCAGAGGCACTACTGATTCTGGCCGATCCTTTACAGATTAACTTTGACAAATCCATGACCACCGAGGTAAGGTTACATATTTTGTTAAAAGCAATGGCTGAATTGGAGAAACCCTGCCTTTTGGTGTTGGACAATGCCAATGGTTTTGAAGACCTAAACAGTAATTATCCAGCACTTCGATCTTGTCCCAACTTCCATGTGCTGCTCACGACTCGAATTACCAAACTTTCGAATGCGGCTATTCATCCGCTGGGGGTTTTGGATAGAAAAGTGGCCATAGAATTGTTCTGTAGGCACTATGAAGCCCATGACCCTTCTGAAGATGAGATTCTGAACCAGATGTTGATAGCTGTTGGATACAATACCTTGGTGATTGAATTGTTGTCAAAAAATATATCCCATTACAACACTTTGTTGGAAAAACGCTATACCCTCTCACAACTCTTAAAAGACCTAACTGAAAAAGGTCTTTTTGGTATCAAAAGCCATAAGGTGCTCACTGCCTACCAAGCCCGAAATTTGAACATGCGAAAGGAATCCCCGGAAGACATCCTGTCTGTGATGTATGACTTGAGCAAATTGGAAATCAATGAGAGAAAAATCCTTTCTCTATTTTCTGTGCTACCCCCTGAGACGATAAAATATGACATATTAAAAGAAATACTTACTAATCAGGATGATCTTGACAAAATCCTTTTATGCTTATCTGAAAAGGGCTGGCTGGAATTTAATAAGGAGGAATCCGCATTTAAAATAAGTCCGTTGGTTCAGGAAGTAGTACGCAAAAAAAATCAAGACAATCTCTGGGAAGACTGTCAGCCTTTAATCAAAATATTTAAGCATAAACTTGATAATAATCCTGAAACCGGCTCCCTAATTAACACGAAATATATAGATGCAAAAGAATGGGCGGCTTATGCTGGATTTTCCTTGAAAATTCTTTTTCCCCTGTTCATAAGCCACCTTCCGCAAGAAGATGATGTAGTTTGGTTATATGACATGTTGGGTACTTTTCATAAAACCACTACCAGCCACCTTCACAAAGCATTAGAATACCTTCAAAGTTCCAATAATCTTTTTGATCAACTCAAAGATAAATTCCCTTCTAGCAATTCTATTAAAAGAGGCTTTTCCATTTCTCATGCAAGATTGGGAAATATCTATAATATGCTTGGTAACTATATTAAAGCTCGAGAGCATATTTCTCAGTCTGTTATTCTAATGCAGAAACTCTGCGAATCCTTCCCAACTGATCCAAATTTTAAAGATAGCCTTGCCATATCATATTCCCAATTAGGAGATACAAATATATCATTAGGTAAATTAGATTTAGCATTAAGCAATTATGAAGAATATAAAGCTTTAAGGAAAGAGCTTCATAAAAATTACCCGTATGAAAAAAGGATGACCCATGGTTTAGCTGTCGCATATTCGAAAATGGGAGAAATTTACAGCTTAAAAGGTAAGTTGGATATAGCACTAAGGTATTTTGCTAAGGATTATTCCTTAACAGAAGATCTCTATCAAAAAACCTCCAAGAATCCTATGTATAAAAAAGGTTTTGCCCTTTCATCAGAAAGTATGGGAATTTTTTATGGCAAATTAGGCAATCCTCAAAAAGCTTTTGGGTATTTAAAAAATCTTCACAGGCTGGCAAAGGAATTATACCAAGACGAACCTCATATTGTGGACTTAAAAAATATTTATGCACAATCCTTTCAGCACCTGGGAGAAAACCTGAGATCTTTTGGTAAACATAAAAAAGCGCTAGAATTTTATGAAAAATATAATTGCCTTGAGCAGGAACTCTACAATGAGAATCCCCATATAGTCTTATTCAAAAACAATTTGGTAAATTCATTTATGTTCTTAGGATGGTATTATGAAAATCATTTTAAAAAGAATGAGAAGGCACAAATAAATTATTTGCAAGCCAGGGACTTATTTGCTGAGCTCCATGCTGATTTTCCCGACACCTTGGAATATAAAAATAGACTAGAAAGTGCAGAAAATGCACTTAAACGGGTGGAATTACCCTTATGAGTTTTTTTACTATTTATAACAAAATCTTTTAATAAGTTTGTTACTCCGCTTTTTCGGTGGTCAAATAATGAATCAATATCAAAATTTTTTTCCTTAGTTTATAAGTTGGTATAATTAACCAATTAAACAGTTAAACAATTAACCAATTAAACCATTTACCGGCAATTCATAAATCCTCTTCCCATTTAATTTGTACAAAGCGTTGCAAAGCGCCGGTATAAAGGGGGGTACCGGCGGTTCTCCTACACCGGTGGGTTTTTCCATGCTTTCGATAATGTGGGTATGGATCTTCTTTGGGGATTGGGGCATCCGGATGATCTGGTAACTGTCAAAATTATTTTGCTTGACCTGACCATTTTCGAAGTTGATTGCCGAAGTCATGGCCAGGCTGGTGGCAAACTGTGCACCCCCTTCAAATTGGGACCGGATCCTATCGGGATTAACGCCAATGCCGCAATCCATGGCAAAATGTACTTCAGGAATGGTGATTTTACCATTGCTGTCTTTGGCTACTTCCACCGTGCAGGCCACATAGGTAAGAAAACTCTTATGGGCCGCAAACCCTATGGTTTTACCCTGCTGAATGGCATTTTTCCAATTGGCTTCCTGGGCCACCCGCTGGATTACTTTTTTCATTCTGCCGGTATCCCATGGGAATTCCTCGATGGCTTCCCCATAATTGGGATAGGGATCCACCCTCTCTTCCAGAAAAGAAAGTTGCCTGTCCTGGCCAAGCATTTCCAACAAAAAATCTACCGGATCCTCACCTTTGGCTTCTGCAATTTCATCCAGCATGCTGCTGATGGCAAAAGCATGATGGATATTGCTTACGGAGCGTAACCAGCCTACCCGGGTATGGCTTTGGACTCATGTGATTCAATCCGGATATGAGGTACCTCATAAGGAAAATCAGTGCAGCCCAAGCCCATTTCCCCATCAGAAGGATGAAGGTCTTCGGCACTGGAAGTGCCACCAATAGCGGGAAATACGGTGTGGTGGTTCCATCCGCTGAGTTTCCCCTGGCCATCTAAAGTTGCTTTAATGCGCTGAGCACTGTGGGAATGGTAGTAATCATGGTGAATATCATCCTCTCTGGTCCATTGAACCCTTATGGGGGTATTGGTAGCTTTGGAAAGCAAGGCGGCTTCTACCACAAAATCAGGTTTTGACTTCCGTCCGAATCCACCTCCCAAGAGCGTTACGTTGACTGTGACCTTAGCTGTATCCATATCCAAAGCCTCGGCTACCGAATCCCTCGCCCACTGCGGGTGCTGGGTAGGTGCCCAAATTTCCATGCCGCCATCACTTTTGTAATGGGCCAAAGCTGTAGGGGGCTCAATGGTAGAATGGGCATAATAGGGTGCTTTATAGGTTTTTTCAAAGACTTTTTTAGCGGAAATAAGTGCCGCTTTAAAATCCCCTTTTTCCCTTCTCACCTTACCATCCTCCTCCGTGCTCTTGATCATGGCTTCCATTTGAGTGCCACATTGGTATTCTTTATTTTCTCCATGATCCCAGACCACCTCCAGGGCATCTCTACCTTTCATGGCTGCCCAGGTTTTGTCCGCAATGACGGCCAGGCCTTCCAAGGGTTTGTTTAAGCCTGGATGCGTACCAAAACCATCAATTTTAATCACCTGTTTAACCCCTTGGACCTCCTTCGCTTTTTTGTCATCATAGGAAATAATTTTACCACCTACTACCGGGCTTCTTTTTATCACTGCATACAACATGTCCGGTAAGTCTACATCTGCTCCAAAGACGGCCTTTCCCCTGGTAATGTCCTTTACGTCATAGATGGGCACTTCTTTGCCAATCAATTGATATTCCGAAAACGGTTTTAATGTAATTACTTCTTCTGCGGGAACCTCCATGGTCTGGAGCACGGAAACCAAATCCCCAAAATTAACCCTCTTTCCAGTTTCCTTATGCCATACCTGCCCGTTTTCCGTATGGCATGTAGCCGGTTCAACTCCCCACTTCTCACCTGCTGCCTTCACCAACATGTGCCTTGCGGTGGCACCTGCCCGATGCGCTATGATGGTGACTTCGTTGTCAGAGGAGATATTCAAATAGGCATTGGGGGCAAAGGTTGCCCGCCATGGCACTTTCAATTTCCTCCTCGCTGGGTTTGGGATTGTTTTTCAACAGGGCGGCGGCATTCATGATCTGGCCTGTTTGGCAATAACCACATTGAGGAACGATTTGATCCTGCCAGGCTTTCTGTAAAGGGTGATCCCCATTTTCAGAAAGTCCTTCGATGGTGACCACCTTTTTGTTTCCCCCCGAAGCAATTGGCAGGCTGCATGATCTGGCGGCTTCTCCATCCACATGCACCGTGCAGGCGCCGCAAAGGGCCTGGACACAGCCAAATTTCGTGCCTTTAAGGGAAAGTAAATCACGGAGAACCCACAGTAGGGGCATGTCTTCAGAAGCCGTCACTTCATGTTTTTTTCCATTAATGTCAAGGGTATAATTTTCCATGGGTTGGGATTTTGGATTAAAAACAATTTAAGGTAAATAAAAATCAAAATTCAGCCCCCTGGATCCGATATTTTCAATGAAAAATAAGCCTGTTATAATTCGTTTGGGGTCAGAGATCCTTTTTGACAGGTACAATTTTCCTCCTCCACCATTGAATGGAAAGCGAAACTACATTTTTTTCGTAGAAATACGATAATTTCGTAGGTATTAAAGAATAATTAGTTAACTTTGGAATATGGAAACATTGAACGCAAATGAAGAGCAGGTGATGGGCATCATCTGGAAACTGGACAAAGCATTGGTCAGGACGGTTTTAGACAGCCTGCCTGAACCCAAACCACCTTATACCACCCTGGCTTCCATCATGAAACAATTGGAATCCAAAGGATACCTGGCACATAAAAGTTATGGCAACACCCATGAATATTACCCTTTGATTTCAAAATATGATTACCAAACCAAAAGCTTTAACCGATTGGTGAAAAATTATTTTGAAGGGTCTGCAAAAAATGTGCTGTCATTTATGGTAAAAGAGAAAAAGTTGACTGAAAAAGACATGAAAGAACTGGAAAAGCTGGTTGAGGACTTTAAAAAAGACAAATCATCATGAACACTTTATTTACCTATCTCCTGGAATGTAGTATCTGCCTTACGGTTTTATTGGCATTTTATCAAGTTTTCCTCTCCCGAAATACCTTTTTTGCATGGAACAGGGCCTATTTATTGGTATCAATATTAGGAAGCTTTACCTTTCCGATTTTGACATTGCCCATGCCCCTGCTGGCAGGCAATGAGTTTTTATTCCAACCATTGGACTTCCAATTACCGGAATTGGTGTTGGTCGGTACCCAGGATAATGAATTAGCAAAACCTGGAATTTCCTTAATGGAGGGATTGACTGGTTTATATCTCATTGGGCTTTTAGTTTCCCTGATCCGATTAATCATGGGATTCAAAGACCTGCATTTCAAAACCAAAATCAGTGAAAAATTTCAGAATGGGGATTTTACCCTCCACGTCCATCCTACTTTTGAGCCTTCCTCTTTTTTCAGAAACATTTTCCTGCCCGACTACGACAATAACAGCGAGGAGCATCAATTAATCATCGCCCACGAGGCTGCCCATGCAAATTATTACCATAGCCTGGATCTCCTCCTATTTCAGTTGGTCAAAATAATTTTATGGTTCTACCCTTTTATGAAGACACTGGAAGGGACACTGACCACGGTCCATGAATACCAGGTGGACCAGAAAATGACCCATAAACATCCTAAAGAGGAGTATGCCAGCCTTTTATTAAAGCTTTTAAGGCCTGTAGTTGCCTCTAAAGCCATCATACACCATTTCAATCAATTTCAAATCAAAAAGCGACTCATGATGATGAACCGACCCAAAACCCAATGGCTTGCCCTGAGCAAGTATGTATTGGCAATCCTTTTATTTGGAATGCTGTTTGTATCTTATTCCTGTGAATTTCAGGAGGAGGAGCCAAACCTGAATCAGAAAGAGAATAATGACATTTCAGGAAGACTCGAACGCAGTGAAATTTTCGATGTAGTAGAGGAAATGCCTTCCCCCCAAGGTGGGATGGAAGGCTGGAACAAATACCTGAGTGAAAACCTGGTCTATCCCGCATCGGCCAAAGAAAAAGGGGTAGAAGGAACCGTTTACCTGAGCTTTACCGTGACCAAAACTGGAGAACTTAGAGACGTAAATATATTAAGAGGAATAGGGGGAGGGGCAGACGAGGCTGCTATGAAGGTGATCAGAAATTCACCCAAATGGAATCCCGGAAGACAAAGAGGGCAAGAAGTGGCGGTGAAGATGCGCGTACCGATAAGGTTCAAACTTGATTAAAATTATCTATAGGCTGGGCATATTACAGGCTGGGCGAAGAACAAGCTGGGGCCATTTGCAATGGCCAGACGCATAGGTTCCCAAAAAAACGTTTATTACGTATTTTCAAGTTGGGGCCGGTATTACAAATGCCCCGAATCCGTATTAGCTTCAATAGAAGGGATGTAGATGCAATCTCCCAGTGCGTGTACGCTGGGTGAGTTAGATACTGGGTGTAGTATGTCACTACACCCTGCTATTTTCGGTGTTATATACAGAAAATGCTTATCAAAAGGCCATTTGCAATGGCCAGACGTATTCGTGTTTAGATACGTATTATACGTACTTTCAAATTGGGCCGGCATTACAAATGCCTGGAATCCGTTCTGCCTCGATAAAAATTAAAAATTACTTGATTTTGAAGATAGTACCTACACCCAGTTTACGGTGGGCGAAGGTTGTAAATCCCTAATATTTTCGACGTCACAAACAGGTAAAGCTTATCGGTAGATCATTTGCAGCAGGATAGAATACTGTGCTACTTCAAAAAAATGAATTCCCTCCATGGTACAAGCGGCCATAAAAAAACCATGCCTTTTCTGGAAGCATGGTTTATAGCGTTAAACCAATTTCAATTAAAAACCAAAGCCTAAGTAGATTTGACCCACTGAATTTTTGGAATTGTCAGTCAGATTTCCGGCTAAGCCGTCCTTACCTACCTCCCTCATTCCGAAATTGTACCTCGCACCAACATTAACTCCTTTGATATCAAATCCGACGCCTAATACTACTCCGTAGTCTGTGCTGTTAAAATCCTCTGTATCCAATTCCTTGACTTCGGTGGGGCTCGTATCTGATGATTTCCAGTCATTCACGTTGGCGGATAGCAAATAGCTTAAATAGGGTCCTGCATGAATATTTAAAGGACCTAAATTTACTGCCAGCGCGACCGGTACCTGAACATAGTTCAGGTTAAACCTGACCTCTCCGGGTTCAATCCCGAAAAGGTTTTCGAAATCAGATCCACCATATGAAATTTTGGAACCCATATTGGTATACAGTACCTCTGGTTGGACAGCTACAAAACTATTAACGGGAATTTTGCCGAATACACCAAAGTGAATGCCCAATTTCATGTTTTCATCTTCCACATTGGGTTGATCGACATATAACTGTGATAGGTTCAGTCCTCCTTTAATACCAATTTTTGGCCCAGGGTTATTGGATTGGGCGAAGGCAAATGAAACCCCACCAAAAAGGATCAGAACGGCAGATCCCAACGCAGCAAAATTAGGTAAACTAAAACGCTTTTTCATGTTTCTATCGAATTATGATTCCTATAAATAAATTAATAATTGGATGAATATAAAAATTAATTATAAATAATACAATTAAATATGTAATTATTAAATATTTATAACATATGTAGTTTTAAAGATTAATCCTCCCTAAACCATCGACTTGACGTTTTAGGTTAAAAAGGGGACAAATATCCTGTCATGCATTCAGGCGACACAGAAAATTGGCTAAGATCCAATATAAACCTTTTCCTGATGGTTCGATTCCCGATTAAAAGCTGAGGAATTATATATTAGGAGTTAACAGACGGGTCAAAAATTAAACCTTGCCCTTTTATGGAGGGAAGGTTTAATAGGGTGAAGCAACTTTTTAACTAAAATCCAAACCCAAGGTAAATTTGACCCACCGAATTTTTGGAATTGTCAGTCAGATTTCCGGCTAAGCCGTCCTTACCTACCTCCCTCATTCCGAAATTGTACCTCGCACCAACATTAACTCCTTTGATATCAAATCCGACGCCTAATACTACTCCGTAGTCTGTGCTGTTAAAATCCTCTGTATCCAATTCCTTGACTTCGGTGGGGCTCGTATCTGAGGATTTCCAGTCATTCACATTGGCGGAAAGCAAATAGCTTAAATAGGGGCCTGCATGAATATTTAAAGGCCCCAAATTCACTGCAAGTGCAACCGGTACCTGAATATAGTTAAGGTTAAACCTGATCTCCCCGGTTTCAATTCCAAAAAGGTCTTCGAAATCAGATCCACCATAAGCAATTTTGGAACCCATATTGGTATACAATACCTCAGGTTGAACAGCTACAAAACTATTAACGGGAATTTTGCCGAATACCCCAAAGTGAATGCCCAATTTCATGTTTTCATCTTCAACATTGGGCTGATCAACATATAACTGTGATAGGTTCAGTCCTCCTTTAATACCAATTTTTGGCCCAGGGTTATTGGATTGGGCAAATGCAAATGAAGCCCCACCAAAAAGGATTAGAACGGCCGATCCTAACGCAGCAAAATTAGGTAAACTAAAACGCATTTTCATGTTAAAATAGAATTAGAATATTTAATAAATATTATTAATAGGACAAATCTATTGTTAATACATCTTATTTATATTACAATAAAATACGTATTTATTACATAATTAATGCTTCCAAACCAATACGCTTGGAGCGTGAACAGGATGAATAAATGACTGGTTATGGTCTTTTTTAAAGATAAGGCCCTATTTTTTAATTCTCACGGTTTTCAAAAAAGTAAGAAAGGTTTAATTTGAAACCTGCAATTACCTGGGATTGGACCAGGTCGCCATGTGTAAATAAGCGGGAAGGCTGGTAGGCGCCATTTATCAGGGAGTAAACCAATAAAGTTTGTTCTGAAGGTTGAATGATCCAATATTCTTTTACCCCACTTATTTCGTAAATGGCATATTTTTGCTTAAGTTCTTTTTGGTTATTGCCTGGCGAAAGGATTTCCACTACCAGATCAGGTGCCCCCAAACAACCTCTTTCGTCCAACTTCTTGGGGTCACAAACCACGCAAATATCCGGTTGAACAACGGTATCAATTTTTTCAGGCAAGCTGGAATCTTTAGGAAGCCGAACATCGAATGGCGCAATAAAAACCCTGCATAAATGGTGATCCAAGTAATCCGCTAATTTTCTGGCCATTTTAAGCAAAAGTTCCTGATGGATCCTTCTTGGAGCCGCAGCTGCCCGGAATACTTTACCTGCAATCAGTTCAACCATTTCATCGATCCTCCATTGAAGGTAATCCGCATAGGTATAATAGCCATAACTATTGAATGGCTCTTCTGATTGATGAGGTTTTTCTTCGGCATTCATATCAGGAATATACCAAAAAAATTTAAATATTACGGCCTGATTCTTGGGATGGCAGGGGAAAACACAGCTGATTTGACTCTGAAATCAAAATAATATGGCATAACTATTGTGCCTAAATTAAAGTATGTTGACTGATTAATACAATTTTTACTTATTTTCGATTTAATTATAAATAGAAACCAGACCCATGCAGTTAATAACCGAAAAACTTATCCAGGATTTATTGGCCATAGAAGAAGCGCCCTGCCTTTCGCTTTATATGCCCACCTATCGGAACCACCCGGACAACCGACAAGACCCTATCCGATTTAAAAATCTTCTGAAGGAAATGGAGCAATCCTTGCATCAAAAATACAGTTCCGAAGAAACCAAAACTTTTTTGGCTCCCTTGGAGAAACTCACCGAAGACGATGAATTTTGGAACAATAGCCTTGATGGGCTGGCTGTGTTTTGTGCTCCAAATTTATTTAAAATAGTAAAATTACCCATTTCAGTAGAAACACTTGCCATTGTGGCCGATAGTTTCCACACCAAACCCATTCGAAAATATTTACAATCCACCGACCGCTATCATCTTTTGGGATTAAGCCGCCACGAGTTCACATTGTATGAAGGGAACAGGCATTCATTGGATGAAATAGAACTTTCTCCAGAGATTCCGAAAACCATGGAAGATGCTTTGGGTGAAGAACTGACCGATGAGCACACCAGTGTTGTCTCTTATGGAGGGGCTGGCAGGGAGAGCAGTGCCATGCATCACGGTCATGGAGGTAAAAAAGACCAGGTGGATCAGGATGCTGAACGGTTTTTCCGTTTAGTGGCCAAATCAGTGGATGATAATTATTCGAAGCCTTCTGGTTTGCCATTGATTTTGGCCGCTTTACCTGAACATCATCATCTTTTTCAAAAGGTGAGCAAAAATCCATTCCTTTTGCCGGAGGGGATTCAAGCGAATCCTTCTTCTGTACCCAAGGACAAATTGGTAAAAATGGCCTGGGAAGTAATGGAGCCTGCTTACTTCGCCAATATTGAAAATCAGGTGGAGCAATATGGACAGGCCAAAGCAAATGGTAATGGAACAGATGATTACAAGGATTTGGCAGTAGCTGCCGTGGAAGGCAGGATCGCAACCTTATTGGTAGAGGCTGACAGGATCATAGCAGCGAGAATCACCAATTTAGTAACAGGCAATACCCAGAAGAAAGACATGGATAACCCCAGAGTAGATGACTTATTGGATGATATGGGTGAGCTGGTGATAAAGATGGGTGGTAAAGTGATGGTGATACCACCGGATAAAATGCCTACCGATAAAGGATTAGCTGGGATCTTTAGGTATTAAAGGTTCATCAAAAGCTTGGTTTAGGTCGATCCCCAATGATTTAATCGGGTCAAATATCCAGGTTATGCTAATT
Organism: Cyclobacteriaceae bacterium; assembly: GCA_040905165.1. Classification (GTDB taxonomy): domain Bacteria; phylum Bacteroidota; class Bacteroidia; order Cytophagales; family Cyclobacteriaceae; genus Cyclobacterium. The sequence continues at coordinate 177,009 of JBBDSA010000075.1, read as the reverse complement.
TTATTGGGCCTCGTACTCATTTATGAGGAAAATTTCACTTTGTAATCCAGGGGGGACATATCTGTATATTTCTTGAATACTTCCCGAAAGGCCTTGGGATCACTGTAGCCTACATCATACATGATTTCACTTACTGTTTTTCGGCCTGATTCCAACTGCTTCTTGGCCGCCTCGATTTTGATACGCTGCATGTATTCCACCATGGTATTGGTAGTTGCCTGTTTAAACCTCCTTTCCAGGGTCCTCCGCCCCAGACCAAACCTTTCCGCCAATGCCCCTACCGTAATTTTTTGGTCATAATATTTTTCGAGGTATTCCTGGGCAGCTAAAATAACTTTATCCACATGGGCCTTTTGTCCTTTGAAAATGCTGAAGGGCAACTGGCTGTTTTTTTCAATGTCCAATAAAAAATACTTGGAAGCCAATACGGCCATCTCCCTGCTGGTAAATTTTTCCACCAAATAGAGTAAAAGGCTCCAATAAGCATTGGCCCCACCACTGGAATACAGGCCGTTTTGTTCACTGATGACCCGGTCATCTACCAAATTCACATCGGGAAACATTGAACGGAAGGTCTGTGCATGCATCCAATGGGTGGAGCAGGTTTTGCCTTTAAGCAGTCCGGTAGCTGCCAAAATAAATGCCCCAATGCAAAGACTGGCTACTTCAGCACCCTTTTGGTATTGCTTAATAATCCATCTGATCATGGCTTTGTTTTTTTCTATGGCCTGACTGATATCTCCACTGATGGCCGGGATGATGATCAGATCCGACTTTTCCACATCCTGCATCAATTGATCTGGCCTGATGATCAATAAGCCATTGCTCAAGCTCACCTCAGGCCCGGCACCGACCAGGTGTACCTTAAAGTAGGGAGCTTGTCCCGCCGCCATTAAAAATCCGTTGATGGCCGTAAACATGTATTGGGGGTCCACGATGGCTGCAGGTACAGCCGTTTCAGGGACAAGGATATGGACATTTTTCATAAACTAAAGATAGCCTTTAAATCTGTCGTAATCAACCCGTTACTTTGTCGGATTTGCACAGTTGGGATTATTTTTTAATGCCTTAAGTTTGAAGAAATTATTGCGAAACCAAGTGATAAAAACCAAAACCAACAGACTATGAAAACGATAAACCCCTACCTTGGATTTGATGGGAATTGCAGGGAAGCCATGACTTTCTATAAAACATGTTTTGGAGGGGAACTTCAATTCCAGACTTTTGGAGAATCTCCAATGGCCTCTCAATGTCCTGCCGGAAAAGAAGGACAAATTCTTCACTCAAGCCTAACGGGAGACAATTTTTTATTTATGGCTACTGACATGACACCTCCTGACGGCTTTCAACGAGGCAGTGAAATTTCTCTGGCCATTAATTTTGATACAGAGGCAGATATACGAAAAGTATATGCACTGCTAGGTGAACAAGGAAAGGTAATCGATGATTTAAAAGAATCTTTTTGGGGTTCTCTGTTTGGTGTGGTTCAGGATAGGTTTGGAAAGGTATGGATGCTGGATTTTGAAAATAAACAACAGGGAGACAACCCTTCGACTTAAATAACCACAAAATGATTAAACCAAAAAAACCCAACATTCCCTGCTTATGGTTTGACCAGGAAGCAGAAGAAGCGGTGAATTTCTATTCTGAAGTATTTGGAAATACTGAAATACTCACCGTTTCAAGGTATGGCAAAGAAGGCCAGGAACACCATAGAAGACCCGAAGGCAGTGCCATGGCCGTCAGCTTCTCTATGCATGGCCAGGAATTCCTTGCCCTAAACCGCGGCCCTCTTTATCCTCATAGCCCCGGTATCTCTTTTTATGTCACCTGCGAGACAGTAGATGAAGCGGATAGCGTGTGGAAGACATTGGAGGAAGAAGGTAATATCCTTATGCCCTATGATCAATATGAATGGAGTCAGAAGTACGGATGGCTCAATGATCGGTATGGTGTGTCCTGGCAGATTTCCCTGGGAAAACTATCAGATGTAAAACAAAAGTTTGTCCCATCTCTGATGTTTGTCGGTGCAAAATTCGGAAAGGCGGAAGAAGCCATTGATTTTTATTTGGGGACTTTTAAAGAGGCTTCCCTAGAGGGTATAACCAGGTACAGCGAGAAAGATCCTGATGAAACCGGCAAGGTCAAACATGCCCAATTTTACCTTCAAGGCAGCACCTTTATGATGATGGAGAGTTCGCTGGCCCACCAATTTGACATTACTCCGGCTGTCTCTTTTATCATTACTTGTGACATACAGGAAGAAATCGATTATTACTGGGAAAAATTGACCCAAGGTGAGGGCGATGAGGTGCAGTGTGGGTGGCTCTATGATCAGTATGGGGTCTCTTGGCAGGTAGTTCCCGGCATGCTGGCAGAGAACATGAAAGATCCTGAAAAATCCAGGAAATTGACAACGGCATTTATGCCAATGAAGAAACTGGATATTAAAGTTTTGGAAATGGCGATTGAAGAATAGGCGGGATCCAGCACTTTTCAGGGGCCAAAATCTTTGGGGAGTTCTTAATCCATTTCACTTAAAGTCAAGACCATGGAAACAAAAAAGATAGAATTTCTAAAAAAATTAAACGAAGCATTTGCAAGAAGTGACGTGGATGAAATCCTGGAAGCTGTCACGGATAATATACAGTGGACCATTGTTGGGGATAAAATCATTCATGGTAAAGAATACGCATTTTGTGACATTTATACTTTTAGTGGCTTTAAAAATGCCAAAATCCAGGAAATGAAGAGTTATGTATTTGAACTTAAGAAATGAGCTGGAATAATATAAGAAGCCTCAAGAGATAAAACAATGTTAATATTGGGAAGTAAATAGAGGGCATGATGTTTTTATCTCAAAAACTCATCCAATTGCTCCCTGAATAGTTGCCTCATACCGATTTGAGCTGGACCCAATTTGGAGATATAATCCCCTTGCATAAAAAAGGAAGCGATCGTATTTTTTTCTTTTAAACCGAAACGCTGCCAGAGTTGGTTTTCTTCCTTAAACAAACCATCGGGATCATGGATAAAGGGGTAGGGAAATTCATATTCTTTCAGCGTCTGAATTATTTTATCTTTATCCTGGGTGGTAATTACAATTATCACAGGGATATCTTGATCATACTCCTCTAAGATATCCATAAAGGGAATGCTGTCTGCTACCTGATAGGTTTTCAAGTTTTCAGGAAAAATAATTTTTTCCGGAGGGGGGCTGCATTGGGAAAAGTTAACCAGGATTATGATTGATAACAAAAGCAGTTTAAATTTATACCTAAAATCTGGGTTAATTCTTAAAATCATGTAATGCATTTGGAGATAAAACCTTCCAGGTTTCAGGCGCTTGGTTTCAACAACTGACAGATTATCAACAAAACCTGAAAGGTTTGGGAATTTTAGGATATACATGATTTTGATTCAAAATTCGACGAATAATAATACCGGGTTATCCTCCTCTTTAATTACCAGGCCATTGTCCGGCAATTGATCTGCATCAATTTTTAAAAAATCCGGCGCCTGTGCGATGAAAACCAAGAAATCATCCATTAATCCTACAGGGTAGTAAAAGGCGGTTAATTCGGAGGCTGAGGTGATTCTTTTGCCGGCTTGTCCATTTCTTTTATCCAAGATGACCTGGTGATTTTTGCGCTCCCCATTCACCTGTACATCTACCCCAAAAAATGCTTTTTTCTCATTTTCCCAATATTGGGAAATGGCAGCAAACCCCTGCTGGTTAAGCATTTCAAACCCGGCCATCCAATCCATTTCAAAAAACCTTTCGGGAATACTGTATTTTCCAAAATCAAATTGATATTGAGGGGCAAGACTGTCCTCCCGAACCTTGTAGGTGGTATTGTTGTAAATTTCATGGAAAAAAACAGTTTCATTTGCTGTATAGAAGTTTTTTTCCTGCATGGGTAAAATTTCATGAATATTGGGCAAAAACGCCTTTACAGTTTTCCCTTGTCCATCAATAATTGCCAGCCTGTTTTCTACTATGGGGAGATTATAACTTCCGGAAGCCACATATTGATTTCCAGGCAATTTCTCAAAGGAAGTTCCGAAGTAATCGAGATCAACCTTTCCCCTGATTTCCCCATTATTATCAAGTCGGATAAGTTCAGCCTGATCGCCTTGGACACTGAGAATGTCCAATCCATCCGTGGAGGGAATAAAATCATTGATGCTGGCAAGCTTACCTGGCCCTTCTCCGGTTTCCGCGGCCCTTCCTTGATAACCTCCGCTAAGGTTAAAGGTATGGATGGCATCTCTGGCATTTTCATCAAAAATGAAAAAGGTAGTTTCAGAAAATTTTACCGTCAAATAGTCCCCCAGGAGATTATTTTCTTTGGTTTCCAGGGGAATTACTCTAACAATTGAGTAGGGTGTACTGATCAACTCCAGGTTTTCTAATTCCAGCAAGGGCAAATCTCCTGTATTGTTGATTTCATTTTTGCAGGAAGCCATCAGAAGAATGACTATTGCATTTACCAGGTATAGAAAAATCGGATAAGGTTTCATCAATCAAACTTTATTTGAAACTAAATAAATAGATTTATCAATCCAAGGTTTTTCCCACAAAAAAATTTTTTACACCTGGAAAAGAAAACTAATTTTGGAGGAATTTAAATTTATGGGTCTTTCTAATTTTCACCGAAGTCAAATATCTAAAATCAAATCAGGCCTGGCACCTCAGTTGCTCAATAGGGGTTTTTCGATTTTTAAGGACAAGAAAGTAGACTTTATCTATCTCGACGCAGCCATTGAAGAGTATTATTTTGAAGTAGAAGGTATTTTGGAACCCTTTTATCCGGTAAGTATTTGTTTAGATCCAATGGCACTTCATCCATCGGGTGTTAAAGGAATTTATGAGTTCTCCAGTAATACTGATAAAAATCCCATCGACTGTTCTTGCCCTTATTTTATTGAAAATCAGCAATGTAAACATGTTGCAGCGGCCATCTATTTCCTGGAGATGACCAAGGATATAAATTATGAGGCTTTCCCTCCACCCTGGATGAAAAACCTGGCACCCCAGGAAAGGGAGAAGTTTATCACCCCAATAGATGAGCCTTCTTTTCCAATGGTCATTCCCTGTACAGAAGAAGAGATTCCAAGTATTGGCAAAAAAATTAAAGTTACGCCAGCATCGTTTATTGAGGGTAGGATTTACCGCACCGAATTGTCTGAAAATGGTATTGCCTATCATGTTGATATCTTTGGGCAGCCGCATTTTATTAATATGCATTTTGATGGCCAAAATATCGTTCTTAATGGGGACTACCAAAGGAAACACCTGATTCGGACTGGTTTGGAATGGCTTAAAAAAAGATTCAGCAAACCTGAATTGGGAGATTTAAATTATTTGACCCTCGGGCAGAGAAGAGCAGCAATTGAAGCTCAACTGAAAGCCTGGGGACTGGAGGAACAAATCCAGGAACCGATGAAAGCTTTTGAATTTTTATTTCAGGGTGGGCAGGTGAGGATGATTCCAGCTGGTCCTGTTCGGGGACTTTATCCTATCGATACCCTTTCAGAAAAGTTGAGTAGGGAGGGACTTCCAACCCAGGATCAATTGATCAGTGATACCGATTCCAAAGAATTTGGTCAATACAACCCGGGTTTTGCGCTGGTTTTAGATCAATTTGGGAGCTTTGTGGATATTTTACCTTTTATGGCCAAAGGGAGTAAAAACAGGCCTACTGAATATGCGGTTAAGTTCACAAAAATAGAAGACCCCTTTGACCTTAGGCTGAAAACTAATTCCGGGATGGATAAAATACTTTTTACGATCGATAAGGTAAATAAAGCCATTAAAAAGAAGGATACTGAATATTTATTTTCGCATTTCCGTGAGTTTTTGGCCACTTCGGAGACCTATCCTCTCCTTACCTATCAGGTACACCTTTATCAATACGAAAAAGGCAAAATGCAGAAGAAATATTTTAAGGGACCTTTGCAGCCAATTCAGGGCAAGGTTACGGTAAGCATTCGAAAATCAGGTGGGATATATGAGGTAGTTCCAATGATCAGGACAAAAGAAGGCAGTTTTGATATAGAGAAAGAAAAAAATAATCTGATGATCACATCAGTCTTCGCTTTGAAAGGTGAAAACTTGCTGACCTTCGCCACTAAAGGAACATTGGAGACATTAAAACGCTTAATGGATTATCCGGTCATGCATTTTCTAGAAAAAGATGTTGAGAATTTTATTCAAAAAGTATTAATTCCACTTTCAAAAAACGTTGAAATCATGGATGAATCAGGTCTTTTTAAAGAAGCCGAAAACAGCCCTTTGTTACAAAAACAATTATACATTTCTGAACTCACCGGGCTGGTAATTTTTCGACCCGCCATTAAATACGGACCTCAGGCATTTTCCAATCCACTGGAAGGAAACAGCATCATGGATCCCGAGAGCAAAACCCTTTACTTAAGAGATGAGGATGTTGAAGATGATTTCGTGGCATTTCTCCGGTCCTTGCATCCCAATTTTGAAAGGGGAGGAAACCAGGGTTTCTTCCACCTGAACCATGATGGTTTTATGGAAAACCTATGGTTTATGAAGGCCTTTGAAACATTAAAGGAAAATCAGGTGACGGTTTTTGGATTGGAAAACATAAAAATCAAAAAATATTCGCCCTATCCTCCAGTCATTGCCATGGAATTCGGTTCCACCCAGGACTGGTTTGAACTCCAGGCGCAAGTTGCTTTTGGCAACAACAAGGTCAAATTAAAGGACATCAAAAGGGCATTGGATAAGGACAGGAATTATATTGAACTGACCGATGGAACCATAGGAATATTGCCAGCGCATTGGGTCAAAAAATTCAGCAGGTTGTTCCGGGCCGGTGAAACTGAAAAAGACCAGCTCAGGATTTCAAAAATTCAGTTCAACTTAATGGACGAGGTAGAGGAATTACAGAACTTTCCTGAAATCTTACTGGAGATTGAAGAAAAAAAAGAAAAACTAAAGCAGTTTTCCACCATTAAGAAGACCCAAATCCCAAAAAAATTAAAAGCCAACTTAAGGTCTTATCAGGAGGTTGGGCTCAATTGGCTGAATTTTCTTCGAGAGTATGGTTGGGGGGGTATTTTGGCAGATGATATGGGTTTGGGAAAAACCCTTCAATTGATTACCCTTATCTGTAAATTGACTGAGAAAAAAGGGACAAAAGTGCTTGTAGTGGCCCCCACCACCCTGTTGTTCAATTGGAAGGATGAGTTTGAAAAATTCGCACCCCATATTGATTATTTTATCCATCATGGAAACCGCCATGACAGCGTGGAGGCATTACAAAAGCACCAGGTGCTAATGACCAGTTATGGCTTGGTCATTAATGATCTTGATTTGTTGAAACAGATTGATTTCGACCTCATTATTGCCGACGAGTCCCAGGCCATCAAAAACACCCATTCTCAACGGTACAAAGCCATCACCAAGTTAAGTGGAAAATTCAAAATTGCATTGACCGGTACCCCGATAGAAAATGGCCTGGCGGAGCTATATGCGCAGATGAATTTTGTTAATCCGGGGTTTTTCAGCACCTTCAGTGGTTTTAAAGAAAACTATTTGAACCCATTAAAGAAAGGCGATCCGGTTATTTTGGAGGAGTTGCAGAAAAAAATCAAGCCCTTTATTCTAAGAAGGACCAAGAAGGAGGTTTTGACAGAGCTACCGGATAAAACCGAAGAATACCTTTACTGTGAAATGGATCCTGTGCAGCGGAGGGTTTATGATGCTTTCAGGAATGAATACAGAGATTATCTACTGAAAAAATTTGAAGAAGAAGGCGCAGGACAATCCAAAATGTTTGTGCTGGAAGGGTTGACCAGATTAAGGCAGGTCTGTGATGCGACCCAATTGGTACCCAATACCGAGGAAAAACAATCGTCTGCAAAAATTGACCTGTTGTTGGAGCATATCATGGAAAAAACAGGAAACCATAAGTTACTCGTGTTCAGTCAATTTGTAAAAATGCTGGATATTGTGCAGGAAAAACTCAAAGAAAACCATGTACCATACACTTACCTGGATGGAAAAACAAGCCTGAAAGAAAGGGAAATAAGGGTCAACCAATTTCAGAATGATCCCTCTAAAAGGGTATTTCTGATCAGTCTGAAAGCGGGTGGTACAGGTCTTAATCTTACTGCAGCGGATTATGTTTATATCCTTGACCCATGGTGGAACCCTGCTGTAGAAAACCAAGCCATTGACCGCTGTTACCGGATGGGTCAGGAAAAACATGTCATTGCCTACCGGATGATCTGCAAAGATACCGTTGAAGAGAAAATCATGAAGCTGCAAATGGCCAAAAGCAAAATGGCCAAAGATGTCATTGCAGAAGGAGACAGCTTCCTGGGTTCCCTGGATGGGGAGAGCATGTTGGCCTTGTTTGATTGATGGGAGGTGTTTAAAAGTAAAATCCGCAAACCTTCCTGGTTTTGGTGAAATTCATCTGTGTTAATCCCTGTCTACCGACAGGCAGGCGTAAATCCGCCAAACCTGTGGTGAGCCTGTCGAGCCATCAGCGTTCCATTTTGATTGAACACGGATAATACTGATTGGGCTGATCTACGCTGATCTTTTTTTAAGAAAAATAATTCGTGTAAATCAGTAAAATCCCTGTCTGCCGGGAAGTTCAAGACAAAAAAATCCTTCCCCCCGCACGCCTCCTGGGAAAATTCAGGACAGGCTTATTTTTTGTCGACCCACCCGCATTTCGAACTTAATGAAAAGCTTCTTTTTAGTATTGAAACTTTTCAAACAGTTAATTAAATGCCAATTGACTTCCGCTTTGCAGGTTTTGGCGTTAGGAAATTAGGACAGTTCAAATTTTAGTCAAAATTATTTTCTTTTGGAATTTACCACCCGGTGGGGTCATTGGGAAAGCGGTCCAAATTATCAGGTACGCCATCACCATCGCTATCCGTTCTGTCGCCACTGTTGGTAAACAGAAGTTGCCACGATACGGGTAAGTAAGTGGATAAGATTTCGTTTTCGAAAGCAGCAGTTGGGGAAAAGAAATCAATAGGGCCAAAATGGCCAGGAGCGGGATAATAAATGCATTGCTCATGATGATACGTTTTATAGCACATCGAAAAAAATTGCATATGTCATCAACATCAACCTAAATTTTGAAAAAATTTTGAATTATAAGCCTAATACTTGAAGTTTTAAAGGGTTAGGCTTCTATGTTCCTATTAATAATTTACAATTTAATGTGTCACCAAATTAAAACTTCCTTACCGGTTTTTCTTTCATTGTTCCCAAAAAGTTGAAAAACCGCCGTAAATTCATGTGTTTGTCCGGGAAGCAGATAACTACGCATCATCGGGAATTCGTAAATATAGCCTAACCTTACTTTATTCATTAAAATGCCAAACTGTAAATTACTGGCATAATCCCACCTGTGGCCGGCTCCAATCCATATTTTGTCCATCAACAATGTTTTGACATTGAACTCAATGTTTTCAGGTAAATCCTTCTGGCTTCTATAAAAGGTGTTTATAATAAGTGATAAATTTGGGGACAAGGCTTCCCTATAACCTGCTTGGAGCAGGTATATGACCGGTTTTCCATTCATAAATTCCTCTCCTCCCGAGATCTTTCCTCCATTGACATTGTGCATGGCATAGGATACATAATAATTTTCATGTGTCAGCGCAAGACCCAGGTTAAAATCGAAGACCTGCATGTCTGAAAAATTTCCCATATATTGACCTAAAATGGGATCTGATGCCTGTTCCGTGGATAGGGCATTGCCATCCAATCGGATGGTTTGGTAATTTAACCCTGCCCCCAATCGGAGGTTGTGGCTCTTGGTCAATCTTATCCTGCTGGCATAGGCCAGCAGAAGTTCAGTTTCCCTGAATGCGCCATAGGTATCGTGTAACATGTTTACACTTAAAGCATTTTTCCCCATCAAACCTGGATCTTCCAATCCTTTTAATTCAGCGAAATCCAATTCAGCACTGAGAAAATAGGTTTTTGGTGCACCTTCCAGCCCAGACCATTGGTTCCTGACAAATCCCCTGAATGTGCTGCCCTCATAACCTGTCAAGCCTGGATTATAATAACTTTGAAAATGGCTAAACTGGCTGATGTATTTTCTGGATTGGGCCTGCAAAGAAAAAATCGTCGCCCACCAACAAATTAGAAATATTAAAATTTTTTTCATACCATCATTATTTTTTCATTGTGAAAAATGTTAACAATTTGGAGAGCTTACCCCCTTTATTTTTTTATCAAATTCAGTAAACCCCTCCTTATTTCACCCGTTTCTTTGGAGTCTATTACCCAGAAATAAGTACCGACTGGTAATTCTCGTCCATTGAAGGTGCCATCCCATCTTATAGAAGGATTTTCTGTATAGAAAATTCGCTTTCCGCTTCTTTCATAAACGGCAACCCTACCCCCCAGGTAATATTGCAGGTCAGGTATTCCCCAGGTATCATTGATGCCATCATCATTGGGAGAAAAGGTGTTGGGAACAAAGATATCTTCAATCGGAATTCTTGTCCTAATAATGGTAAATGTGCCATTAATCATATTGCCCATTCTATCTGTGCTCCAGACAGTAATTGTAAATTCAGTTTTACCGGGAAGTGACTCAGTAGATTTCCAAATAAGTTGATTTCCGGTAATCAGGAAATGAGGGTTATCTGCCTGGCTTTGATCCAAAGTATACACGTGTTGGTCATCCTGTGGATCTTCTGTTGTCAAAGTTCCAACAGGACTTCCTATGGCAATATTTGCCGGGAAGCTTTGGCCGGAAAGGATAATATTGATGGGGGGTAATTTGTCTTCCACCAAAATACTGAGTTGTGCAACCAAACCATCAGGATTGAGGATGTTTTCAAGTTGAAGTTCCCCAGGCAACTGATAAAGTCCCGGAAGGAGAGGTCCGTAACCGGTTAAATTCCAGGTGATAGGAACCACTTCTTGCCCTCCCTCTTTCAAATTAATGGTAACAGTTTCCGGAAGGTCAATTTCCCCTATTGCAGTATTCCAGGGCACAGTGATCAAGGATGGATTTTCGATGGAAGCCAGGCTGCGATCAATTAGGGTAATGGTGAAGCTTTCAACGGTGGTATTTCCAAATGAATCGCTGGCCTCTAATTTAATTTCCACTTCTCCTGAGGTGGAAAATAGAGCAGCCCCTGCTGGTGTTTGGACAAAGGAAACCAAACTGCAATTATCAGAAGCCACAGCTATTTGGGTAAAGTCCGGCAAATAATAAGTACCGGTTTCATTCAAGATCACCTCAAAATCAGCAGGGACATTTTCAATTTGTGGCGCCTCATTATCTGCCAAATTGACCTGTTGGGTGAGGGTGCTTCTATTTCCAGCTGCATCGTCAAAGTGCCAGGTAATCAAGGTGTTTTCCCTGACCGGCCATTCTGTGTCAGTTTCTCCAACTATTTCCCCGTTACATTGATCGAACCCAATAGGAGCCTCCAAATAAACCAGGTTACATACCGCATTTACTTCAGGTAAAACATCCAAAATAGGTACAGGTGGCGTTACGTCTTCCACAGAAACCGTTGCCTGGGCGGAAGTGGCGTTTCCGTTGCTGTCGGTAACGATCAATGTAACGGTATTATCTCCAATATTCCCGCAGTCGAACTGGGTGATGTCCAGCTCCAGGTTGGCGATGCCGCAAGCATCATTGGACCCGTTGTCCACCATATCGGGTGTGATTGCAGCGTTTCTGTCGGCATCGAGTTGTACGGTAATATTTTGTGCCACTGCCACCGGAGCCACATTGTCTTCCACCGTAACGGTTGCTTGGGCAGAGGCAGTGTTCCCATTGTTATCGGTAATAGTTAGTGTTACGGTGTTTTCCCCAATATCCCCGCAGCCGAATTGGGTGATGTCCAGTTCCAGGTTGGCGATGCCACAAGCATCACTGGACCCATTGTCCACCATATCAGGGGTGATTTCTGCATTTCCATCGGCCTCCAGTTGGACAGTAATGTTCTGGGCCAATGCTACAGAAGCCACATTGTCTTCCACGGTAATTGTAGCCAGTGCAGAATCGGTGTTCCCATTGTTATCGGTAACAGTTAGTGTTACGGTGTTTTCCCCAATATCCCCGCAGCTAAACTGGGTGATGTCCAGTTCCAGGTTTGCGATGCCACAAGCATCACTGGACCCATTGTCCACCATATCGGGAGTGATTTCGGCATTGCCTACTGCATCAAGTTGGACTGTAATGTTTTGAGCTACTGTCACAGGAGCCACATTGTCTTCCACGGTAACCGTAGCTTGAGCTGAAGCGTTGTTCCCATTGCTATCGGTAACGGTAAGTGTAACCGTATTATCCCCGATATCCCCACAGCCAAACTGGGTGATGTCCAGCGCCAAATTGGCAATGCCGCAGCCATCATTGGACCCGTTGTCCACCATATCGGGTGTGATCGCAGCGTTTCCGTCGGCATCGAGTTGTACGGTAATATTTTGTGCCACTGCCACCGGAGCCACATTGTCTTCCACCGTAACGGTTGCTTGGGCAGAGGCAGTGTTCCCATTGTTATCGGTAATAGTTAGTGTTACGGTGTTTTCCCCAATATCCCCGCAGCCGAATTGGGTGATGTCCAGTTCCAGGTTGGCGATGCCACAAGCATCACTGGACCCATTGTCCACCATATCAGGGGTGATTTCGACATTGCCCACTGCATCCAGTTGGACGGTAATATTCTGCGCCAGTGCCACCGGAGCCAAATTGTCTTCCACCGTAACGGTTGTTAGTGCAGAATCGGTGTTACCATTGCTGTCGGTAACGTTGAGGGTAACGGTGTTGTCCCCAATATCCCCGCAGCCGAACTGGGTGATGTCCAGCTCCAGATTGGCGATGCCGCAAGCATCACTGGACCCGTTGTTTACCATATCTGGGGTGATTTCTGCATTTCCATCGGCATCCAGTTGGACAGTAATGTTCTGGGCCAATGCTACAGGAGCCACATTGTCTTCCACGGTAACCGTAGCTTGAGCTGCTGCAGTGTTTCCGTTGTTGTCAGTAACAGTAAGTGTGACGGTGTTATCCCCGAAATCCCCGCAGCCAAACTGGGTGATGTCCAGTTCCAGATCGGCGATACCGCAAGCATCGTTGGATCCGTTGTCCACCAAATCGGGTGTGATTTCGGCATTGCCGTCAGCACCAAGCTGTACGGTGATGTTTTGTGTGATAACCACAGGTTGGATATTATCCCTAACGGTTATGGTTGCTTCTGATGTAGCGATGTCATCACTTTCATTGGTGGCAGACAAGGTCACTGTATTGGGGCCAATATTTGTACAATCGAAAGTGCTGATATCCAAAGCAAGGGTAAGGTTACCCTGGTTCGAACTTAGGAAAACGTCTTCGGGAGAAATGCTTACTTGTCCATTCACATCCAGGTCAACCAATATGTTTTGGGTTTCAACTGTGAAAACCGCCACAACATCGATTGAAATGGTTTCGGTAGCAGATAGCGCACCCCCTGATCCGGTATTCCCTTGATCTTCCACTGTTAGTTGAATAGAAGCAGGTCCAACATAATCTGCATTTGGAAGAAAGGTAAGGCCTTCCAGGGCCTGATTGATATTGGTTTGGGATCCTGTGAACACCATGTTTACATCCTCCGTACCATCTCCTGTAATGAAATTCAATCCAGCCGTACCATTGGTGGATATGGTGCCTTCGGTTGAGGTCAGGCTGATTTCCAAATTATTGGTTCCTGCATCTACATCAAAAACACTTATTGGATTACCGTTGGCAACATTGAATTCCAACCCTTCATTTTCTACCATAGACTGCATACCGGGTAAGGTAATTTCCGGAACATCATTGGTGGCTAAAATTCCTAATTCAATATTATGGGAAGTATTTGCAAGGGTAGAAACGGCCCCATTTTCATCCTCCACCGTAACCGCAATCCACCTTTCTGTATTGTCTCCTGCATTGGTAGGATCCTTGGATGTGGAACTGAAGGTCAAAGTTTGAAGTACTGCTGTGAGAGTGGCGGCATCTCCCGTACCTTCAAGGATAAATTCATCCTCATTAATCACAGTGAGGGTATAGGGGCTTGGGTCGGGAATGACCAACACATCCCCGTCCAACCTTTGGGGAGCCACAAACCTGATGGTGGCTTTTACCAGGTTATCTCCATCCGGGTCGGAAATGGTAATGCCACTGGCCAATTGGATAGGTGTCCCTAATTCCTGATAATCAGGTCCTCTAAACAGGTTCGGGGATATCAATGGAGAATTATTTACTGATTTTTCGGCGGTACCGGTTACTTCCTCTCCATCGTTGCCGGAAAGGTCAGTAAGGGTTATCGTTAAAGTAATCGTTCCATTTTCCAACCCACTTAAATCCAGGTCCGGTACTTGTTGGTCTTCTGCTGTGACATTTCCTGAACCGGTAACTGGCGTGCCTCCTTCGTCACTGGTGAATACATAATTATAAGTTGTGCCGACTTCCGCATTTGAAAGGGTAAAGCTTATCGCTGTCTGGTTATCCAAGTCAATGGTGCTTTGGTCGATCATTGCACTATATCCGGCGGGAGGGGTTACATCAGAGCAGAATTCCAGGTTGTCCAAAGCAATAAAGGAAAAATTACTACCGAGTTGGAATTCCAGTTCATCCACATAGACCTCAGAAAAATCCTCCAAACCGTCAGAAGCAAAATCCAAAGTAAAAAACCCTGCGGTTGAGCCAAATGAATCCGGAAACCCACTGTTTTTCGTAATGCTGTAAAGTGCGGTGCCATCCAGTTTACCGATTACGATAAGGGTACCATCATTGGTGGGTTCTATCCCGGAAGCAAAAGAAGAAAGGTAAAGGGCCACTTGTCTGAAAGCGACCGGAGAACTTATGGAATTAATTGTGTAATTGCCGGGGCCTGAACCGTTATTTTCCAAAAAGTAATCTGAGGCATTGGCACCAAATCTATCCTGTTTTTTTATTTCCCAGGTTCCGGTGAGGGTAAAATCCTTCCCGTTGCCTGCAAAACCGGTAGCGCCATTGGTTTCATCCTCGAAAGTTTCTATAAAACAGGAACCGACTAAATGGTAAGCGCCAGTGAGAAACTCAAATGGTCCGTTATTGCCCAAATCATCCGCAATGTTGGTACCGCCAATCAAGCGAAGTTGAATGGAGCCTTCTCCTGTTATTTCCTCGACAGTAACCTGATAAGTGTTGCCGGAGCCTGATAGGTTATTCAGATTACCTGTAGCCGTGCCTGTGGTGGATAGGCTGAAATCATCCAGGCTTACATTGTTGGCATTCTCATCAAACAGCACTTCAAAATTTACAGAACTGGCAGTTGAGGCGGGGTTTCCTGTGATGATGATCCGTTGAACGGCTGGAGCTTGGCTGTCTATATCGGATGCTTCCTCACAAAAGTTAAAATTGTCGATCAGCAATTCCAGAAAGCCATCGGCAATGGTAAACTCCAACTCATCGATATTGGCATTTCTGTAATTTTCATTTCCATCCGTAGTGAAGTTTAGGGTGAAAAATCCACTATTGACGGTGGTGTTGGTCGGGAAACCGCTGGTTTTGTTGATTGAAAAGACTTCAATTCCTTCCTTTCTACCCTTTATGGTCAAACTGCCATTTGCAGTGGGGTTATCTCCGTTGGAAAGGTCAGAAAGAAAAATGTCCACGGTATTCATGGTAAATAAATCAGCAGAGGAGATAGAAAAAGTGCCTTCCGAATTGTTGTTTTGGAGGTACCTGTTGGAACTGCCCGCCCCAAATCCAAATCTGCTTTCGACTTCCATGCCAGTACTTAGGGAAAAGTCCTGACCGTTTCCGCTGAAAGTAAATCCACCATCGGTTTCACTTTCAAAGTTCTCAGTAAAACAAGGGCTGACCGTGTGCAATTGACCTGAGGTGAATGGGGGCACCCCGGAAAAATCATCTTCATTGGTAATATTGGTACCACTTTTTAAATCCAACCGGATGGTACCTTCCCCTGCCAGATCGTTTACGGTAACCTCATAATTACTTAGGGAACCAGAAACGGCTCCTATGGTACCTGTGGTGCCTGCGGTGGTCAATTCAAAATCATCTGCAGTGACATTTAGTGCATTTTTGGAGAAATTCACGGCAAATATTACAGAAGAAGAGGTAGTTGGTGGGTTGCCCTGGACCACAATGCCTGTGACTTCCGGAGGATCTTCATCGCCCACAATTAAGGATGGACCATGGGTTACATGGTCTAAATAGAAATAAATATCTGCGGCTTCAATCCTGATTTCATCCACATCAAAAAAGTCAGGATTCCCGGAAAAATCCTTTAGACCGCTAGAGGCAGAATTAAAGGTGGTATTGACCGCGCTTCCTATTTGTAGACCATTTTTGTAGGCTTTGACAGTACCGCTGGCAGAGGCACCTACGCCGCCTTCCTGTAAATAAATACTGATAAATTGAAAAGAATTTCCATCCACTCTTTTTATGGTCCAGGCTGTGATGCCTCCAATTTCAAAATTTGAGTCACTTAAGGCCACAGAGCTTCCAAATCCCCCGCTTTCATTTGCTTTTACTCCGGAGCCTGCAGTTGCCGTTCCTGATTTGACTACTGTAAACCTGAAACCACTGTTATCGTAGGTTTCCCCAAAAGTGGATAGATAATTGGTGAGCTCATTAAAATTGATGGTAGTCTGGGCCATAGAAGGGTGGGCCCCCAGTATCCATGAAATGCTAAAAAGAAGTAGACATTTGGGTAAATTTGCTTTCATCATTTCTTTTTTTGAAGTAAATAGGCAAAGCCGCTTAAAAAGTGGTTTTGGAAAAAGTTTTATAATTTGAAATATATATGATCTTATCCAAGGCAGGTTAGATCAAAATTCAGGCATCCATCCGTAGAGGTTACCCGAATTTTGATCTCCCCAATATGAATTTGGGATTAATTCTTATTGTCTGGAAGGAAATATTCCCTCTAAACAAATGATATAATTCAGGCCCAAATAGGGTTGCCTGTTTTCAAATGGTTGGTTACCACCGGCATTACCTACCGATTGAGGGGCCAAAGTAGCATTGCCTGAATCTCCATAGGAATTGACGGGTAAGTTGGGGGCACCCCTTTCAACCTGAACCACCGCTTGTGCGGGGTATTTGCCGGAAGGATTATTGGAAGAGCCATCAGTACTGCTTACTGCAATTGAATGATTATGTGAGGGCATATTTCCCTGAGTTAGGGTGGTGGATTCCTGGCCACCGGTTTGACCTTGTTGGTAATTGCTCAGGCCTGGGCCCTGCCCGAATCCCACAGGAACCCTACCCCTTAAATCAGGGAGGGCAAAGTTGGTTCGTCCATCCCCTCCATACATGGTCCCCAATAAGGAGAAAACTGCCGAATAATTGTTAATGGGCAGCAATTGTCCATGACAAAATGCCCATCCTCTGGGAGCAAAATTTCCTGCAAATAGCTTTAATGTTCCGATAAATTCTTCCATTTGTTTGATTTTTGGTTTGTTTATTAAATATCTGGGTTGTTAAACAATTTTATATTAATGATCAACCCAGTTTCACCCACCTTACTTAATGGAATGATAGATGCAAAACGGGAAAATCACCCTTTCATTAAAAAACCTGTCAAGGTCCTATCATTCAAACATTAAATGGTGGTTGTTTTGAAAAATACCTCTGTTGGAAAGAAGATAAACCTATGGTCTTTTACAAGTTTAATATTTTGAAATTTAATGAAAAATATTTATTAATAAATTGAAAAAATAATAAAAATGGTCATAAAAATTTATCATACATATTTTTACATTTAAAAAGTATTTTTATGTAAATATAAATTCAGTATTTTTTTGACCTTCTTTCGAAAGTCTTCACTATTTTGTACTTTTAATTTATTTATGGTGTACCAATCAAAACAAAATGGCATTAAGATTTAAAGATCAAGTGGCGGTAATTACGGGTGCTGCAGATGGAATTGGAAAAGGAATTGCCGAAAAATTGGCCAAAGAAGGGGCCCGGGTAGCCCTATGGGACCTTAAGATGGAAAAACTCCAACAAATCAAACAAGAATGGCAGAAAAGGGGAATCCAGGTGGAAGTCTATTCCGTGGATATTTCACAGGAAGAAGCAGTGGCGTCCGCCTTTCAAAAAGTAGTGGCAGATTTTGGCAAGATTGACATTTTGGTCAATTCTGCAGGAATAGTGGGGCCTACCCAGACTAAAATCACCGATTATCCCACTGAGGATTTTGATAAGATATATGCCGTTAACCTAAGGGGTTCTTTCCTTACCTGTAAGTATGCCCTAAAATGGATGGTGGAAAATCACTATGGGAGAATTTTATTGATTGCTTCCATAGCTGGTAAAGAAGGAAATCCCAACATGGTTGGTTATTCTGCCACCAAGGCAGGTGTGATTGGATTGGTGAAAGCTTTAGGCAAAGAATTCGCAGAAACCGGTATCACCATCAACGGTTTGGCACCTGCAGTGATCAGGACCCCCATGAATGAGGATACTGCTCCCGAACAATTGGCCTATATGACATCCAAAATTCCCATGAAGAGGTTGGGGACAGTGGAAGAAGTAGCCTCCATCTCCGCGTGGATTTTATCCAAGGAAGCCAGCTTCAATACAGGCTTTGTATTTGATATTTCAGGAGGTAGGGCAACTTATTGAAATCAGGTTTTAATTACTCTGGGACCGCTTCTAAAAAGGAAAGCAAAGCTTTTAGGACCAGGTCTTTCTTTTCAAACATTCCCATATGACCACAATCTTCTATTTCCAGAAAATGGTTCACAGCATCTTTGTGTTTTCTACTTACTTCCAAAGGGACAGCAGGATCTTTTTCTCCACAGATCAATAATTTTTTTCCTTGGAAATTTTTCAAAGTATCCAGGTTATCCACCCTGTCTCTCATGGCTTTTGTATAGGCAATTAAGCTGCTTTTTTTGACCTTTAAACCTGACATGATGAGACTTTCAATTTTATCGCTGCAGGGCAACCGGTTGTTTTCTGCGAATAATGGAGGAATAAAGGACCTGATAAAGGGTTCCACCCCGTTTTTTTCGACAAATTTTATGGTTTTATTCCTGACAGCTTTTTTTTCTCCGTCATCTGCAAAGGCAGATGAATGTAAAAGCCCTAATCCGGCCAATCCAGCATTCATATTGGCCGTCATTTCCAAGGCAATGTAGCCTCCCAAAGAATGACCGATGACCACAGGAGAAATAATTTCAAGTTTGGAAAGCCATATTTCCAGCATGGAAGCAACCTGCTTCAAGTCAAAGTATTCATGAGGCAAAGGACTTTCGCCGAAGCCAGGCAAATCGGGACAAACCACCCTAAAGTTTTTGGAAAGGGAATTGGCCATTCCTTTCCATATCTCTTTGGTTTCGCAAAATCCATGGACCAGTACTACGGCTTTGCCTTTTCCAATATCATTATATTTTATCAATTTTTTATTTTTTCGGCTTTATTAGCCTGGCTCATTTCCTTAACAGCACTTACAATGCCATCCGGATCAAAACCACACTCTTTATGTAATTGAATTTGCTCCCCATGCTCGATGACCTCATCCGGTATTCCCAATCTTTTAACCTTGGCCTGGTAGTCATGATCTACCATCCATTCCAACACAGCGCTCCCAAATCCACCCATGATGCATCCGTCCTCCACGGTGATAATTTTTTTAAATTTCCCAAAAACTTCATGAAGCAATGCTTCGTCCAGGGGTTTGACAAACCGCATGTCATAATGGGCCGGATTGATACCCGAAGCCTGGAGTATGGTAGTGGCTTTGACGGCATAATTACCAATATGACCAATGGTCAATAAAGCGATATCTTCGCCTTCATGGATAATCCTTCCCTGTCCGAGGGGTATTTTTCTCATTTTACGTTTCCAGTCAGGCATTACTCCCTGACCACGGGGATAGCGGATAGAATAGGGTCCATTATGGGTACTTGCTGAGAACATGAGGTTCCGGAGCTCTTCTTCGTCCATAGGGGCACTGACAACTAGATTGGGGATGCATCTGAAAAAGGCGATGTCATAAGCGCCATGGTGGGTAGGGCCGTCAGCGCCAGCGAAACCAGCCCTGTCCAGGCAAAAAACCACCGGAAGATCCTGGAGACATACATCGTGGATCACCTGATCATAGCCTCTTTGCATAAAAGTGCTGTAAATATTGCAGAAAGGAACTAAGCCCTGAGTCGCCAATCCGGCAGAAAATGTAACGGCGTGTTGTTCAGCAATTCCTACATCATAGGATCGTTCAGGAAAAGCCTCCATCATAATATTCATGGATGAACCTGAGGGCATGGCAGGGGTGACGCCAACGATGCTTTTGTTTTTTTCTGCCAATTCCACCAAAGTATGCCCAAATACATCCTGGTATTTGGGAGCTTGGGGATTAATAGGTATTTTTTTGGCTATTTCCCCGGTTATTTTGTCAAATTTCCCCGGAGCATGCCATTTGGTTTGGTCTTTTTCAGCAGGGCCATAACCCTTTCCCTTCACGGTGATGCAATGTAAAATTTTAGGTCCGGGAATGTCTTTCAAATCATTGAGAATTTCTACCAAATGATTAACATCATGGCCATCTACAGGCCCAAAATACCTTAAATTCAAGGATTCAAAAAGATTACTTTGTTTTAACAAGGTGGACTTGATGGCGCCTTCCACTTTGGACACCACATCTTGGGCGCTGAATCCAAATTTACTTATTTTCCCCAAAAGGTTCCAGACTTCGTCTTTGACCTTATTGTAAGTGTGCGAAGTGGTAATATCTGTTAAATAGTCCTTTAAGGCCCCTACGTTAGGGTCTATGGACATACAGTTGTCGTTAAGGATAATCAGTAAATTGGTATCAGAGACTCCGGCATGATTCATGGCTTCAAATGCAATTCCACCGGTCAATGCCCCATCTCCAATCACGGCAACATGCTGCCTATGGTGTTCCCCTTTGTATTTGGAGGCCATTGCCATTCCCAATGCTGCAGATATAGACGTACTGGAATGCCCTACTCCGAATGCATCAAATTCACTTTCCTTTCTTTTAGGGAAACCCGATAAACCCTTATATAGACGATTGGTATGGAATGCTTCTCTTCGGCCGGTTAAAATTTTATGACCGTAGGCCTGATGGCCTACATCCCAAATCAACTGGTCATCAGGCGTATTGAGCACATAATGAAGGGCGACAGTCAATTCCACTACTCCCAAACCTGCTCCGAAATGACCTCCATATACAGATACGTGATCAATGATGAATTGTCTTAATTCATCACATATTTGAACCAATTGATCTTTTCCGAAGTTTTTTAGATCATCTGGTTGGTGAATTTTTCTGAGCAGATTTCCAGGTTCTATTTGCATTTTCACGAAGTCTTTATAAAAATTAATAACCTCAATTGCTGGATTATGTTTAATATTAGTAATAAATAATCTCCTATCCATGAGGTAATAGGAATTTATTCACATGCCTATTGAAATAAAAAGATATATGATATCTTTGAACCCAAGTAAGATTGACAAAATTAACAAAAAATAATTGTATCCCGTGAGTTTTGAAATCAAATTACCCTTGTTCGAGGGACCTTTTGATCTGATGCTGTTCTTTATAGAGCGGGATGAATTGGATATTTATGATATTCCCATATCTAAAATCACTTATGATTTCCTTGATTATATTCACCATTTAGAGCGGATGGAAATAGAGGTAGCCAGTGAATTCATTCTTTTCGCTGCTACATTGATGAAAATCAAATCCAGAATGTTATTGCCCCGGCCAGAATTGAATGAAGATGGTGAGGAAATTGATCCCAGAGAGGAACTCATTCGGCATTTACTGGAATATAAAAAATACAAATCTGTGATTGGGGAATTATCGGGACTGGAAGAGCTGAGGATGTCTATGCACAAAAGAGGGAATGTTGAAGACGAACTAAAAAGCCTGTCCAATCCAGATCAGGTAGATGCAGAAATGCAGGATCTGGACCTTTACAAGCTTTTAAAGGTTTATCAGAAAGTCTTGACCAAATATGCCTCCCGAAGTGACGAAACCAAACATACGGTCATTCAGTACCCTTATACCATTGAACAACAAAAGGAATTGGTCATGGATACATTGAAAGACAAGAAAATGGTTCCTTTCACGGATTTTATCAAATTCAAACCAGAAAAAATTTTTATCATTTATACATTTTTGGCCATTTTGGAATTGCTGCAACTTGCAATGGTGACCATAAAAATCGGGGAAGGGTTTAATAATTTTTGGGTGGAAAGGTTAGCAGTTATACCTGTAGAGGATTTATGAAATTGGACAATAAGGAAATTTTTAAAACCTTAAATCCCAATAAGGTTTGGGTACCTGTCTTGATTGGTCTGGGAATCGTTTTTTTTATGTTCTATATTGATCCCACCGTCAATTCACAGACATTGAAAGGCGTATTCGACGCTTCTGCCTTTTCCCTTATTCTGGCTTTTTTATTTATTGTCATGCGGGATGCAGGTTATATTTTCAGAATCAGGGAAATTACCGACCATCACCTTACCTGGGGTAGGGCTTTATATGTCATCATTTTGTGGGAATTTGCTTCTGCGGTTACCCCTTCCATTGTAGGCGGTACTGCCGTTGCCGTCTTTATTCTCCATAAGGAGGGGATTCCTTTGGGTAAGGCCCTTGCTTTCACCATGTTGACGGCCATCTTGGACAACCTGTTTTTTGTGATAGGGGCTCCTATCATTTTGTTTCTGGCACAAGGTCATATTTTTCCCGATAGCCGGGTCTTGGAGGTACGGTTGGGTTCGAGTTTGGAATACCTGTTTTGGGTCAGTTATTCTTTATATACTATTTATTCATTATTAATGGCCCTGGCTTTATTTTATAGACCAAGGGTGTTCAAATGGATGTTGTTGAAACTTTTTTCCATTAAGATGTTAAAAAAATGGAAATATCAGGCCCATATGTATGGCGATCAAATTATAGATGCCAGCCGGGAATTAAAGGGGAAAAGCCTTAAATACTGGCTATTGATCGTCGGCACCACTATATTTATTTGGTCATCCAGGTATTTTATGCTAAATGCTTTGGTTTCCGCCTATGAATCTTTGACGGTTTTTGATCATATAGTGGTATTTGCCCGACAGATTATCATGTGGATTGTGATGATGATCAGTCCTACACCGGGCAGCAGTGGTACGGCAGAGTTTTTCTTTGCCCAGTTTTTCAATGAATTTCTGACAAACTATACCTTTGTCACCAGTATATTATGGCGAATGTTTTCTTATTATCCTTACCTTATTTTAGGAGCGATATTTTTACCTAGGTGGATCCGGCAGGTGTTTTTCAAAAAAAAGACCAATGAATAAAAAGGCTTCTCTTTGTAGCATTTTGATGATTTATTTCGTCTCAGCAATAAGTAAATGGCGTATAAATTAAAATTGTTAAATGATGAAAAAGACGGTCTTTGCACTTGGATTGATTTTAGCGATGGGGTTCCAATGTGAAGAAATACAACCTCGCGAAGTTATGGAAACCAGCTGTATCGACCCTGACAAAATCAATCCTGAAGGAATATGTACCATGGAGTACAACCCTGTATGCGGTTGTGATGGAAAAACCTATGGAAATGCCTGCTCTGCAGGGCATGCAGGGCTGAAAAGCTGGTCAAAAGGTCCTTGTGACTAAACAGAAATTCCCTTTGCTGGTGAATTTTTCACTGCCTGATTGCTGTATTCAGAGATCTATTCGGCATCCAATATAAGTACCCAATCGTGTCCTTTACCTCCTGAAGTAGGGGGAAGAAAGGCCATTTTACCTGACTTTGGAACCGTTCCCTTGGAAAAGGAATTTCCGGATCAAAAACTTCAGGTCCCTTCCCCCAGGAATGGGTAAAAACCTTATCTCCCCAAGTAGGCAGCAGGGCGATGTAAATCCCTTTTTGGGCAGCCATATTGATAATGTCATCCACGTGGTCAAAATAGGCAGGATTGGGTTGGGTGGGGTCATTATTAATTAAAGGTGTTTCCCCCATTGGGTTGGGGGTATTCAGACCATCGATTTCTGCAAGAGCTACCGCCTGCACCACATTGAACCCTTGCTCAGCTCTTTTGTCCAGGTAATATTCAGCCTCTTCCAGATCACAACGATGAAAGAGTTCCCAGTAATCCTGGTAAAGATAAATTTTCACCAGAATTAAAAAAAAATACTGAGGTAAAAATAGCCTTTACGGGAAAAATTTAAATTATTTTATCAGGATGAAAATATCAAAATTGGCGGGATCGAAGTTAAGTAAATGTTAAAATTTCATAAAAATTGAATCGACATGGCCGCAGAAAAGACCATGTCGATTGGGGAGTTTATCCGATTTTTTCAAATTCATTAAAGAAAAACCCTCCTTCTATCGCGGCGTTCTCATCAGAGTCAGATCCATGGACCGCATTAGCCTCTAGGGAAGTGGCAAATAATTTTCTAATGGTACCTTCGGCCGCATCCGCAGGATTGGTGGCTCCGATAAGTTTTCTGAAATCCTCTACTGCATTGTCCTTTTCCAAAATGGCCGCAATGATTGGTTCGGAAGACATATAAGTACATAAGTCATTGTAAAAAGGTCTTTCTTTATGAACGGCATAAAACTTTCCGGCTTGGGTCTTGTTGAGATGGGTAGTTTTTAAAGCGCTGATTTTAAATCCCGCTTCTTCAATAATTTTTAAAATTGCCCCTGAATTCCCTGCACTGAAAGCATCAGGTTTGATCATTGTAAAGGTTTTGTTACTAGCCATAAGATAAAATTTAATTGCCAATCTAAGTTGAAATTCGATTTGGTGGTAAAATTAGTGCTTTTACCTGAAAGTCCGAGGTGATCAAGCAAATTGTGTTGAATCGCTATTCAACCTGGGATTAATAAGGAATTGGGATTTTCAGAAAATTATACTGAACTTTGGGGCTTGTGTTTTTTTAGAAACGCAGAAGTTAAAAATTACTCATGCAGAAATTAGATCTATTTAAAGAAAAAATTTCCTCAGCTTCGCCAAAAAAGATAATTATCACCACCCATCATAAACCAGATGCCGATGCCTTGGGTTCTTCATTGGCTTTGGCCAACTATCTGAAAAAGAAATCCCATGAGGTGGCAGTGGTAACCCCGTCGGATTATCCTTCTTTTTTAAGTTGGATGAAAGGCAATGAGGATGTGATTAATTATGAAGCTCCCGGAAATGAAGAATTGGTGAAAGACCTGGTTTCCAATGCAGATTTAATCTTTGGCCTGGACTTCTCCAGCTTAGGCCGCTTGCATGATTTGGGAAAACCCATAAGAGCGTCCAAAGCATTTAAGGTGAACATTGACCATCATCAGGACCCAGAAGAGTTTGCGGATTTAAAATTTTGTAGTAGCTCTGCAGCAGCCACCTGTGAATTACTCTATGACCTGATTGTGCAGGTAGGTGATAAAAAGCTGATCGATAAGGATATGGCGGAATGCCTTTATGCGGGCATTATGACGGATACCGGTGGATTCAGACATCCGAATACTAGTAAAAACATTCATTTAGTAACGGCAGAGTTAATCGGTTTGGGTGCGGATAACGCCAAAATTTCCCGTTTGATTTACGATACCTATTCCGTGGATAGGCTGAAGTTTTTGGGATTTGCCCTAACCAGAAGATTGACTATTTTACCTGAACTGAATACTGCCTTTTTTGGAATCAGCAAAAAGGACCTGAGGAAGTACAATTCTCAAACCGGGGATACAGAGGGATTGGTCAATTATGCACTTTCATTGGATGGAATTAAAATTGCAGCCCTTTTTACCGAAGGCAAAGAAAAGGTGAAAATTTCCTTTAGATCATCAGAAGATGTCTCTATCAATAAATTTGCAGCATCTTATTTTAAAGGAGGTGGGCATAAAAATGCCTCTGGGGGCATTTCTGAATTGTCTCTTGAAGAAACCATAGATCGGTTCCAGAAATTAATTAAAGAAAACAAACATATTTTATTCAATCAATTAGAATTAGCAGATGAAAAGAATCAATAGCTTAATTTTGGGTGTCTTGGTCATAGTGATCAGCACCATGTTTTACTCCTGTCAAAAGAAGAAAACCACTTCTGACGGAATAGAATATAAATATATCAATGAAGGGAATGATAAAACCAAAGACGGAGATTTTGTTTTGTACCAATTTATTGCCAAAACATCCTCTGACTCCGTATTTATTTCCAGTTATGATCAGCCTATTCCACCCTATTTGCAACACAGTGATACGGCTGAAACAAGAACAGGTATAGATGAAATATTTCTTAATCTCAACAATGGGGACAGCATCGAGATCAACGCCACTGCGGAACAAATATTTACTGCCCAAGGGGTTCCTCCATTTTTGAAAAATGATGACAGGGTGACCATTAATATTGGGGTAATTAACGTCGTTGAAGAAGAAATTTTTGAAGATTACTTTAATGATTTGGTTGCCGAACAACAAAAAAAGCAGGCTGCTGAAGCAGAAACTAAGTTGGAAGACGACATTAAAACCATTGAAAATTATATTTCCGAAAATAATCTGGAGGCAGACAGGACAGAATCGGGTCTGTTTTACGTCATAGAAGAAGAAGGGGATGGGGAAAAGGTAGAACAAGGTAATAAAATCTCTGTGAACTATACCGGTTATGTCATGGATGGAACGGTGTTCGACACCAGTTTGGAGAGTAAAGCAAAGGAATCCAATACTTATAATGAGGAAAGGCCCTATGAACCTTTTACCTTTGCCGTGGGACAAGGCATGGTTATACCTGGTTGGGATGAAGGACTGCAATTATTGAAAAACGGCTCAAAAGCCAAATTTCTTATACCCTCAACTTTGGCCTATGGTCCCAGCCAGCGGGGAGAAGTGATCAAGCCAAATTCCATTTTGATTTTTGATGTTGAAGTGACTGATGTTCAAAAATAGCAGAATAGATAAACTATTCTTTTTGGAGTAATATTAAAGTAGGAAAATGAAAAAACATGCATTGGGTTTAGGGCTGTCTATGATGGCCCTAAGCTTTGTTTCCTGTATTTCGGAAGAAGAAAACCTCGACGCTGTACTGATTCAGGATTTACAAAAAATCGAGGATTATGTCGAGACTGTAGAAAATGAATACATGAGGAAAGAAACTGTGGGGGAGACCGGAATCGTTCTGTTGTTTACAGAAGTGGTGGAAGAAGGGGAGCTTGCTGCGGTCAAGGATACCTTAAAGGTGAATTATACCGGTATGCTTCTGGATGGGACTGTATTTGACACTTCTATTGAACAGGTAGCCAGGGATAATGATATGCACAATCCCTCCCGGAATTATGAACCCTACGGAGTGATTTTGGGTGTTTCCAATGTTATAGAGGGTTGGCATTGGGCGCTGTCCAGAATGAAAGAAGGGGAAAAGGTAACTGCGTTGATTCCTTCTGTTTATGCCTATGGCAATAATAAATCAGGACCGATTCCGGCCAACTCGGTTTTGATTTTTGAAATGGATTTGGTTGAAAATGCCCCTTTTGAACAATAAATGTTGAACAGTCATTATATGAAAATCCAAACTTTATTCCTTTTCCTAATCACCGGTTTTTTGTCCCTAAGCTGTGATGACCAACTCGGCGGATTTGGTGGTCCGGTTTACGATAGGGAAGGGAACCTGGCCATTGACAGGGAAAAAATTGACGCATACCTGGAAACCGCTGATTTTGATAGCTTGTATCGGATTCACGATCCTTCTGGGGTAGTTGTCATTGTACAGGATGAAGGGATAGGGTCCAGACCGCTGTCGGGAAATGTGGTATATACCAATTACACCGGATATTTGTTGGATGGTACCGTATTTGACACCAACCTGGAGGATGTAGCCATCGAGCATGATGTATTCGATGAAGACCGTAATTATGATATTTTCTCTTTTTATGTGGATCTTCCTGCCAGTCAGGGCGGTGCTATAGATGGATTTAGTACCGGCTTTAAAAGGTTGAGGAGCGGTTCCAAAGCTACCATCATCATACCCTCTCCCTATGCTTACCGGGATAGTGATGAAGTGCCCAGAGTACCCGAAAATTCAATTTTGGTGTTTGAAGTGGATTTCTTGGGTTTGGATTGATTTCGGAATTCAATTATTTAGTAAAATTCATATCGTTAAATAAGTATCCAAGAGCTTTTATTGGGCTTTTTTAAAATACTTGGAATAGATCTTGAGGAAGCAGGGAGGAATGGGAAAAAATTTTAACCGGCAACATTGACAAATTTGGTCAAGTATTCTTTGATGTCTTTTAAATAATGCAGCACATGCATGTTGTGAGGTATTTTTAGATCCTGTCCCAAGACCTGGTATCCTGAAACCAATATTTCACTTTCGGGAAACCAATTGCTTAATGAATTCAAATAAGTCTGGACGAATTCTGCAGGGGGAGAAGTGGTAATGACAGTTAATATAAAATCCGGCCTATGAAACTCATATACCGCTTTAAGATCTTCATCCGGGGTATTTTGTCCTAAATAATAAACCTTATGCCCATTGGATTTTAAAAGGTAGGAGGTGAATAGTAATGATATTTCGTGAAGCTCTCCTTCCGGTAAAAACAAAAGGAATTTCTTCCCACCATTCGAATACATTTGGCCATCAATGGCGACAATAAGTTTTTGCCTTACCAGGTTACTGATAAAATGCTCTTGACCAGGGTGAATACTTCCAGTTTGCCATAAAATTCCGATTTTTGATAAAAATGGATAAATGATATTGATCATGGTCAATTCAAATCCAATTTTTAGGATATTCGTTGATATAATTTTTTCAAACTGTTCCTCATTCAGCTCCACCATGGCAATAATAAGGGAATGAATTTGATCATCATATTTAAATGACCTATCTGTCATCTTCAATATTTCGGATTTAATGTCCTCAGTATTCAACTTGGCAATTTTGCTTATTTTAAAACCATTATCATTGAGCAAAGCGACATTTAAAATCAATTTTAGGTCATCGTCATCATAATACCTGATATTGGTTTCTGTTCTTTTGGGTTTCAGGATCTTATACCTTTGTTCCCAAATCCTCAGGGTATGGGCCTTGATGCCGGATAATTGTTCTAAATCCTTTATAGAATAATACTTCATTTTATTTCTTTTTAAAATACTTAAAAGGAACAAAAAAAAGCCCAAAAGAAACAGCGTCTTCCTTTTCTTTGGAAGAATGGTGGGCCTGATGTGCTCTGAAAATACCCGCCAAATATCCTTTTTTGGGCTTTTTGAAGTATTGTATTCTTCTGTGAATCATAATATCGTGTAGTAAAAAATAGCTTAGCCCGTAAGTGGTTATTCCTATTCCCAGCCAAAACCTATAATCAAATTCTGCTAGGCCCAGGAATATCAGTATTATAGCAATGCTTCCAAAAAAGAGGGTGAAAAGATCATTCATTTCAAAATAACCTTTGGTATGTCGATGGTGGCTTTGATGGATATTCCATAAGGGCCCATGCATGATGTACTTATGGATGAACCATCCGGAGACCTCCATGGCCACAAAACCAATAATAATATATAAAAGGGCATCTAGCATCTTGTTCTTAACTTTGGTTTCTCGAAAATGTTTTTTTTTCACAGTATTAAGGAGAGAAACAGAAAAAATGCAATTAAATTAACCAGGATGAGGGAGTTCAAGGGGTTGGATTTTATGAATTTTGATTTTCTGTATATTAATTGGATGAGAAAGGCGGTCATCAACCATCCCAAATAATTGGAGATGGGTATTTCCTGATGCTCCCATTTCCAGAAATCCAGTTTGACGGCCACCGGTTCCATATTAAGGTCCATTAGGACCATTAGTATCGCTCCGGCAAAGGCAGCAAGCAGGTCGTTTCGTATGATCCTGTCGAATACCCCTCCTGTAAGGTAAACCAAAAGGAACCAATTGACACCAATCATTAAAGGGACTCCAAAAACCTGTACCCCAAGTGCCTTTCCATAATGATACGATCCGAATACCATACCGGTATTTACACCGATAATTTCAGCAACCATGCCCAAAATAAAGGCCAGGAAGACAAAAAGCCAAAACTTTGGATTCCAGTCTCTATGAAATGCCAGTAAGATTCCTGTAGTGATCAATAGGTGAAAAGGTGTCATCCATTGAAATAATGGTCTGCTGAAATCCCAACTTAACCCAATTATGCCTACCAAGTGTAAGACCACGATGACAATTTTCGCCTGAAATTTTTTGTTTTTTGAGGTCAGGGTTGTTTTTTTGAAAAGGTTTTGCATGATCTTTAGCGTCCTTCCGGATTTTCGGTACAATTTTAGTGATAATTTATAACAATGGCCTAATTTTTCATTTTGTTTAAATTTGAGGGATTATTTTGATAGGCTAGACCAAATCAGGAATATTAAAATCGCTGAAGATATGATATTGTACAACGTAACCATTAATATTGATGAGGAAAAAGAGGATGAATTCATTGAATGGATGAAAAGTAACCATATCCCAAAGGTGATGAATACAGGGCTTTTTTTTGAATTTAGGTTTTTCCGGTTGTTGCAGGAAAACAATGGTGATGGGGTCAATTATGCCACTCAATTCTATGCTCAAACCTTGGAGGAATTGGAACGCTATCAAGGAAGATACGCAGAAGATTTACGCAAGGAATTCAAAGACAAATTTGGGAGTCATTTTGTCTCCTTTAGAACTGTTTTGGAATCTGTGGAATGAATTTAGGGAATAGAATTGACCTAAGAACCAGTTTTCAACAACAGGTTTCCCTTTCTTTTTATGATTTGCAGTTGAAAATATTCATTGATAAAAGACTTACATCGATTTTCAGAAAACGTTGCCCTACTTTTGGAATCATACAATAAAGTTATTCTTAACATGGTTTTCACATAACGCTCATGCTGACCCAATTCCATAAGCCAAATTTTCAATTGCCGGGCCCAGTCATCTTGGTATTTTTCAAAATGGCTTCGGCCATCAAAAAGCAGTTCCAACTGGTTAGAGCCAAATTTGAAGCGGTAAATACCGGCCAGCTGATGATAAATAAGTCTTAAATTTTCGCAAGGGAAATCGGTGTTGGTCTGAATTTTTATATAGGTATCATCCTGCAGACCTAAAGGATTGAACAATGACCGAAAAGATTTTTTAAGTTCTTTTACCATGATAAGCATCAACTCCTCCTCTATCGCATTTTGGGCCTGATGCAATATATAATTTTTGTCAAGAGGGAATAATTTTTTTGCCATAGTCATCATTTAGAGTGGCAATTTAATCAAAAGCTCCTATAAAATAAATTTTAAATTTATATTAATGGCAACGAAAAATATTAAATTTTACCGACCTATAAGTTTGCCCAATGTGGTTTCAGCTGCTGTATTCAGAAATTTTCACGGATAAAGGTTTTTATTTTGATGACCCAGGATCGATGGTTTGTCCGAAAAAAACCGCATTCAAAAACAATTTATTGGTTCCAAACCAGAATGCCCTGAAATTTGGGTCATCAACGAAACCAATAATATTTCCTTTTCCTTGACTGGCCACCTGGATGACACTTTTGCCTTTGAGGGTTTCCAGGTTAGTGGGATGGATATATCCGCTTGCCAATGGGGCATCGGTATAAACCAAGGGATTGGCATATGGGTTTTTTGAAGGAATAAGAAATTGGTTACCTGTTTTGAAAACATGCAATTCAGGTGAAATATAACCATATCCCAGCGGATTTGTAATGTCCAGGTTGGCTTTAAAAATTGATCCACCGGTTACCTTCGATCCTTTATCATTATTGAAATCGGCATAATCTTTTTGTATTACGCTGTCCTCATATGCAGGCGATTCGAATTTAAATGGAGCCAATTCCTGATCGGCCAACCAATTTAATGCAGTACCGCGTCCGATAAGGGTGCCTCCTTTTTCAACCCATTGAAGCAATTTGTCCGCACCCGCTTTCCCCCATGGTCCATAAGCCCCACTTGGCATCACCAATACATTGTACCGGGTCAAATCTGCACCAACAAATCTGTTGGTAGGCATTAAAGTGATGGGGATTTCCATCCGTTGATCGAAAAGATGCCAAATCTCCCCCGCATCACTACTACTTACTCCTGTGTCTACCATCATGGCAATAGAAGGTTTTTCCAAAACGCTGATACTTGGAGAGCCAAGGTTTACCCCCTCCACATAGCCTGTGGGCAAAGCATATATGCTAATGCCGGTTTTTTCAGCCACTTTTTGTAAGTCTTCCACAAACTCATTGTCATCCTTATCGGAATCTCCTTTTCCAATTAAAATCGTTCCCCTCTTAAATTCAATTCCCAATTGATTTTGGAATGATTCATGTGAAACCCTTAATAGGTAACCCTTATCCATCAATTCGTACAAAGCCTTTGGGGCATAATATTCCTGCCATTCAAAGGCATAAGCGTAAGCTCCGGCCCCTCCGATTATTTTACCATTTCTAAAATCCAATCCTTCACTGACATCCTCTACTTCAGCCAGGTTCAGGATTTTACTGCTTAATGCCATGAAATCCATATTGAAGGCCATGGGCATGTTCCAAGTAGAAACATCGTAAAAAAGGCTGTCTGTAAATTCGGTTCTGGTTTCAAAAATGGATTTGATCAGCCGATATTGGGGCTGATCCAAGGGAACAATAAAAGATTTTCCTGCATTGAAAGGAACCCCGTTTAAGGTAACATCCTCTTCCAGGCTATACAACTTAATATCATGCTGAAGAATAAGATCAGCGAAATGGTAAGTTCTTCCATAATCCTCCTGAGAGCCAAAAATATAGGCTTTATCTTCATCTTCATCATATTCCTCTTTCGCTTCCTGGTAAAATTGATGCATATAGATGTTCAGTTCTACTTGCATGTCCACCGCTGCTTCAAAAGAAGACAGTGCGACGGTAAACTGGTTTTTAACGGTAAATGGAAATGAGATTTTTCCATAAATGTTTTCCTGCAAATGGCCCCTTGAGGAGGCCTGTTCAAACAGTATGCCCACAGCTCCCTGAACATCCGGATAAGTGGACCCTTTTCCATAATAATAATCATCAAAACTTTCCCTGGAATAATAAAGTGATCCGATATCATCCAAATAACGTGCATGATATTGGGCGATTTTTTCGGTCAATTCATAATTTTTGGCAGGGGTAAGCGGATTATTTCTGCTGGGAATGCCGGGTTGGAAGAAAAAGGTCCTGTCTGTCTGCATTTCATGAAAATCCAAAACGATGTTTGGTAACCAATCCTGGATCTGTTTAATTCTCCCTCGGGATTCAGGATGTTGCACAGGAAGCCAATCCCGGTTCAGGTCAAACCAATAGTGATTAGTCCTCCCTGAAGGCCAGGGCTCATTCAATTCTCTGTTGTTTCTGTCCCCATTCTTAAGTGCACTCTTATTGGAATTTACCCATGAGGCAAACCGGTTGATTCCGTCAGGATTGATAGCAGGGTCCAATAATAAAACCACCTTTTCCAAATCACTTTCCAATTCATTTGCTGCCGTAAAGTGGTAGGCAGAAAGAAGGGATGAATTGACCCCCGAAGGTTCGTTTCCATGTACTGAATGTCCCATATACATGACCATAGGCATGGCTTCAACATCCAAATTTGACCCGACATCCCTCAAAGCGGATCGTTGATTCCGGATGCTTTCAAGATTTTTGATATTCGATGGAGAGGAAATGGCCAACATAATCAATGGCCTTTTTTCATAAGTTTGACCATATTCTATCAAGGCAACCCTGTCAGAACTGTTGGCCAGGTTACGATAGTATTGAACTACCTGTAAATGACTGGCGTGCCATTCACCGACTTCAAAACCTAATACCGAGGAGGGGGTAGGAACATGGCTTGCGTAGGTAAATTCCTGAGGAAGGTAGTAATCAAGATCAACTTCCTGGGCTTGGCCAGCATGAATGGCCAACAACCAAAATATAAAAACAAATGAATGGTTTTTCATGGAAATAAAATTAATTTATTCTTGTTGGACAGACGAATATGATGGTTGAAACATAGAAATTTTTATTGGATACCTACAAACCACCTGTAAAACTACTGAAATATCTGGGCAAGGGCCTGATTGAGATCACCATATTTGAATTTAAATCCTGTGCCCTGCATTTTTTCGCAGCTTACCCGATTACCTCCCAAGACCATTTCTGCCATTTCTCCCAGCGCCAATTTCAAGGCAAAATCAGGAACGCCTATCCCGATATAGGGTTTGCCAGCGTAACTCGAAGCTTTTTTTGTCAAAACTTTATTGCTGACAGGTACCGGTCCTACGGCATTATAGATACCCGATACCCCATGATTTTCAACGGCATGAATAAACATTTCGGCCAGATCATGGATATGGATCCAACTCATGTATTGTTTCCCATTGCCCAAAGGGGCCGTTATGGGAGGTTTGATTAACTCTTGAAGGGCCCCCCCGTTTTTGGAAAGGACAATCCCTATTCTCAGTATTACCGTCCTTACGTTCAAGGTTTGGATTTTGTCTGTTTCAGCTTCCCAGCTTTTAACCACATCTGCAAGGAAACCCTCACCTGCCGGATCTCCCTCAAACATCAATTGATCCCCGGAATCCATTCCATAAAAGCTGACCCCACTTGATGTTATGAAAAATTTGGGTTTGTTTTTCAGGGCATTTATTTCCTGAAAAAGCAATCGGCTGCTAAGTACCCGGCTATTTAGAATCTCATTTTTTCTTTTATTGGTCCAGCGATGTTCAGCTACACCGGCACCTGCCAAGTGAATGATGCCATCACACCAGTATAGGGCCTCATGGTCCAGTTCAACTTCTTCAGGATTCCAAAAATAGGATTTCTGGGATTGTTTTTCAGGACTTCTGCTCAACCAGGCAACCTCATTTCCTCTTTCTTTTAATAATCGGGTAATTTCATTGCCTATAAGTCCGGAGCCCCCTGAAATCAATATTTTTTTCTTCTTATTCAATCTATCTAGCATCGTATTAAAAATCAAGGAGGGAATTTTATTTCGGGTACGTCAAAAATTATTCCATCTATAACCGGATAGTAATATTTTGTTCGATAACTGTCTATTTATTTTAAAAGGTTGGAATGCTATAGCTTTGGTAAAATATACGGGAATGAAATTGCAAAATTCACCATTCTAATTGATGTTTTAATATATTTGCCGCATGGGTGATGGAGTTCCACCTGATCATGGTCTTTTTGCCACCCTCTTTATTGCTGGTGATGGGACCGAAACCGCTGCATTGTGCAGATGATGACTCCTGCTTCAACGAATAGGGGCCAATGGGTTCCCCTGTACGGTAGCTTATTCGGATATTCGGATTTAAAAATGCGTTTGCATGTTGAAGAGGAACATTGTACTGTTGTCTTTCAGGAAATTTTTCCAGAGAGAATTTATTCCTAATTTACATTTCACCGCTCAATGGTTGCTGATTGCACTGATCGTTGGCATTTTGGCCGGTTCAGCTTCAGCGGTATTTTTGATTATTCTCAATTGGGCCACTGTCTTCAGGGAAGCAAATATTTGGATCATCTCTTTACTTCCGGTTGCCGGATTTTTCATCGGATGGACCTACCATCGGTACGGCGCATCCGTTGTGAAGGGAAACAACCAGTTACTGGAGGAATTTTACAATCCCTTGCAGATAATACCCCTGAGGATGGCACCATTGGTGCTGGTAGGGACAGTTTTGACCCACCTTTTTGGTGGTTCTGCCGGTAGGGAGGGGACTGCTGTTCAGATGGGAGGAGCCATTGCCGACAGGCTTACCAAATGGTTTTCTCTTTCCAATGCCAATAGGAGGATTTTAATCACCGTAGGTGTGGCGGCTGGTTTTGCTTCTGTTTTTGGGACTCCCTTGGCAGGGGCCGTATTTGCTTTGGAATGGTTGGTGGTGGGCAGGGTAAGATATGAAGCCATTTTACCCGCCTTTTTGGGAGCATTCATTGCTGATTATATCTGCACCATTGTTTGGGCTGTGCCACATACCCATTATGCCATTCCAATGGTTCCTGAACTAAACATTTTGCGGATTTTATGGATCATTCCTGCGGGAATAAGTTTTGGACTTGCGGGAAGATTTTTTGCGAAATCCACTCATTTTTGGTCAAAATTATTTATAAAAAAAATAAAATATCCACCATTTAGGCCCTTTATCGGCGGAATCCTGATTGCGGCTTTGGTTTTTATGATGGGTGATACCAAATACATCGGCCTGGGGATCCCAACCATAGTAGATGCTTTTTCAGAAAATCTGCCCTGGTACGACTTTTTGATTAAAATTGGCAAAACCTCCCTGACTTTAGGTGCGGGTTTTAAAGGGGGAGAAGTGACCCCTTTATTTTTTACCGGGGCCACATTAGGAAATGCATTATCCGAGT
Organism: Cyclobacteriaceae bacterium; assembly: GCA_040905165.1. Classification (GTDB taxonomy): domain Bacteria; phylum Bacteroidota; class Bacteroidia; order Cytophagales; family Cyclobacteriaceae; genus Cyclobacterium. The sequence goes on along the minus strand of JBBDSA010000075.1, from coordinate 140,669 downwards.
TTATCCCCCTGCCAATGGCCTTGCTGGCAGGAATGGGATTTGTGGGGGTTTTTGCAGGTGCCACCAATACTCCTTTGGCTTGTACTTTGATGGGGATTGAACTCTTTGGTGTGGAGTCCGGAGTATATATCGGTTTGTCCTGTGTGCTGGCTTACCTGTTCAGTGGCCATGGGGGGATCTATCATTCTCAGCTGATCGGTTCACCGAAAAATTATAAATTGCTAAAGGAAAAAGGTAAAAAAATTGGGAAAATGTAAAGTCTGGGTGCCTATTCCATGGAGAATATTACTCAAAATCGATTGTAATAAAAAACCTTTTTATTTTAACAGTTGAAGAGGTATAAAATAAATAGCAGCGCTTAATTAACCTTATTTTTAGCCAAAAAGGAGGGCTTAACAAAATTTAATTTAAAATTTATGGTTTTAACACAACAATTCCTTCCATGTCAACGTCTTGAAATTGAATTTAACAATTAATTTACATCATGAAAAACATCACAGCGTTAAGGAAAGCCATTGGTATTTTCCATTCGTACGGTATTCCGCTTACTGGTAAGAAAAAGGCTGCTAATTTTTACTATGATTTAAGGATGGACAAAGTTTTTGTTTCTGGTTTGATTTTTGAATTGGAATATGAACTGAACAAAGAATTGGAAGAAGAGAAAATAGCGCGGATTCAAACCCCTTCAGAATTAATCAACACCCTATTGAAAGCTTCATGATGTAATTTCTTTTAAACCACGGATTATCAGCTTATTTTACGTATGATTGGCTGGTGGGGCAATTGGGCATTTTTGATATCGGCACCACCTGGATTACTTTTTTGATCACCTTCATCATTGTAGATTTCAAGGGTTATTGGACCCATAGGTGGGAACATAAAATCAATTTATTTTGGAACCGACATGTCGTTCATCATAGCAGCGAAGAATTTAATCTTGCCTGTGCATTAAGACAATCCATTTCTACGGTATTTGATTATTTTACTTTTTTATTTTTACCAGCAGCGATCCTGGGTGTTCCCCTAGAAGTGATTGCGGTGGTGGTACCCATTCACCTGTTTTTGCAATTTTGGTACCACACCCGGTTAATTGGAAAGTTGGGATTTCTTGAAAAAATCATCGTCACTCCCTCGCACCATAGGGTGCACCATGCCATCAACAAGGAATATTTAGACAAAAACCTGGGTCAGATATTTATCTTCTGGGATAAGCTTTTCGGAACCTTCCAGGAAGAAAGATCAGATGTCCCCTGTGTTTATGGCCTAACCCGCCCTGCACGTACCTGGAATCCGATAAGAATTAATTTTCAGCATTTTTTTTTAATGCTAAGGGATGGCTATTATACCCGAAGGTGGAAGGATAAATGGAGGATATGGTGGATGCCCACTGGTTGGAGACCTCCTGATATGGGTCAGCGGTTTCCGGTATATGGCATTTCAGAGACGGAACCGTTCAACAAATACGATGTTAAGGCCTCTACTGGTCTCAAAGTATGGTCTTGGGTTCAGTTGTTTTTTAATTATGGGTTACTCATTTATCTCTTTGCTTTTTTGTCGCAGCTCGGTTGGACCTCCGCACTAATATATGGTGGCTTTGTGCTACTATCTGTAAATGCTTTTACCGAGTTGATGGATGGCAACCCGAATGCCATGATTTTTGAAATGTCCAAATCGATGTTGGTTTTGGGTTATATTTACATTTATGGGGATTGGTTTATGGCCAATAAACTGTTGAGCCCCTGGTTTACAGAATTGGTTATTTTTTATCAGGTGGCTTCGGTGATCCTGGTGGCCTATTTTTCATCAGACAAAATCAAGACCAATCCGGACGGCCATTTAGCCAGATAGGGATCAAGGAAAGAATGGGAATTGAATTGATTCTGGGCATTTTTCTCAATTTTTGATCCTTTCCAACATTTATTTAATGGGGATAAATTTGATTAAATAAAGTTATTGCCTTTTATTTAGGAGATGATTACAGTTAAATAATAAACCCAAAAAATGAAACAGAGAAGGGAGTTCCTTAAAAAATCAGCCCTGGGCGTAACAGGATTAACGATAGGAGCCATGGGCTTCAGTGCCAAATCCTACGCATCAATAATGGGCGCCAATGACCGTTTTAGAATAGCTGTATGTGGTGTAAATGGTCGAGGGAAAAGCCATATCCAAGGTTTTTCGGAAAATAAAGAAGTGGAAATTGTTTACCTGGTAGATCCCGACAGCCATGTCTTAAGCCAGCGAATACAGGCATTAAAAGATGGCGAAACCAACAGTAACCGAGTTAAAGGGGAAGCAGATGTACGCCGTGTACTCGATGACAAAGGCATAGATGGCATTAGTGTGGCTACACCCAACCATTGGCATTCCCTGATGGTGGTCTGGGCTGCCCAGGCAGGCAAACACTGTTATGTGGAAAAACCAGCCAGCCACGATGTCCATGAAGGAAGAATTGCTTTGGCAGCTGCTGAGAAATATGGGATAGTGGTTCAGCATGGCACCCAAAGGCGAAGTAGCGATGACTGGGCCAAGCAAATTGGTGACATTAAATCAGGAAAATATGGAAAGATGCTGGTGTCTCATGGTTTTGCCTGTAAGCCCAGGGAAGGTATAGGGTATAAACCTGCTACCAATCCTCCGGACCATTTGGACTGGAACCTTTGGAAAGGACCGGCAATAATAAATCGGTATCATGAAAACCTTGTCCATTACAATTGGCATTGGTTTTGGCCGGTGGGAAATGGGGAATTGAATAACCAGGGTACCCATCAGTTGGATGTGGCCTATTGGGCACTGGATGATGAAGTCGCCAATACCCACCCTGTTAGAGTGATGGCCATGGGTGGCCGGTTTAAATGGGATGACCAGGGTGAAACCCCCAATACCATGTTTGCTCTGGCGGAATTTGCCAACGGGCAATATGTATTTTTTAATGTCCGAAATGTTAACCATGAAGGTTACAAGCGGGAGGTAACCAATAAATTTTACTTTGAAGATGGGGGTAGACTTGAGGATGGTGAATACCTGTCTCATAATGGCAGTCAACCCAGGGAAGTGGACATCAAAGAAGTTAAAATCACTCCTGGGGGTGCCTTTGGTAGTTTTATCAATGCCTGTAAGGCCAATGATCCCATGATGGCTAATGGCAATATGTACGATGCCCATTATAGCTGTACATTGGGACACTTGATGAACATTTCCTACAGGCTTGGGGAAAAAGTTCCTTTCAATGCCAAAGCGGGAAGGTTTGGAGACAATAAGTTGGCCTTTGAGGAATTTATGAAAATCCATGAAATCGCCAGAAACGGCATGGGAGTTCCAGTGGACCAGGCCGATTATATTGTGGGACCCTGGTTGGAATTTGACGGGATAGGGGAATATTTTGTAGGGGAGCGCGCATCGGAAGCCAACAGGCTGTTATTTGACTACCGTAGACCGGAATTTGACCTGCCTTCTCCAAAGTCGGTTTAATTGTTGTAAAACCCGTTCCCAAATATTCGGATGCTGGTGTTTTGTCATCATTGTTGCCCTAAGAAGCAACAATGGTGACAAAACAATTCACTTTTAATCAAAGGGCACAGGTTATTAACTGTGGTTATTATTGTCTAACCAACTCCCGGGTTTGATTTTCGGAATAAACGATTCAGCTTTGTAGGCTAAAATGATTGAATTAAGCTATGTTTTATTTATTTTCAGAATAAAATATAGCAGTTGTCGTGTTTGGTCATTCCAATTTTAGGGTAAAAGCCCACAGCTTTTGGTGCTGAAATGAGGATGATTTTGGCTTCTGGAAAGGCCTTTTTGGTCCTAAATACCAATTCCTTCCCTATCCCTTTATGCTGATAGTCCCCGTGTACTGCCAAATCCGAAAGGTAGGTGCAAAAAGCCTGATCGGTCAGTGACCTGGCAATACCCACCAACTTCCCCGCATCCCTGGCTGTAATGATCAGGTTGGCATGAACCAGCATTTTTTCCAATCGGTGGGGATCGTCAATAGGCCTTCTTTCTCCAAGGGTGGAAGCTACCAGCAGTTCCCTGAATTCCGAGAGGGAAATGTTGTTCTCAATTTGATATATTAATTCGTTCATGTATGGAATATAATTAGGAAGCCTAGGATTTTTTATTCTATAGATTTACTTGAAGGTGCTAATATCCTGAAAAAAACCAATGGGTGAATCATAATATTTTGTTCAACTATCCAGTTATAAACATAATTAACTTTTCTGTTTATTGATAAAAACCGATATCTTGCATCACACCGTAAATTTAATTTCACGGGCAAATGAAACCATGAACCTTAGAAATATGAAATCCAGAAGAGATTTTTTACAAAAGTTAACCATTTCTGCCATTTCCATACCCTTTATTCCTGCTTATGGCAAACAAAACCTAAATATTGGGAATAAAGGGTCTAATCAAGGACCCCTTTTACGTGTAGCCATTATGGGTCTGGGTAGTTATGGCACCAGGGTGGCTGAGGCCATGAAAGAAAGTACAAAAGCCAAGCTGGTGGGAGTGATCAGCGGTACACCTTCGAAGATCAAAGCCTGGCAAGGTAAATACAATATTCCGGAGAAAAACTGCTACAATTATGAGAATTTTGATGCCATCAAAAATAATCCGGATATTGATGCAGTTTACATCATTACCCCCAATGCACTGCACCATGGGCAGACCCTCCGTGTGGCCCAGGCAGGTAAACATGTCATCTGCGAAAAACCGATGGCCTTGAACGCCAACGAGGGCAGGGAAATGGTCGCTGCCTGTAATAGGGCAAATGTAAAACTCCTGGTTGGATACAGAATGCATTTTGAGGCCAATACCCTCGAAATCATCAGGATGAGAAAAGAAGGTGAGTTGGGCAAGATCAAATTTTTTCAGGGTTTAAGTGGGTTTAAAATAGGGGATCCCACACAGTGGCGCTTAAATAAAGAACTTGCCGGTGGAGGTGCCATGATGGACATTGGGATCTATTCGGTGAACGGGGCCAGGTACATGGTAGGGGAAGAACCGATCTGGGTGACCGCACAAGAGACCAAAACAGATCCCGTAAAGTTTAAGGAAGGTGTAGATGAGACCATTACATTTCAATTTGGCTTTCCAAGTGGGGTGATGGCTTCCTGCCTCTCCACTTACAGCATGGGCAACCTGGACAGATTTTTCTTAAACGGGGACCAGGGGTATGCCGAATTAAAGCCTTCTACAGGTTATGGTCCGATAAAAGGGCAAACGCATAAAGGCCCCTTGGAAAAACCCCATGTTACCCATCAAACTGTTCAGATGGACCGGATGGCTGAAATTATATTGGAAGGCAAGGAACCCGAAGTACCTGTGGATGGAGAAGAAGCATTAAAGGATCTGTTTATAATTGATACCATTTACAAAGCGGTTAAATCAGGAAAAAAAGAAATGATTACCATGTCATAATCATTCATTGGGTTATTTTCAGGTTGGAGAGTGGTGGCTTTCCGATTCAGTTATCTTCTGTAATTTCAATTACCGAATGCAAAGGGTACCAGGGCTATTGAAGAAGGAAATTTGAATAATGCCAGTTCAGCGGTTGTTTGTCTGAGAATTGAATTAATTTAGCGGCCTGAAAATTTGATGCTATTGTGTATAAATTGATTATTAAACCGATTCTGTTTATAAGGGATCCTGAAGCGGCCCACTATTTTACCTTTACCTGGATCAAAAGGGTATTTAATTTTCCTGGAACCAAATTCTTATTACAAAGGGTATTCGGATTTGAACATGCATCTCTGGAGCGTGAGGTCTTTGGGTTAAAATTCAAAAATCCCATAGGTTTGGCAGCAGGGTTCGATAAGGATGCCAAGCTGATTGATGAAATGGCACAACTGGGATTTGGATTTATAGAAATAGGAACCCTTACCCCAAAGGCCCAGGAAGGGAACCCGTTGCCAAGATTGTTTCGCCTTCCAAAGAATCAATCGTTGATGAACAGAATGGGGTTCAATAACGGTGGTGTGGAGGCGGCGGCGGAAAGATTAAAAAAAAAGAAATCCAAAATTTTGGTGGGGGGGAATATCGGAAAAAATAAGGCAACTCCCAATGAACAAGCAGCGGAAGATTATTTAGTAAGTCTGAGGGCACTACATCCCTATGTGGATTATTTTGTGGTGAATGTAAGCTCACCGAATACGCTCAATTTAAGGGACCTTCAGGATAAGGAACCACTGCAAAAGCTACTTTCGGCCGTAAAAAGGGAAAACGATCAATATTCCCCCATTAAACCGGTTTTACTGAAGATTGCTCCGGATTTGACAGATGGGCAATTGGATGACATTATTGAAATCGTTAAGGAAACCAAAATTGATGGGGTCATTGCCACCAATACCACAATAGACCGGAGCAATCTGAAAGAAGAAAGGGTACCCATTGACGAGATGGGACCGGGGGGGCTAAGTGGTAAGGTGCTGAAGAACAGGAGTACAGAAGTGATCCGATATTTATCCAACAAGTCAGGAAAGGCATTTCCGATTATTGGTGTTGGGGGGATTTTTACAGTTGAAGATGCCATTGAAAAAATGGAGGCGGGAGCCAGCTTGGTACAGATATATACAGGTATGATTTATGAAGGACCGGGAATTGTCAGGAAGTTGAAAAAAGGAATCGTCAGACATTACCGAAAATAACTTTTCTTTTTTATTTATAAAGCATACGCTAAATTACATTCCGATAGAGGAAGAAAGGATTAAAAATGGCTGCAAATACGTATAAGAAAAACACTTTTAAAAAGAAGGATGTAACTAAAAAACCTCCGACAAGGACAAAGAAGCCTTTCAATTGGGGTTTTTTCAGGGATAAGCGATGGGGACTGTCATTAGGAATCTTTTTTATGATGTTTTCGATATTCCTCTTTTTGGCTTTTTTGAGCTATCTTTTCGCCGGACAGGCAGATCAAAGTGTGGTGAGTGAATCTGGAGAACCACTCCGGGCCAAAGCGGCAGAGACCAAAAATCTTTTAGGGTATTCAGGGGCTTTGATGTCTCATTATTTCATTTATAGGTGGTTTGGATTGGCGGCGCTGTTATTTCCCCCCTTTTTTTTCTTTTTGGGTTTCAGGCTTTCCTTTAAGAAATCCCTGATTTCCATCACAAGGTACGCTGCTTTCGCCATGTTCTTTTTGTTTTGGTTGGGGCTTATGATGGGCTATATGGTCCATTTAATGGATGATTATTATTATTTAGGTTTTTTGAGCGGGGGATTTGGTTATGAACTTGCCCTATTGTCTGACGAGTTTTTGGGATGGGGCACCTTTATTCTCATCTTTGGCTCCTTGCTTATTTTTGTAATATTATTCTTCAATGTGGATCAGATAAAATGGTTTGGTTCCGAACAGAACAAAGACCAGGAATGGCCGGAAGATGATCTTTCAGAGGGAAGTCCGGAAGGGGAGGATTACCAGTCAGAAGAAATGGTCCAACCTGAAGAAGAAGCCGAAGAAGAATCCAACAGTTGGAAGCTTTCCAATAAAAAAAATCAGGATAAACCTTTTGATAGTCAGCCAGCATTTAATGTAGAGGACACCACGAAAATTTCTGAAAATGAGCCTGTAAATGGACTGAATAAAGAGGAAGAAGTGGACAATTTTTTTGTACAGGCTCACAGTCCTGAAGAGAAAACAGCTTCTATGGTCGAAAACCTTGATCCTTACGACCCTACAATGGATTTACCCAGTTATCGGTATCCTACTTTGGATTTGTTGAATGAATATGATCAACAAAGGGTTACTGTTTCACGTCAGGAATTAGAAGAAAACAAGAATAAAATTGTTGAGACCCTGGTTAACTTTAAAATTGGTATCCAGGAAATCAAAGCAACCATTGGCCCTACGGTCACCCTATACGAAATCATCCCGGATCCTGGTGTAAAAATCAGTAAAATTAAGAACCTTGAAGACGATATTGCCCTGAGTTTGGCCGCATTGGGCATCAGGATCATTGCCCCTATTCCCGGAAAGGGGACCATTGGTATAGAAGTACCCAATAAAAACCGCGAATTGGTGGCAGCGAGATCGGTATTGGGTACCGAAAAATTCATGAAAAGTGATAAGGAACTTCCTGTGGCATTGGGAAAAACCATTTCCAATGAAGTATTTGTGGTAGATCTAAGTAAAATGCCACACTTATTGATGGCGGGCGCCACAGGACAGGGAAAATCCGTAGGACTGAACATGATTCTGGCCTCGCTGATTTATAAAAAGCATCCTTCACAGCTAAAATTGATCTTGGTGGATCCCAAAAAGGTGGAACTTACTTTATTCAATAAAATTGAAAGACACTTTCTTGCCAAACTTCCCAATTCAGAAGAAGCCATCATCACGGACACCAAAAAGGTGATCTATACCCTCAATTCACTCTGTATAGAGATGGATAACCGCTATGATTTGCTAAAAGATGCGGGCTGTAGAAATTTGAAGGAATACAACGTCAAATTTGTAGCAAGAAGGCTCAACCCGGAAAAGGGTCATAAATTTTTGCCTTATATCGTTTTGGTAATTGATGAATTGGCAGATTTGATGATGACGGCAGGTAAAGAGATTGAGGGACCGATTGCCCGACTGGCACAATTGGCACGGGCCATTGGGATACATTTGGTACTTGCCACACAAAGACCATCCGTTAATGTGATTACTGGAATCATCAAAGCCAATTTTCCGGCAAGGCTTTCTTTTCGGGTTACCTCAAAAATTGACAGCCGTACGATTCTGGATGCAGGAGGTGCGGATCAGTTGATTGGTATGGGTGATATGTTGTTGTCTATGGGTTCCGATATGATCCGATTGCAGTGTGCTTTTCTGGACACTCCCGAAGTGGATGCCATTTGTAATTGGATTGGTGAACAAAGAGGTTATCCAGATGCCTATTTGCTACCGGAATTCGTCGGAGAAGAAGCGGATGGTGGAATAGGAAATGTGGACCTGGCTGACAGAGACCCTTTATTTGATGATGCAGCCAGACTAATTGTTTTACATCAACAAGGCAGTACCTCCCTGATTCAAAGGAAATTAAAGTTGGGATACAATCGAGCGGGAAGGATCATTGACCAATTGGAGGCGGCAGGCATAGTTGGGGCGTTTGAAGGAAGTAAAGCCAGAGAGGTGTTGGTCCAGGATGAAAATACTTTGGAACAATTATTGAGTAGCCTTTAATTTATTATCCTTACCAAAGTATCAGCATGATGTTCAAAAAAATAATTGTATTTATAATCCTCTGCGGATGGGTTCCGCTATTGGCGTTCTCACAAAGTGACCCAGAAGCAACGGCTATTCTTGCCAAGGTTAGTGAAAAATACCAGGAATTGAATGGATTCAAAGCCATTTTTGAATATGCCTATTCCTCCGCAGATGATGGTCTGATTCAGACCAATACGGGGGAAGTAACGGTGAAGGGGGATAAATACCGGTTGGTATTGGATGATCAGGAAGTTTTCAATAATGGAGTAACCGTTTGGACCCTCATCAAATCCAGTAAATACAAAGAAGTCACCATCAATAGTGTGGAAGAAGACAGTGATGAGCTTACTCCCTCCAATATTTATAATATCTATAAGAAAGGGTACCAAGCCGAGTTGGTTGGCGAGGGAGTGGAGGGAGGCAGGCCTGTACATGAAATACAGTTAACTTCTGAAAATGCATCTTCCCAATTCCAAAAAATAAAATTGTACGTGGATAAAGCGGAATATGATCTTTTGGCCTGGGAAATCAAGGATGATGTCGGAGGCACATTTAAATACACTTTTAAGGACCTGAATAATGAAATCAATGTGATGGATGATTATTTTGTATTCAATACAAAAAGCAATCAGGACGTTGAAGTGATTGATTTAAGGTAAAACTGTTTGAAAAGATGAAGGCAAATTTCCTATTTTTGCAGGCATGACTTATGCAGAAATCTTCGGAGAAATAAAAAGGAAATCTTCTTTTCTATGTGTCGGGTTGGATCCCGACCTGGATAAATTACCCTCCCATTTAAAAAAAGAGAAAGACCCCATTTTTACTTTTAATAAAGTCATTATCGATCATACCATCGATCAGGCAGTGGCTTATAAACCCAATTTGGCATTTTACGAAGCCTTGGGTTCCAGCGGGATGGAGTCCCTGGAAAAAACCATGGAATATCTTCCAAAGGAGGTTTTTACCATTGCAGATGCAAAAAGGGGGGACATCGGCAATACTTCCAAATTATATGCAAGGGCTTTCTTTGATAACATGAATTTTGATGCGATAACGGTTGCTCCCTATATGGGAAGGGACAGTGTACGGCCATTTTTAACCTTTGAAGGAAAATGGGTAATATTGCTTGCCCTGACTTCCAATGAAGGAAGCAGTGATTTTCAGCTGATCAGGGATAGGGACAACAAGGCACTTTTCGAATGGGTATTGGAAAAGAGTAAAACCTGGGCTGACGCGGATCAGCTCATGTACGTTGTGGGTGCTACCCAAGGTGAAAAAATTGCTGAAGTAAGAAAAATCATTCCTGATCATTTTCTTTTGGTGCCGGGCATCGGTGCACAGGGGGGGAGCCTTGAAGAGGTAGCCCGATTTGGGATGAATAAGCATTGCGGCCTATTGGTCAATTCCTCCAGGGGCATTATTTACGCTTCAGGGAAAAAGGATTTTGGTCAGGCAGCAAAAAAAGAAGCAGGTCTTTTACAGGAGACAATGAAAATCCTGTTGGAAACCTATTGCAAATAGAAAAAATACCTGTTTTTTCTTTTGATTAAATATTTTTTAACTTATTTTGTTGAAGGGTTTTACATGATTTTTTATGTTTCAGTTTCAGGAAGATTTTCTCCATCTAATTTGGAAATATCAATACTTCGATAAAAAGCAGCTGGAGACCACCCAGGGTTTGCTTTTGTCCATCGTTAAAATTGGTTTTCATAACCAACATGAGGGTCCTGATTTTAAGGAGGCACATATATTAATGGATGAAATCAATTACCATGGGCATGTGGAAATCCACCTTCGTTCTTCAGATTGGAAATCCCACAAACATCAATCGGATGAGCGGTACAACAGCGTGGTGCTTCATGTGGTATGGGAACACGATGAAGAGGTAAAAAGGAAGGATGGCACCTCATTGCCTACGCTTTTACTGAAGGGCAGGGTATTTTTGGATGTAGTAAGAAATTATGAGCGGCTTTTGTCTTCACCCAAGAAAATTTTATGTGCAGAGGGGTTATCCCAAATTCCGGATATCCTTAAATTTTCCATGTTGGAAAAAGCCCTTATAGAGCGTTTTCATGCCAAAAGCCAAATCGTCCTGGAACTGTTGGAACAAAATCAAAACGATTGGGAAGAGACAGCCTACCAATGGCTTTTTTACAGCTTTGGTTTCCGTACAAATAAAGACCCCATGCTGAAACTTGCCCGCTCTCTACCCTATAAAATAATTAAAAAAAATGCAGGTAACCTCAAGACCCTGGAAGCCCTTCTTTTTGGCCAGGCAGACCTGATTCCAAACCTTTTGGATTTTGAACAGGATAAGGTAAATGAAATCAGAGTGGAATATTCTTTTCTACGAAAAAAATACCCTATTCAGCCCAATGTCCATTCCTCCGAATGGAAATTCATGAAAGTAAGACCCATTAATTTCCCCACCGTACGGCTGGCTCAATTGGCGGCCCTGTTAAATCAAAGCCCTCATATTTTTTCCGCTGTACTTTACGAACTTCAGGACAGGAAAAGTTTTGAAGCGATTTTTGAACTTACAGTAAGTGCTTATTGGAAAGAACATTACCATTTTGGAAAATCCAATAAGAAAAAATCTTCCGGGAAATTAAGTACCGCAGTATTGGATTTATTGGCCATCAATTTTGTTATACCACTTTGGTATGCCTATGGCCGGTATGTGGATCTGATGGATTGGCAGGAAAAATGCTTTAATTTCCTCCAGGAAATCCCCCCTGAGGAAAACAGCATTATTGATTTGTTCAGGGAAGAAAACTGGCCGGCCCTAAATGCCTTTGATACCCAGGGAATGCTGGGGCTTTACAGGGAATATTGCAACCAAAGGAAATGTCTCAATTGTAAAATCGGCCAAAATCTCCTTCGTCCCCAATAGCATGGATCTTTGGATGGGATGTTATTTTCGATTAATTTTGCCCCTCTAAATCAAGAATATGGAAAAACCCATTATTATATTTGGAGCAAAAGGTATTGCACATCCTGCCCTGGAGATTTTCAACAGTCATGATCTGGTAGTCTATGGATTTTTGGATGAGGACGAAAAATTGCACCACAAGGAAATCAACCATGTTGCTGTTCTCGGAAATCCTGATGATGACGGGTATTTAAAATTAATAGGCAAAAAATGTGAAGCCTTTGTGGCAGTGGATGATCCCAAATACCGGAAATCCATTGTTAAATTGCTGAATGAGCGCAGAAAAGTACAGCCTGTGAATGCATTGCATAAATTGTCCTATATATCCACGGATGCTGCCATTGGTCATGGTAATTTTATCAATGCCAAAGTTACCATCGGTGCTGGAGCAGAGGTGGGGAGTCATTGTATATTCCATACCAACTGTACCATAGAGCACCAGGTTAAGGTGGGTGATTTTGTGCAGATTGGAGCTGGCTCTGTTATCAATTCAGATGTAAACATTGAAGAAGGGGTTTTTGTGGGCTCAGGGGTTACGGTGGTTGCAGGGGTTAAGATCAGTAAAAATGCTAGGATTGGTGCGGGTTCTGTGGTAATTGCAGATGTGGAGGCTAATCAGACACTATTTGGGAACCCTGCTCAGGTTATAGAAAATAGTTGAATTTCAATCATCTTTCATTCAAACACCCTGCATGAAACAGGGCTTAAGTTATGGATTATCGCATCTTATTATATTATTGTTACGCCCATATTGAGGACAAAGAGCCCTATAGGGATGAGCATCATTTATTTTGTATAGAAAATAATATCAGGGGCAGAATCATTATTTCGGAAGAGGGCCTAAATGGTTCAGTATCCGGACTGGAAGAAGATTGTGAAAAGTACATGGCGTATGTGCGGTCAGATTCCAGATTTTCGGAAACGGATTTCAAAATAGACCGACATCATGAGCATGCCTTTGCAAAAATCAATGTTAGGGCCAAGGATGAAATTGTTCATTCAGGGTTAAAACACATCGATCCAAAGGTGAATACAGGAAAGCATTTACAACCCCATGATTTTAAGATATTAAAGGACCAAGAGGATGTGGTGATTTTGGATGTAAGGTCCAAATATGAACATGAATTGGGTCATTTTAAAAATGCGATTCGTCTGGACATCGATAATTTCAGGGATTTCCCTGAGAAAGTCAGGGAGTTGGCGCATCTTAAAGACAAAAAAATCCTGACTTATTGTACCGGTGGTATTAAATGTGAAAAGGCTTCTGCTTTTTTATTGGAACAAGGCTTTGAGGATGTGTACCAACTTCATGGAGGAATCATCAAGTACGGTTTGGAGGCTGGCGGAGAAGATTTTGAAGGGAAATGCTATGTTTTTGATAACAGGCTGGCGGTAGACATCAATCGCATCAACCCGAAAGTGGTATCCAAATGCCATGTCTGTGGTGGGGCTTCTGACCGCATGGTTAATTGCGCCAATTCGGAATGCAATGTACACGTGGCAATATGTGAATCCTGCGGATGGGAAATGGAAGGAGCCTGCTCTGATGAATGCAAGGCACATCCCAAAAAGAGGACTTATAACGGAACCGGTTATTATCAAAAAAACAGCAACGGTTACAATCCTTATAAAGGTTTTTATCAAAAACCCGGCAAGGATAAGATCAAAAGGGCAATTCATGGAAAAACCGAAAATTGCTGAATCTGAACTGATCATCAACAAAGATGGGAGCATTTATCACCTTAACCTTAAACCGGGACAGGTGGCCATGGATATTATCGGTGTTGGGGATCCGGAAAGAGTTGGTAAGATTTCCCGGTATTTTGACCGTATTGAACTGAAAGTCCAAAACCGGGAATTTGTTACCCATACCGGATATTATAATGGCAAACGGCTTTCAGTGATCAGTACAGGAATGGGAACGGATAATATCGAAATTTTCATGACCGAATTGGATGCCCTCTTTAATGTCAACTTTCACACAAGGCTACCCGAACCCAAACACACCAAATTGAACATTATCAGGATAGGCACTTCGGGAAGCATGCAGGCCCATGTGCCGGCAGGAGCACTTTTGGCTTCTGAATATGCCTTGGGCCTGGATACTTTGATGATTTTTTATAACCTTGATTATTCTGATTTGGAAAAACAAATTGGGGAATGGGTTCAAAAAAAATTAAACCTATCCTTTACACCTTACTGTGTCAAAGGGTCGGACCAGTTATTTGAATTATTCAAAGACCAAATGATTACAGGTATTACAGTGACTTGTCCCGGCTTTTTTGGACCACAAGGCCGGAAAATCAGGTTGGATCCTGCTATTCCCAATATATTTGACCTTTTGGGTTCATCCCCATTTAAAGGTTTTCAATTCACCAATTTTGAAATGGAAACCGCCGGGTATTATGCTATGGGAAAACTATTGGGTCATGAAGTCCTGAGCCTCAATGCCATTGTGGCAAATAGGATTCACCAAACATTTGATGCCAACACAGGAAATACCATGGAAAGACTTATTTCCTTAGTGTTACAAAAATGAACTCCTCCTATAACCTGAATTTTTTATTTTTTTCAACTATTAAAAGAGTCTACCCATTTTACTCTATGCCCTCCAATTCACTGAGTTCAAGCCAACGCATTTCCAGATCTTCCATTTGAGCGGTAATTTTCTCTATGGATTGGGACCAGGTAATGAGCTCCTCATGGTCATCAGACCCTAGATTGATTTTCTCCATAAGAGCGGCTTTATCTTTTGCCAGTTTCTCCAATTGTAGGGTGATGTGCTCAAATTCTTTTTTGTCCTTAAAACTGGCCTTATCGGATTTATTTTCTGAAGAAGGTTTTGGAGATGGAAGGGGCGTTTCTTTTTCTTTTTTTTTGGTATTGGATTGGTTATTCAGGTATTCCCTATAATCTGTATAATTTCCAGGGAAATCCTTGATTTTACCATCGCCTGTAAAAACAAACAGGTGGTCTACCAGCCTGTCCATAAAATACCTGTCATGGGACACGATGACCAGACATCCCGGAAAATTGTCCAGGAAATCTTCCAGGGTATTGAGCGTGACAATGTCCAGGTCATTGGTAGGCTCATCCAAAATAAGAAAATTGGGACTCTTTACCAACACCATCAATAGCTGTAATCTTCTTCTTTCTCCCCCGCTAAGTTTGGAAACTGGTGTATGTTGTTGTTTGGGAGGGAACCCAAATTGGTTTAGAAACTGACTGATGGTTATAGTGCTTCCACCCGCTACTGTGACCACCTCAGCTACCTCCTTTACAATATCAAGGAGTCTTTTACTCTCATCAAAACTGTCTTCTTCCTGTTTATAATAGCCGAATGCGGTGGTTTGGCCAACGACGACATCTCCGCTATCCGGTTTGATTTTGCCGGTTATTAGGTTTAGGAAAGTGGTTTTACCCGCACCGTTGGGACCTATAATCCCAATTTTATCTCCTTTTTTAAAAGTGTAACTGAAGTCATTAATTAGATTCAGGTCATCATAGGATTTGTTCAGGTCCCGGATCTCAATAATTTTTTTCCCCAGTCTCTGGCTGGTCACTTCCAGGGAAATGTCACGTTCGTCCTTCTTCTGAAAGGCTTTTTCTTTGGTCTCTTCAAAGGCATCAATCCGGTATTTGGCTTTGGTGCCTCGTGCTTTTGGTTGGCGCCTGATCCAATCCAATTCTTTTTTATACAAACTTTTTGCTTTTTCCTGTTCCGTTGCTTCTACAATTCTTCTTTCTGCCTTTTTTTCAAGAAAATAACCATAATTCCCACCATACCGGAATAGGCTACCTTGATCCAATTCGAGAATATGATTGGTTACTCTGTCAAGAAAATACCGATCATGGGTGACCATCAATAGGGCAAGGTTGGCTTTTGATAGGTAATCTTCCAGCCATTCAATGGTTTCCAAATCAAGATGGTTGGTAGGTTCATCCAACAGTAATAAATCGGGATAATTTAAGATGGCTTTGGCCAGTGCAACCCTTTTCCTTTGTCCCCCACTTAAAGTGCCAACTTTGATTTCCGTGTCGTGAAGCCCGAGCTTACCCAGTACCTCGTTGATTTGGTATTCGAAATCCCAGGCCTGCAGGCGGTCCATTTTTTCAAAAAGGGATGGAAGGCGGCTTCCATCATCTCCTTCCTTTTGAGAAGCCGCCATGGCTTTTTGGTATTCCTTAATTAATTGAAGCACTTCATTGCCAGGATCATCAAAGATCGTTTGTTCAATGGTCAATTCACCATCAAAAACAGGATTTTGGTGCACATAGGCGATTTTGATCTGCTGATTAATGGCTACTTTACCCTCATCGGCAATTTCTTCACCCATAATGATTTTCATCAGCGTGGATTTGCCTGCGCCATTTATGCCCACCAAAGCGGTTTTTTGACCCTGGTCTATGCCAAAGGATATATTTTTAAATAGGGCCCTTTCACCAAAGGCCTTGCTAAGGTTTTCTATTGAAAGATAATTCATGGAGTAAAATTACGCAGTACTGATCAGTAAGTCAAAAAGATATGGGTTTTGGGGAAGATAATTGAGTTCAACCTTTCTTTCCCCTTGGTAGGAAATGCTTAAAGGTTACAAGGCAAACCTTTTCGATAAGATAAGGAAAACAATGATTAAGGATGAAGATGGTATCTTTAAGGGTTTTTCGGGAGATTATTTTTTGAATAGTTCATTGATGACATCCAGAAGTGATTTGAATCCATTTTTAAAATGTTCCAATGTAACCTTAAGCTTTGGTTGTATATTTTTCTTTTTCCCTTTGTATTTTTTATCAAATTGGGATTTTTTTGCTTTCAGTTCTTTTTCTAATTTTTCTTTGTTCTTCTTTAGCTCCTGGATTTTTTTTTCAATTTCTTCACTGGCATCGCCAGTTGCTTTTGTACCTTTTTCAATTAATGTTTCTATTTTGCTTCCAATTTCCTGAAGCATTTTTTCAATATCCTCAAATCCTGAACTTTTCTTTGCCATAATTTACTTTTGTTTAAGTGAATAAAAGTAGCCAATTTTAAGTAGAAATTTATCAAAAAATTGCATTTTGACAAAATGGGGTTTCTTTAAAATGAGCCGGCGCCATAAATGCATGTACAAAAAAGCCCCAAATGGCTTGGGGCAATTTAAAAGGTCTAACCTGCCAATTTTATAAAATACTTATTTAAAATCGGCTCATATATTTTAGAAAATGTCCTGTAACACCAACTCCTGAATTCTTCAAGTTCTGAAGGAACAAGAAGATTCAGACCCTTGCGCAACTCTTTTTCAAAGAGTTTTTTGTCAAAACTTACCTTCAATAAAATAGTTTTAACATATTCCATCATGGCTCATGTTATTTAGGTTTAGGATTAGCAAAAAGTTCAATTGAACTTAAAACTGAATACGGTATTGATTTTAGATTTGTTACGTTTAAAATATACTCGTTTATTTGCAGTTATAAATAAAGATAACAGAAACATTTTATATGTCCATAACGAAACGACAATTTATTTTCGTGTGCCTTTTTTGTCTTTTTTCATCTTTGGTGTTGGCTCAGGATATCAAGATAGAATTAGGCGAAAGTGAAGTGGCTTTGAATGAGACTTTTAACATAAAAGTAACCTTAACAGGGGATAAAATTCGCTCCTACGACCAATTTCCAGATATCCCGGGGTTTCAAAAGCAAGGCGTTTCGCAAAGTTCTTCCATGAATATTATCAATGGACAAATGAACAGCTCCAACAGTGTCATTCAATATTACAAGCCATTGAGAAAAGGCCAGTTTACGCTGGGTGATTTTTCACTTTCCGTAAATGGTGAAAACGTCTCTTCACCTGGTATGACCATCAATGTAGTGAATGCCAGGGCCAACAGCAGAAGTAACAGGGCCTTGGACCCATTTGATGATCTTTTTGAGGGAAACCGGGAGGAACCTGAGTATGTGGAGTTGGATGATGATGCTTTTTTTTCATTGTCCGTGGATAAAGATGAAGTATATGTGGGAGAGGGCTTTAATGTAAGTCTGGCATTTTATATGAGCGAAAGTAACCAGGCGCCATTTAATTTTCATGAACCTGGGAAACAGCTTGAAAAAATCATTAATCAGATCAAACCCGGAAATGCCTGGGAGGAGAATTTCAATATTACCAGCATTCAACCGGAAAAGGTGGAATTTGGCGGAAAAAGATGGACCAAATACAAAGTATTTGAAGCCAATTTTTACCCTTTTTCTGAAGGCAGTGTCACATTTCCTTCCGTAGGTTGGGAAATGATTAAATATCGGGTAGCTAAAAACCCAAGTTTTTTTGGAAGCAACCGTATTGAAGATTACAAAACGTTTTATTCCCAGCCAAAGACCATTACAGTCAAGGGACTTCCTTCCCATCCTTTGAAAAATGAGGTCAGTGTGGGGGATTACAGGTTGAGGGAAAATTTTGAGGAATTGGAAGTGGCTACCGGTGAGGGATTTACCTATGAATTTACCATTTCCGGAGAAGGAAACATCAGTTCTATCCGTCCACCAAGGATAAAGGAAAGCCAGAAATTCAACTCATTTGATCCGAATGAAAAACAACAGATTAATAAGGGTCGGGGCAGGGTGACAGGCATGAAAGAGTTCAGCTACTTTATTACTTTCAATGAAGAACGAAGTATACCCCTGGCAGACCATTATGAGTGGATTTATTTTAATCCCGAACTTGAAAAATACGATACCTTGAGGCCTAAAGCAGTGGTCAATGTAACCGGGGAGAGTAAATTAAACCAGGCGATTTCCTCTTCCCGGCTTGGCGGCTTGTATGACCTAATAGAAGTTGAAGACAATAAGCTTTTAAACCAGGGATATAAATATTATTTTTCCATCTTGATTAACCTATTGCTTTTTGGAGCATTGGTTTTATTGGGGTTTTTGTTCTTAAAGAAAAAATAATCAATGCGCAATTCATTCGGTAGAGTTTTTTGTATCAGCACCTTTGGTGAATCTCATGGAAAAGGACTGGGTGTCGTGATTGACGGTTGTCCGGCTGGTATTAAAATTGACGAAAATTTCATTCAAACAGAACTTCAGCGGAGAAAACCCGGGCAATCCAGAATCACGACACAAAGAAAAGAGGAAGATGAATTTCAGATCCTATCCGGTGTTTTTGAAGGAGAAAGTACAGGCACCCCTATTTCAATAATCATCTTCAATACCGACCAAAAAAGCCAAGATTATTCTCATATCGCTGATAAATTCCGCCCTTCCCATGCCGATTTTACCTACCACGAAAAATTTGGTGTCCGGGATTACAGGGGTGGTGGTCGGAGCAGTGCCAGGGAGACTGCTGCCAGGGTGGCAGCGGGAGCGGTGGCTAAATTATTGCTTAGGCAATTTGGTGTGGATATTCACGCCTATGTAAGTCAGGCGGGGTCCATTAAACTGGAGAAAGGATACCAGGAATTGGATTTCACTAGGACCGAGACCAATATTGTCCGGTGCCCTGACCCTGAAATCGCAGACAAAATGATTGCCTTGATCGATGATATAAGGAAAAAGAGAGATACCATTGGAGGGGTAGTGAGTTGTGTGGCCACGGGCGTGCCGGTGGGCTTGGGAGAGCCCGTGTTTGACAGACTGCACGCAGCATTAGGGCATGCGATGCTAAGTATCAATGCGGTAAAAGGTTTTGAATACGGAAGTGGGTTTGAGGGGGTCACCATGATGGGTTCGGAGCATAATGATGCTTTTTATAAAGAAGGAGATAAGGTGAGGACCAGAACCAACCATTCCGGAGGAATTCAGGGAGGCATTTCCAATGGAGAAGACATTTATTTCAGGGTGGCATTTAAGCCTGTTGCCACCATTATGCAGGACCAGGAAAGTATCAATGTTGCGGGGGAAACTTCCACGGTTGTTGGCAAAGGAAGGCATGATCCCTGTGTGGTGCCCCGGGCGGTGCCCATTGTTGAAGCCATGTGTGCCCTTGTGTTGGCAGATTTCCTTTTATTGAACCGCTTAAGCAGAATATAATCATCACTTACCACTGACATATGAAAAAAAGAATACCTCTGCACACTCAAATCATAATTGGTTTGATTTTGGGTCTCGTAGTGGGTCTTGGGATTGTCCAATTGGGCATTGCCCCAGATTTTACCCTCAATTACATTAAACCTATCGGCACCATTTTTATCAATGGCCTGAAAATGATAGCGGTTCCCCTGGTGCTTGCTTCTCTGATTGTAGGCGTTTCCAATTTGGGAGATGTTACCAAACTAAGTCGTATTGGGGGAAAAACCATCGTCTTTTACATATTCACTACCCTTCTCTCTGTTTCTATTGGACTGCTATTGGTAAATGTGTTTAATCCGGGCAAGAGTTTGCCGTCAGAAACAAGGGATAATTTAATGTCCCTTTATGATGAGACGGCCGGATCCAAAACCCTGCAGGCAGAGGAACTGAAGCAACAGGGGCCCTTACAGCCCGTGGTGGACATGGTACCGGAAAATTTTTTTCAGGCCACTACCGATAATGCTAGCATGCTTCAAGTGGTGTTTTTTGCCATTATTGTGGGGATAGCCCTAATTCAAATCCCACCAGGCAAGGCTCAGCCCGTCATTGCTTTTTTTGAGGGCTTCAATGATGTGATCATAAAAATTGTAGGGTTTATCATGATCCTTGCACCTTACGGCGTATTTGCATTGATGGCTTCTTTGATTGTGGAAATCACAGGGGATAATCCTGATTCTGCGATTGAATTATTATTGGCCTTATTGAAATACAGCTTGGTCGTTTTGGGTGGTTTGATTTTCATGATAGTGGCGGTTTACCCTTTAATCCTGAAACTTTTTACCAAAGTAAAATACATTGATTTTTTTAAAGCCATCAGGCCTGCCCAGTTATTGGCTTTTACAACCAGTTCCAGTTCTGCCACCCTGCCTGTTACCATGAAACAGGTGGAAGAGGAAATCGGCGTGTCAGAGGAAGTCAGCAGTTTCGTTCTGCCCCTGGGCGCTACCATCAATATGGATGGAACAAGCCTTTATCAAGGGGTTGCGGCTGTATTTATTGCTCAGGCTTTAGGGATGGATCTGAGCCTCAGCCAACAGCTGCTGATTGTCATGACCGCAACGCTGGCCTCCATTGGTACCGCAGGGGTACCGGGAGCCGGAATTATTATGCTGATCATTGTTTTGGAATCCATAGGGGTACCCGTGGCGGGTATTGCTTTGATTTTGGCGCCAGACCGAATTTTGGATATGTTCAGGACCATTGTCAATGTAACGGGAGATGCGATGGTCTGTACGGTGGTGGCTTCCACTGAGGGAGAACTTCCTGAGGGCCTTATCCGTAAGTCAAATCCTTTTACTAGCACAGAAAGTTGAAATTGGTATTTAGGGAATTCCACGAACCTTCTTGAGGCATACGGCGTTTTAGTGTATTAAAGCAAAAATCCATGATACACAGGATTTTGAAAACGGAAAATAATCTAAAAGAATGTTACAAGCGCAAAAAAGACCGGTTCACCTTTACATGGAGGCCAATCCCAATCCCAACTCTCTGAAATTTGTTGCGAATTTTATGTTGGCCGATGAGGGTGTCAGTTTTGATTTTCCTGATGAAGAAAGCACACAAAATGCTCCTTTGGCCAAAGAATTATTCAATTTTGCGGCCGTTGAACGGGTATTTATTGCTTCTAATTTTGTTACCGTCACCAAGCAGGCAGATGTACCTTGGGAAAACATCCAGGAACATATCCGTACCCATATTAAAAACTATCTCGAATCGGGAAAGCAGGCCATCAATACAGCCTTTGATAAGGATCCATTGTTTGATGAAAATGACAGTGAGACGGTAAAAAAAATAAAGGGTATTTTGGACGAATATATCCGGCCAGCGGTGGAACAAGATGGAGGGGCCATCGTATTTCACAGTTTCCAGGATGGAATTGTCAAGGTTTTATTGCAGGGGGCATGCTCTGGTTGCCCATCCAGTACCATTACCCTTAAAGCAGGGATTGAAAATCTTTTGACAGGAATGTTGGAAGAAGTAAAAGGTGTAGAGGCGGAAGGAATTTAAAGGTATGCCGATAATTTCACTTTTCGGATTTTGGTGAGGTATAAAAAATGGCATTTAAGGCATGGCTGGGGTTCTATTTAGGAATTTTTGCTTTAATTTTAAGGGAATTCTTTATTAATTTTCCGGACATAACAGAAAAGTGGTATTCAAGGGTGTTTTTTCCCCTTATACGGGTAACCATTGACCATACCCTGGCATACCTTCCTTTTCCTACTGTCTATTTATTTTTTTTGGGAGTATTGTCTTTTATTTATCTGATTGTTCTGGCCTCCCGAAAAAAGCCAACACGCCCATCCAAAATAATGTACCTTTTCAGGGGGGGAGCAAATTTTCTGGGCAGTTTGGTTTTTCTATTTTTGGTTTTGTGGGGGTTTAATTACCAAAGAATTCCAGTATTCCAGCAACTTTCACTCCAACCTCAGCCTATGAAATTGCAGGTTTTGATCCAGGAAATGGAAGATACCCATGATATTCTATCGGATATTAGAGGTCAATTACAAGCAGATACTTCCGAATTGAAAATAAATTTTTCTGATAGGGAATGGATGAAAAAAGTTTCCGATCAAATGGAAAGGGAAATGCCGTTATTGGGTTTTAGGTATGACGGCGCCCCCAGGGTGAAGGCGTTTTTCCCCCCTGGTTTCATGAGAAAGATGGGCATATATGGTATTTATTTTCCTTTTTCAGGAGAAGGCTATATGGATCCTACCCTTCATCCCTTGGAAAAACCCTTTACCATGGCTCATGAAATGGCCCACGGATGTGGGATTCCTGATGAAGGAGAAGCTAATTTTATTAGTTGGATTATTTGCTCCAATAGCCAGGATCCCTGGCTTCAATACGCGGGCCAGTTAAAACTTTTCAGGTACCAACTGAATGATCTGTACGGTATGGATGATAAAGGCTATGAGAAATTTGTGGCAGGAATTGATTGGGGCGTAAAAAATGACATTCGCGCCATCCAGGAAAATAATCTGGCGCATCGGCCAATGTTCCTGAAGCTGAGCAAAATGTCAAATGACCTTTACTTGAAATCACAAGGAGTAAAAGCAGGGATAAAAAGTTACAGACAATTGCCCATGTTGGCGCATGCCTGGAAGGAGAAAACATTAAAGGATTAAATTCAACCCGCCAAAGAGGAATTCTAAAAAGGGCTGTTTCCTTTGTTTTTAAATCCGGTTGGAATTTTAAGGGTAAAAATGGAACCCTTTCCTTCTTCACTGTGGACAAGAATTTCCCCGCCCAGTTTTTTGGCATTTTGATAACAAAGATGAAGGCCCATTCCCGTCCCTTTTTCCTGCGCAGTTCCATAGGTGGATTTAATGTCCAGTTCAAATATATGCTTTAATCGATCTTGGGGAATACCTACCCCATTGTCCATTACAATCACCGTAACTTCATCTTCCTCCTCATTAATTTCCAGCTCAATATTTCCATTTATTTCTGTAAATTTTATGGCGTTTTGGACCAGGTTTCTTAAAATCAGCAATACCCGGTCTGTTTCCAGATTTACAGTGGGATTTTTTTGGTAGGAGACATTGATTTGCACGCCTTTTTGCTTGGCAATCACCTTTAAGATCTCTATCGTGTCTTCAAACAACTTCCTTATATCGATTTCTCGAATATGGGTGCGCTGGTTTTTGATTTCGAAAGAAGACCAATCCAGGATATTTTCCATCATCCGGTAGGTTCTTGTCGTTATCTTCAACAATTCTTCATGCAAAAAATCGATTTCCTCTTTGGCCAGTCCTCCCTGATTGATCAGTTCCAAGGTCTGCATGATGGATTGTAAGGGGTTTTTAAGATCATGGGAAATAATGGTGATGATCCTGTCTTTTTGGGAACTGGTATTACTAAGGTTCCTGTTGAGCAGGACCAATTCCTGGCTTTTATCTTTTACCTTGTTTTTTTGCAATTCGTAAAACTTTTTAATGATGCTTACCACAAAGCCAATACCGGCCAACGATGCCAAATAGGTCAGCGAATGGTCCAAATACAACATTTCTTCGCTAACATAGGTGTGGGGTATCCAATACGGGTAATAAACTCCCATAAAAAGCAAGAATAAAAACACCAAACCATTGATCATACTCCAGAAAAAAAATTTTCTGGTCGGGGAGATACTCAGCATGACCATATGAAATGAAATCAATATAAAAATAGTAGGCCCTTCAAGGCCGTCATTGAAAAAAAAGCCCAAGGCCAAAACCGGATAAGAAAAACCTCCAAAAAGGTAATAGGCCAATTTATATCGGTTCCTTTTCCTGAGTTGATAAAAACAAAAAAACAGCATGATCATGACCAAGAGGGAAAGCACCATCAAACTAAAATTTCCAATAATGGAATTAAAGATCATCATCGCCAACATGTAGAAAAAAACAATGATTAGGGTAGCATTAAAAATCTGTTTTTCCAACACGTAATTGCCCTTCCAAAAAAACAATAACTTAAAATCTTTTATAAATTTTTCCCAAAACCCCACCCTGATCAATTTTAATTGTTAAAAATTATTTTTATACATCGGTGAATACATCCATAAACTTGAAATCCTTTCCGTCAAAAAGACCTTTGTCGCTTAATTTTATTTCTGGAATCACCAATAAGGCCATAAAACTAAGTGTCATATACGGAGATTGTAGTGAAGATCCCATATCCTTAACCATATTGTCCAAATAGATATATTGCCTGGTTATTTTGTAACCATCCTCACCGGACATTAATCCCCCTATCGGCAAGGGTAGGAACTTTGCTTCATTTATATTTACTGCAGATAATCCCCCCTTGTTCTCAATGACCAAATTCACTGCCTGAACCATTTTTTCATCATCGGAACCTACTACAATGATATTATGGGAGTCATGGGCAACGGAAGAAGCCATGGCACCATTTTGTATGCCAAAGTTTTTTATGAATGCAATGGAAGGGGGCTGTAAGTCGTAGCGGTTGATGACGGCTATTTTCAAAATATCCTTTTCAGAATTACCGATGGCCAGGCCATCTTCGCACTTAATATCAAAAACCGCTTTTTCTGTAACCAACTGGCCATCGCGGGCAATAATCACCCAGGCCTTATCCCCCAATGACCTTAATTCCAGGTCTTTGCGACTAATGGGTTGGGCTACAAAATGATTGATGGATTCAGATGGTCTGTGTTTCATCAATGTTTTGCCGTTCTCAGCTACCAGTTCACCATTGATATAAGTTTTGTTGATAAGGAAATCTTTTAAGTCATGGACCATGATAAAGTCTGCGGGATCCCCTTCTCTTAATCTGCCCACTTGAAGATGATAATGGTCTATTGGATTCAGGCAAGCAACTTTTAGAACATCAAATAAGTCTTTACCTTTTTTCACTGCCCTTGCCACCAATTGGTTGATATGCCCAGCAATAAGGCTATCCGGGTGTTTGTCATCGGAGCAAAACATCAATTGGTCGACATGATGATCGATAAGGTCAATCAAGTCGTCAAAATTTTTGGCGGCACTGCCTTCTCGGATGGCGATTATCATTCCTAAATTTATTTTGTGTATTGCTTCCTCCATTTGGAAACATTCGTGATCCGTGGAAATACCGGCTGCAGCATATTTCAGGGCCTGCTCACCCACCAGCCCAGGTGCATGGCCATCTATGGGTTTTCCCAATTTTTGCGCCAACCTGATTTTTTCAATAACCCCCTTATCTCCCTGGATCACTCCCGGCCAATTCATCATTTCCGCTAAATAGTGGATTTCCTCTCTTTTTAATAACTGTGCTATATCCTGTGCATTGATGATGGCCCCTGATGTTTCAAAAGGTGTAGCTGGAACACAGGAAGGTGCCCCAAAATAAAATTTAAAATTCACCTTTCTTCCGCTTCGGATCATGAAATCCACCCCTTTCATGCCGCAAACATTGGCGATTTCATGGGGGTCAGAGACGGTGGCGACTGTTCCATGTACCACAGCCATCCTTGCAAATTCAGCAGGAACCAGCAGGGAGGATTCGATGTGAACGTGGGCATCAATAAACCCAGGCATGATAAAAATATCCGGAGCTTTTGAAATCTCAATGACCTGCTGGATCTTACCCTCATTTACTTTCATCCTACAAGGACAAATAGTTCTTTCTTGGATGTTCACATATTGCCCTTCAAGGCTGAATGTTTGCCGCATTTAGATTTTATTAAAAATCATCCAAATCTAATGTAAATAATTCATAGGAGGAAAATAAAAATTCAATTGAAACAATGCCATTTTCCCGTATTAGATTTAAAACTACTATATTTGCACCTGAAAAGGAAAGCAGGACCAATTTCATTTTTCATTAATGAGAAAAATTATTATTGCCATAGATGGATATTCAGGCTGTGGGAAGAGTAGCACGGCCAAAACTGTGGCCAAATCCTTGAATTACACCTACCTGGATTCAGGTTCTATGTACCGGGCAGCAACCTTGCATTTTTTGAATCATTATACCAACATTAATAATCCCAAGGAAGTACACCACTCTCTTGAGGATATGGATGTTACATTCCATTTCAATGAAGATGGAAGTCAGGAAATATTCCTGAACGGTTTGAATGTGGAAAAAGAAATCAGAAGCATGGAAGTGTCCGACTGGGTAAGTGAAGTAAGTAAACTGCAGGAAGTCCGGGAATTTATGGTTCAAAAACAACGGAAAATGGGAAAAAATAAGGCCATAGTAATGGATGGTAGGGATATTGGCACGGTAGTATTTCCTGAGGCAGGACTCAAGGTGTTCATGATCGCTGAATTGGAAATTCGGGCCTCGAGGAGGCAAAAAGAGCTTTTGGATAAAGGGGAATTGGTGGCATTGGATAAAGTAAAAAAAAATCTTGAAGAGAGGGATGCGAAGGATACGGGCCGTAAAATGAGCCCGTTAAAGCAAGCAGATGATGCAGTAGTGATTGATACCAGTTTTTTGCAATTTGAGGAACAGGTATCCAAAATTTTGAAGTTGGCAAAACAAAGAATGATATAAGCCTTATGGAAGTGATTATAGATAGCAATTCGGGATATTGTTTTGGAGTAGAATATGCGATCAAAATGGCCGAAGATGAAATGGAAGGGGAACAGAAACTTTATTGTTTAGGAGACATTGTCCATAACGACATGGAAGTAAAGAGGCTAAGTAGCAAAGGGCTGGTAGTGATTGATAGAGAAGAACTCAGTTGCATGCACGACTGTAAGGTTTTAATCAGGGCACATGGAGAGCCACCTGAAACCTACCGTACTGCCATCCAAAACAATATCGAACTGATTGATGCTTCCTGTCCGGTAGTACTCAAATTACAGCACAGGGTTAAGACTGCCTTTGATAAAATGGAAACCCAAAATGGACAGATTGTAATTTATGGAAAAAAGGGTCATGCTGAGGTAATCGGTTTGACCGGGCAAACATTGGAGAAGGCCATCGTGGTGATGGATGATCAGGATTTGGACCAGGTGGACTTTAGTAAACCTGTTACCCTGTTCAGCCAGACAACGAAAAGCACCAAGGGCTTTTATGACATCAAAGAAAAAATAGCAGCACGGATCAGGGCGGAGAAGGGAAGTTTGGAACAAATTGATTTTAATGCCAATGATTCCATTTGCAGACAGGTTTCCAACAGGGAACCCCAGTTGCTTCGGTTTTCCGAGGAAAATGATGTGATTATTTTCGTTTCAGGAAGGAAAAGTTCCAATGGAAAAGCACTTTTTCAAGTCTGTAAAAGTGTCAACCCACATAGTTATTTTGTGGAAAATGAAAATGAAATTCAGGCTTCCTGGTTGAATCCTGATTCAAAAATTGGTATCTGCGGTGCTACTTCCACCCCGATGTGGTTGATGGAACAGGTAAAAGAACACCTTTTATTCCTTGAAAAATCGGGAGTAAAGGTGGACGTATAATAATGTTATTTAAAAATTACTTTGTTGGGTTAAGGCAAATAATAGGAAGATAAGCTTCAAATAACTAATGTAATTTATTAGATTTGAGGCGTTTTTCATAGGATCATATAGTTTCAAAAAATAAATATGTCAAAACAAGTCAAGCTTAGAAAAGGGTTTGATATTCGTCTGGTAGGGAAAGCCGAAAAGAAAATCGGTGATTTCCAACCTGTCAAAACCTTTGCCATCAAGCCTACGGATTTCATCGGAATGCAAAGACCCAAAGTTCTTGTAAAGGAAGGGGATACGGTAAAGGCAGGATCTCCCATATTATTCGATAAGAAAATGGAAAAAGTGCAGTTCGTTGCACCGGTTTCCGGAGAGGTTGTCGAAATAAAACGGGGAGAGAAAAGAAAATTATTGGAGATTAAAATTTTGGCTGATAAAGAAGTCGAATTTGAAAGCTTCGAAAAGTATACCGAAGCGGATATCGACGCAGCCAGCAGGGAAAAAATCATCGACCATATGTCTGCCACAGGTGTATGGCCCCAGCTGATTCAGAGACCTTTCGGTGTAATAGCCAATCCGGAAGACACGCCAAAATCCATATTTATTTCAGGCTTTGATACGCATCCTCTGGCACCAGATTACTCCTTTTTGTTGAAAGGCCAGGAAAAATTCTTTCAGGCAGGGCTCAATATCTTAAAGAAATTGACCAAAGGGAAAGTCCATATTGGACTCAGTGGTGATCAAGAGTCCTCCTCCCTGTTCTCCAATGCCCAGGGCGTTGAGATCAATTTCTTTTCAGGTCCACACCCAGCGGGAAACGTGGGTATTCAGATCCATCACATCGATCCTATCGGGAAAGGTGAATTGATTTGGACCGTAAACCCCTATGGGGTGACTCAAATTGGTAAACTATTTTTGAATGGATTATATGATGCCTCAAAACTAATTGCCATTACCGGGTCAGAAGCTAATAATCCTTCTTACTTCCAGACTTATTTAGGCAGCTGCGTGGATAGTTTCGTAGCTGGAAATACCAAATCCGAAAATATCAGGGTGATTTCCGGTAATGTACTTACCGGAGAAAAAATCAACAGAGATGGTTATGTCGGATATTATCAAAACCAGATTACCATTATTCCAGAAGGTGATTATTATGAGTTCCTGGGATGGATGAAACCTACTTCAGAAAAGTTAAGCTATCATAAAGCCCTTGGATTATTGTCTTTTCTATATCCCAAAAAGGAATTTGTTTTGGATTCAAATGCAAGAGGAGAAGAAAGGGCATTTGTCCAGACAGGTGTATTTGAAAGTGTTACACCCATGGATTTATTCCCTGTTTATCTGTTAAAAGCCATCATGGCCGAAGATTTTGATGAAATGGAGGAGTTGGGGATCTACGAGGTGATCGAAGAGGATTTGGCATTATGTGAATTTGTAGATGTTTCCAAACACCCGGTCCAGGAAATAGTTAGAAAAGGTATAGAACTCATTCAATATAGTTAGACCATATGAAGTTTTTACGAGATCTGCTTGACAAGCAGAAACCCTTATTTCAAAAAGGAGGGAAATTAGAACAGCTCTATTATCTCTATGAGGCAGGAGAAACCTTTATGTTTTCCCCAAAACATACCACTCCTGCCAGAGGGGCACAGATCAAAGATGCCATCGACCTGAAACGGATGATGATCACGGTAGTCATTGCTATGATTCCCTGTTTGTTGTTCGGGATTTACAATACAGGTCACATGCATTATCTTGCCGTAGGAGAAGCGGCTTCCTTTGGGGAAAAGGTAATTTTGGGACTGAAACTGGTGCTTCCCCTTGTCCTCGTCTCCTATGCTTCAGGAGGTTTGGTTGAAGCAGTATTTGCAGTAATCAGGAAACACCCTATCAATGAGGGATTTTTGGTTACAGGCATGCTGATCCCTTTAATAGTGCCGGCCACTACCCCCTTATGGCAGGTAGCTTTGGCCACTGTTTTTGCGGTGGTGATTGCCAAGGAAGTCTTTGGAGGAACAGGGATGAATATTCTTAATGTGGCCATGACAGCCAGGGCATTCCTCTATTTTGCCTATCCCGCTCAAATTTCAGGCGACCAGGTATGGACCTATTTGGGGGATAAGACGCCTGTGGATGGTTTTTCCGGTGCTACTGCATTGGCAGTTGCCTATAATTCGGGACAGGAGGGCATAAACGCCGTTTCGAATCTGGCCAGCCACAATGCCTCCTTGATGGAAAATATGTTCAGTTTCAGTAATATGTTCATGGGGTTTATTCCCGGTTCCATTGGTGAAACATCCACATTAATGTGTTTGATTGGAGCTGCCATCCTCTTGTTTACCGGGGTTGCCAGTTGGAAAATTATGCTCAGTGCCTTCGGGGGCGCCTATATAATGGCTGCTGTTATGCAGCTGTTGGCGGTGAATGAGTTTATGGCCATGCCGGCCCATTACCATCTGGTGATGGGAGGACTGGCCTTTGGTATCGTTTTTATGGCCACCGATCCGGTATCTTCTTCCCAGACGGAATCCGGTAAGTGGATCTATGGTTTCTTAATTGGTGCACTTACCATTATCATCAGGTTAACAAATCCCGCCTATCCCGAAGGAATCATGCTTGCGGTGCTATTCATGAATGTTTTTGCACCATTGATCGATCATTACGTAGTTAAAGCAAACAAGAAAAGGAGGTTACAACGTGCAACAGTCTAACGGATATATCATTATATTTTCAATCATTTTGACAGTGGTTTTGGGCTTATTGCTTTCAGGTACTTCTGAAGTGTTAAAACCCATTCAGCAGAAAGCGGAAGCACTGGATAATAAAAAACAGATCCTTGGTGCGGTCATGTCACCGGAAAAAATCGACGAAATGAAACCGGATGAAGTCAATGCCTACTATGAAAACAGGATATCCTCCATGGTAGTAAATATCGAGGGAGAAGAAGTGGAGGAACAGGAAGGAACTCCTGTGACCGCAGAGTCAGTAGATGTCGGCAAAAATTATAAAAAGGCACCGGAAGACAGGCTATTTCCCGTATTTATTTATCATGAGGAAGGGAGTGAAGAAGAGGTGTTGTCCTATATTTTCCCGGTTTACGGTAGTGGATTATGGGATAATATCTGGGGCTATCTGGCGCTTAAGACCGATATGGCCACTATAGAAGGAGTAACTTTTTCCCATGCAGGTGAAACTCCGGGATTGGGAGCAAGGATCACTTCTACGGATGTTCAGGAAAGGTATAAAGAAAAAGCCGTTTATGATGAAAATGGTGACTTGGTTTCTGTTACCATGCAAAAGGGGGAAGGAAAAGATTATTCCGGAGATCCACATAAAGTGGATGGATTGTCAGGGGCCACCATTACTGCCCAGGGGGTTAATAAAATGATCAGTAGCTACCTGGAATATTACCAATCCTATATGGAAAAGAAAAAAGGCGGCACTCCTGAAATGGCCTTTACATATTGATTTTGAACGTTTCAATACAGAAAATATTATGAGTACAGAAACAGCAGAAAAGGAATTAGTCAAAAAAGATTCCGAAGCATTATTTTCGAAAAGAAGGAAAAGGCTCGTTACAGACCCTCTTGTGGATGATAACCCTATCACCATACAAGTCTTGGGAATTTGTTCCGCTTTAGCCGTAACCACCCAGATGCAGCCTACCTTGGTGATGGCTTTGTCCGTAATTTTTGTTATTGTGATGTCCAATTTAACCATATCCCTATTGAGGAATAAAATTCCTACCAGGGTAAGGATTATTGTTCAGCTTGCTGTAGTGGCCACCCTGGTTACATTGGTAAATGAATTCCTGAAGGCCTTTTCCTATGACATGTACAAAGAGTTGTCCGTATTCGTGGGTTTGATCATCACCAATTGCATTGTTATGGGGCGCCTGGAAGCATTTGCCTTGGGAAATAAGCCTTATGATTCCATTCTTGATGGGTTTGGAAGTGCCTTGGGATATTCCTGGATCATTTTGACAGTTGCTTTCTTTAGGGAATTGTGGGGATCAGGCTCTTTCTTTGGAATTCCTATTTATGATTGGATTTCCAGCTTATTTGGTGATGATTTTCAATTGGCTACCAATGGCTTAATGGTATCACCGGTAGGAGCTTTCATTATTCTTGGCTTGCTGATTTGGGTCCAAAGGTCCAAAACCGGATATGTAGAACATTAATTAAATATTGAAGAAATGGAATTATTCAATTTAGCAATAAGATCGATATTTATCGATAATATGGTATTTGCCTACTTTCTGGGGATGTGTTCCTTTTTGGCGGTATCCAAAAAAGTAAGCACGGCTTTGGGTTTAGGTGCGGCAGTAATCTTTGTGTTGTCCATTACAGTACCCTTAAACTGGCTCCTCAATGAGTTTGTCCTAAAGGAAGGAGCTTTGGCCTTTCTGGGTGAATCCTATGCCACCATCGATTTGTCATTTCTTAGGTTTATCATGTTTATTGCCATAATTGCCGCTATGGTGCAATTGGTGGAAATGGTGGTCGAAAAGTTTGCCCCTGCCCTGTACGGTGCATTAGGAATTTTCCTGCCTTTGATTGCAGTAAACTGTGCTATTTTGGGAGGATCTCTATTTATGGCGCAAAGGGATTATACCCTTGCGGAAGCAACGGTTTATGGTTTTGGATCAGGAACAGGGTTTTTTCTGGCGATCATCGCATTGGCCGCCATTCGGGAGAAACTTAAATATTCCAACGTTCCCAATGGGTTAAAAGGCCTCGGCATCACCATGCTGATTACTGGGTTAATGGGGATTGCATTTATGTCCTTTATGGGGATAGATCTATAATACCTTAAAATATTAAAAATCAAATAAACCCTGTTCCTCCTTGAAGATCAGGGTTTTTTTGATTTGAATTATTGACACCTTAAAAATGTAAAATTTGTAGCCATGTCCAGTTTTACTTCCAAAAGAATTTTAGGATACTTCTTAAGGGGATTGCTTTTTGTTGTTCCCTTTTTCCTGACTGCCTATATTATCATTCTGGCTGTTCAGTTTTTGGATAATATCATTCCGGTAAATGTGCCGGGACTGGGTATTTTTGTGATGTTTTTTTTCGTAACCCTGGTGGGCTACCTCACCAGTATATTCATCACCAAATCTTTATTTGAAACCCTGGAAAAAATTGTTTTTAAAATACCCCTGGTAAATATTTTATATACCAGTATTAAGGACCTTATGTCTGCCTTTGTAGGGGATAAGAAAAAATTCAATACCCCTATTGTGGTCCAGCTTTCCGAAAACATGTCCAGGCTTGGTTTTATGACCCAGGATGACCTGGGGGTATTGGGTGAAGGGGAATTGGTAGCCGTATATTTTCCCCATTCCTATAATTTCAGCGGCAACCTTTATTTGGTTCCCAAAAGTCAGGTACGAAAACTTGAGAATGTCAACAGTACAGAAATCATGAAATTCATTGTTTCAGGTGGAGTTTCCGAGTTAAGTTATTATAAAAAATCAAGTGTTAAGACCCAATCCAAAGATCAACATAAAGATACTCCCCTGACCTGATCATTTTTTTTGAATACCATTTGTTATGAACCTAATTCCTTTTAACTATCCTTATTTTACTGGAAAAGAGTCCGAATATATAATGGATGCTTTTCATGAGGGAAAAATATCTGCAAATGGCAAGTATACCCAATTGTGTCAGGAATTTTTAGAAACAAAATATGGGTTTAAAAAATCATTTTTGACCAATTCCTGTACCCAGGCACTGGAAATGGCTACTTTGCTAATGGATTTAAAGCCCGGTGATGAAATCATCATGCCCTCCTTTACATTTGTCAGCACAGCAAATGCCTTTGCTTTAAGGGGATGCAAAATTATTTTTGTGGACAGCAGACGGGATTATCCGGGAATGGATGAAAATCTGATTGAGGGTCTGATATCCAAAAAAACCAGAGCCATAGTGGCTGTCCACTATGGTGGTATTGCCTGTGATATGGAAAAAATTGTGGCTCTTGTCCGACAATATGGCTTATTTTTAGTGGAGGATGCTGCCCCGGCCCTGGAGGCTAATTTTCGGTACAAAAGCGGTAAAATTCAGGCATTGGGTACTTTTGGTCATTTCGCCGCTTTTTCCTTTCACGAAACCAAAAATATCAGTACGGGAGAGGGAGGGCTTTTGGTAGTCAATGATGAAAGGTTTTTCCAACAGGCAGAAAGGATACGGGATAAAGGGACCAATCGGTCGGCCTATTTTGAGGGCCAAGTGGATCATTACGAATGGGTTAGCCTGGGCAGTGCTTATGGCGCTTCTGAAATCATGGCGGCTTGTTTGTGGGCACAGCTACAGGAACAGGAAAGGATTCAATCAAAAAGAAGAAAAATCTGGGAATGGTATGATCAAAACCTGGGGGAACTTTTAAACGGTTATGAATGGGATTGGATGAAATCTCCTGACCATGCGGTTCATAATTTTCATATCTATTATGGAGTAGCCAAAACCAAACAGGAAAGGGATCAGATGATATCTCATTTAAAGGAAAAAGGAGTGATGGCTGTTTTTCATTACCAATGCCTTCACCAAAGTCATTACTATCTATCCAACAAGCCTGGCCCGCTCAAGCTGGTGGAAGCGGAGAAATACAGCCAGAGACTGCTAAGGTTTCCACTCTTTGCGGATTTGGAAATTGAAAAAATAGCCAATTTGATTTCCCGACCGTAATACTTGCAGGCCATTCCCCTGGACCCCCCGCCGCGGAGGGCAAAGCCTGTCCCGGCGTAAGACGGGAGGGGATTTTTTCGGGAAGGTTCTTGTGGTAAGCACCAATTAGGTAACAATACGGAAGGATAACCCTTTTTCACCTTGGAAAAATCGGAGGAAAAAAATTTTTCATTCAATAAAAAAACCCTTCTGAGAAAGGGCTTTTAAAATCTATGAAAGGTTATATCCATTTAAATCTGAGCTTCCAGTTTTTGGGCAAGAACGGATTTTGGAACGGCACCCACCTGTTTGTCCACTACTTTTCCTCCTTTGAAAATCAACAAGGTTGGGATGCTCCTGACCCCAAATTTAGAAGTCACATCAGGATTGCTGTCCACATCCAGTTTCGCTACAACGGCTTTGCCTTCATAATCTCCGGCCAGTTCTTCCACAATAGGGCCGATCATTTTACACGGTCCACACCATTCAGCCCAAAAATCAACCAATACCGGCTGATCAGATTTCATGATTTCATCGAAGTTTGTATCTGTAATTTCTATCGCTTTTGCCATTTTAAAATGATTATGGTTATATTTTAAATATATTACTTAATCAGAATCCCCTCTAATAAGTTCCGAACCGTAGATAAAAATTGTTTTTAACACAATTATCTGGGTACGATAGCGGTCCAACACTAAATCACATCAATTGCATTAAATAATCTTATAAGCGATTTCAGGCAATTGCTCCAAAGCTTTGATCATTTCATTGGAGGGGTCGACTTTGTATTTTGAAGACATCAGATCCAAGGTGATGTTTTCCTTATTGTCAATCACATTGATATACAACTTGGCCTCTCCTTTATACCTGGACGAGATGTTTTCCAGTTTTTCCATGAGGTCCAGTGACAGGTCATCCAAACCGATGTGCACCCTCAAGCCTTTGATCATTTTTCCCCGGATTTCATTGAGCAAGTGGATTTGATTGATCTTAAACTCATATTCCCCGGTTTTGAATTTATTGGGATGAACACTACCGGAAAGATATAGAAACCAGCCTGTCATAAAATATTGTTTGAATTTCACATAATCTTCGCCAAAAAGAAAAAAGGTGTGGGCACCGTGATAATCTTCCATGGTCAGGGTACCAAAGGGATTACCCTTTTTAGTGGTTCTATGGGCAAAAGAAGTGACTGCTCCGGCCAACTTGATTTCCCCTTTGTTTTTAATGGCAAGGGAATCCGCCAATTCCGGCAAGTGGGTGTTGGTGAAAGCTTCAATTTCCACCCTGAATTCATCCAAAGGGTGGCCGGAAATATAAAGTCCCACCACTTCTTTTTCAATGTTCAATTGCTGGAGCTGACTGAAAGGTTCCATTTGGGCAATGGTGGGGATGGGAATGGACATGCCACTATTTCCCCCAAAAAGGGAAACCTGTGAACTTTCTTCTTCCTGGATGACTTTTTGGGCATATTTAACTGCTTTTTCCAAAAGGGTGGCTTCCCCTTCCGGTGGTTCCAGGTATTGTCTTCGATGAAAATCCGTGAAGCAATCAAACCCTCCGGCCATAGCCAGTACCTCCATGGTCTTCTTATTTACCGAACGGTGATGGACTCTTTTGGTGAATTCAAAAAGGTTTTTATAAAAACCATCTTTTTCCCGCTCTTCAATAATCGCCTGGACCGCTGCATTGCCTGTACCTTTGATGGCCGCCATACCAAATCTCACCTGACCCTCCATATTGACCGTAAAATCACTTTTTGATTCATTTACATCCGGTCCCAAAACCTGAATACCCATGCGTTTACACTCTTCCATAAAGAAAGTGACCTGTGTGATGTCATTCATATTGTTGCTAAGGACGGAGGCCATGTACTCGGCTGGATAGTGGGCTTTTAGGTATGCCGTCTGGTAAGCAATCCATGCATAGCAGGTAGAATGCGATTTATTAAAAGCGTAAGAGGCAAATGCCTCCCAGTCCCGCCATATTTTTTCCAATTTGCTTTTTTCATGCCCTTTTAAAGCGGCCTGTTCGATGAATTGGGGTTTCATTTTGTCCAAAACATCTTTCTGCTTCTTGCCCATGGCTTTCCGCAGCACATCCGCTTCCCCTTTGGTGAAACCCGCCAGTTTTTGGGAAAGCAGCATGACCTGTTCCTGATACACCGTAATACCATATGTCTCCTCCAGGAATTCTTTCATGTCCTCCAGGTCATAGGAAATGGGCTCTGTCCCATGTTTTCTCCGGATAAAACTGGGGATGTACTCCAAAGGTCCGGGACGGTATAATGCATTCATGGCAATCAGATCCGCAAAAACGGTAGGTTTCAATTCCCGCATGTATTTTTGCATCCCGGCTGATTCATATTGGAAGATGCCTATGGTTTCGCCCTTTTGGAAGAGTTCGTAGGTTTTTTCATCATCTGTTGGGAATTGTTCCGGGTCCAACTTGACCCCATGTCTTTCTTCGATAATCCGGACGGCATCTTTGATCAGGGTCAGGGTTTTTAAACCCAAAAAATCCATTTTGAGTAACCCCGCACTTTCCACTACTGAGTTATCAAACTGGGTACATACCATGTCCGAGTCCTTTGCCAGGGCCACGGGCACAAAATTGGTGATATCATCCGGGGTAATGATGACGCCGCAGGCATGTATACCCGTGTTTCTCACAGAACCTTCCAGGACTTTGGCCTGGTTTACGGTCTTGGCACTGTCATCATGTCCTTTGGAAATCCGTATCAGCTCCAGGGCTTTTTCCAGGTTTTCATTATTGTTTTTTAATTTGGCGGATAGTTTTGGTCGATCATTGGCCAGCTCAAACAGGTTTTTCAGTTTGATGTCCGGGACCAACTTGGCAAGTCTGTCCGCATCTGAAAGCGGTAAATTCAGAACCCTGGCGGTATCTCTAATGGCAGATTTGGCGGCCATGGTGCCATAGGTAATGATCTGGGCCACCTGGTTGACACCATATTTTTGAATGACATAATTGATGACTTTCTGCCTTCCTTCATCATCAAAATCAATATCAATATCCGGCAGTGAAACCCTGTCCGGGTTAAGAAATCTCTCAAAAAGTAAGTCATACTCGATAGGGTCCACATTGGTGATGCCCACGCAGAAGGCTACTGCAGATCCTGCTGCGGATCCCCGGCCGGGACCAACGGAAACCCCCATATCTCTGGCCGCTCGGGTAAAATCCTGAACAATCAGGAAATATCCAGGATAACCTGTCCGTTCTATGGTGGCCAATTCAAAATCAAGTCTTTCTTTTATTTCTTCCGTAATTTCCTTTCCATACCGCCTCTCAGCACCTACATAGGTGAGATGTTTTAAAAAAGCATTCTCACCCCGATTTCCCCCATCTTCCTCATCTTTGGGATTGATGAATTCCTCAGGAATGTCAAATTTTGGAAGTAATACCTCTCTGGCCAGTTTAAAGCTTTCAATTTTATAGATGATTTCTTCAGTACAGGAAATGGCCTCAGGCAAGTCAGCGAAAAGCTGTTTCATTTCCTCAGGACTTTTTAGGTAAAATTCTTCGTTGGGAAAACCGTAACGGTATTCCCTGCCTCTTTTACCTATATACTTTTTTGGTTTTTCCACCAGTTCGCCGT
Source organism: Cyclobacteriaceae bacterium (assembly GCA_040905165.1). Taxonomy (GTDB): domain Bacteria; phylum Bacteroidota; class Bacteroidia; order Cytophagales; family Cyclobacteriaceae; genus Cyclobacterium. The sequence goes on along the minus strand of JBBDSA010000075.1, from coordinate 102,343 downwards.
CCTTTACGCAAAGCAGGATGTCATGGGCTTTTGCATCACTCTTGGCGTTGTAATAGGTGTTATTGGCAGCAAAATATTTCACTTTGTATTTTTCAGCCCATTGAAGGAGTACATCATTTACTTTTTCTTCCTCCGGGATGCCGTGCCGGTTCAGTTCAATATAAAAATCCTCTCCAAATGCCTCTTTCCACCAAACAAAAGCTTCTTCAGCCTGTGTTTCTCCAACATTTAAAATAAGATAGGGTATTTCCCCCCAGAGCCCTCCCGTGGTAGCGATGATATCTCCTTTGTACTGCTGCAATAAATCCCGATCAATTCTTGGGACATAATAGAATCCTTCAATGTTGGCATAGGAAGAAAGTTTTGCCAGATGATGGTACCCGGCTTTGTTTTTCGCTAAAAGCACAGTTTGATAACCATCGTCTTTATTGGATTTGTTTTTCCGGTCTCTACAGAGATTGAATTCACAGCCAATAATGGGTTTTATCCCATGGTTAAGTGCCTCTTTTACAAAATTAAATGCAGCCATCATATTGCCATGATCCGTCATGGCGATAGCGGGCATTCCCATTTCTTTAGCCATTCTGATCAGGGATGGTATTTCAGAAGTGGCCTGGAGGATTGAAAATTGGGTATGTACATGAAGGTGGGAAAAGGAGGTTTTCTCCAAGTCTGAAATATCGGCCTTTTTGGCTGCTTTTAGAACATCTGAAGCCGCCTCTCTTTGATCATCTTTTGCGGTGGCAAAATTGGCAGCGGCCAGGTTGGGGGCCTCATAATTTACTTCAGTAGGATTAATTCCTTCCAGAGGAGCCAATACCTGTTTTTTGACCAGGCCAAAAAAACATTTTGCCGTGGCATCTACATCGTAAGCAGCATCATGGGCGTCACCGAAACCATTTCCAAATAGTTTTTTATGGAGTTCCAATAAGGTGGGCCATTTGAATTTCCCACCCTTCCCACCGGGTATGGCACAGTATTCCGTGGAAAGGTCTTTCGTATCCAGGGAGGCTTTCCGTAGCAGCTGGGATTCAATTTGCTTTCTGAGAAACGCTGCGCCGACCACCTTAATATCAAAATCAATATTGTGTCCGACCAGGTATTGGGCTTTTATAACATCCAGCTCAAATGCTTGGAGTACCTCTTCCAATTCATGTCCTTCCTTTAATGCCCTTTGTGTGGAAATCCCATGAATTTTTTCTGCATTGTAGGGAATGGTAAAACCATCCGGTTTAACAATGAAATTGTTTTGGGAGAGGAGTTTTCCTTTTCCATTATGAAGCTGCCAGGCCAACTGAACCAGCCTTGGCCAGTTGTCCAAATCAGTGATCGGGGCATTGTAGTCCCTTGGTAAACCGGTGGTCTCGGTGTCAAAAATAATGAACATGATTATTCCAGATTTTGCGAAGGTTAAAAATACATGGAATTATGGGTTTGCACCAGTCAGATATTTTATTTGTCAAAAAATAAATCCTACAAAACTGGAAATCAGCCTGTAGGATTTTTAAAGGGTAGAGCAGGAATTATTTGCTGATTTCAAATTGATCCACAGTCTCCCCTTCAAAATTTACGGAGGAGTATTTCAAGGTATTGCCATCTATATCTACCAATTGGTAAAGGTGTTCCGCTGGAAACTGAACTGCTGCATAAGGTGCTTTTTCTATCTCTTTGTTTTTTCCGGTGGTACCTATAGATATCAAATATAGGGTACCATCAGCAGTCGAAGGTTGAACTTCACCGTTTTTCAAGGGTTGGGATCGCATATAATAATGAAAATGGCCCCCCAGGACCATGTCCACATGGTATTTATCAAAAAGCGGTACCCATTCTTCCTGTATATTGTGATAGGGCTCAACCGCGTTGTAGGGAGGAAAGTGAAAAACAGCCATTTTCCAGGTGGCATTGGATTCCGATAGTTTTTGTTCGATCCAATGGGTTTGATCTTCCAGTGGAAAGGTAGCATCGATCATCAGGAACAAAGCATTTTGATAGTTGAAGGCGTAGGTTCTACCTTCCATTTCTTTAGAGGGGCTGTCCTTTGGAAGACTTAGCATTTCCTCATACATCCAGGCGCCCAATCCATCCTGGCTATCATGGTTTCCGGGTACTGCCATAAGCGGTTTCCTGGAAAAAGTTGACCCGGCATATTGGAACAATTGGTCCCAGTCATCCCGGTGTAAACCTGTATTGACAAGGTCCCCTGCAATAAAATAAAAGTCATTATCGGGGTGGGCTTTTTCTGATTTCTGGGCCAACTCCCCCCAAATTTCAGAATTGTGTACATCTCCAAACCAAATAAACGAAAAGGGTGAGGGGCTGTTGGGTGCAGTAGAAAATTGCTGAGGTTCGGTCCATCCTCCATCCTGATTTCCCACCATATATTCATAGGTATTTCCCTGCTCCAGGGATTTTAGATTTGCTGTAAACCGATGAATAAAACGGTCATTTTGTAAAAGGCGGTCCTCCATCAGGAATTTTTCTGCCCTGGTTTCCAGCGTGTCCGGATGCCCTTTTTTCCAATATTTCACCATACCGCTCGGCACTGTTTGATCAGTTCTCCATTGGATATCCATGGTGGTCATGGGATCTGCACTCCAGGTTAGCAGCAGGTGGTCAGGTTTTGAAGAGGAAGGAAATGGGGTGCTGCGAAAGGCATCCACCAGATGGGCCTCCCTTGCCCTTCCCCGGATGGTGGTAAGCAGCTGTTGGCCTTTAAGGGAGGAAGGGACTTCGGTCAGGGTAAGTTCATCCCAGTCATGGTAGGTAAAGGTACCGACATCAAAGGTCTCAAAATGTTGTTTTTCCGGAAAAACAGGAGAGATTTCCAGTGAATCCTTAGGGTTTTTTGGGGCAATCCCCAAGAAATAGACTGGTCTGTGCTTCCCAAAACCATTGATGCCCAAATTGACAGGGCCTGCATCGAAGTCCTTTTGCCAGACTTCGTAGGTGGAATGGGTGTTTTTAACTACCATATTCGTAAGTTCAAACCCTGAATCTTCCAACCAAAAAGGTACAACTTTTTGCTCCTGGTCCCGCATCAGAGAAACGGTAACGGGCACATTCACCTCCAGTTTCCAATATTGGGAAGCCAAGGCTTCTTTTTCGGTATCAGAAAGATAGTCGATAAAAAATTGGTGAGAAAGGGTGTCCAGGCTGGTTTTTTCATATTCATTATAAAGCCTGGAAACCACCTCATCCATCACCTTAGCCACGGAGGGTAAATTTTTAGCTTCCTTTTGGCCATTTCCACATGAAAACAGGAATAAAAGAGAAAGGAATACTGCTGGCAATTTAAATCTCATTATTGAATCAATTTTAGGTATAAGTTTATTTAAGGATTGTTACTGCGTGATAGGCTTAGCCTATTTACTCCTGTCTCTCAAATAAGGCCATTTAAGATAATGTTAAATTTTAGGGTTTTTTTTCACAATAAAAAAACAGTTAAATAAATAGCCTGATCAATCCTCCCCATGGTATATAGGTTGGAGGGCAACCATATGAAAAAAAATAAATCTGATGCTCTGATTCAGAGGCTTGTGCAAAATAAGATTACCAAAGAGGAGTGGGAAGAATTGCTCCAGGGTCTGGAAGATGAAGAGACAGCTATTTATCTTGAAGCTAGTATGAAAGCCCATTTTGATGAAATTATGACCCAATACCAGGAGCAAAACAATTCTCCGAATAAGACACCATCAAATATGAGCAATAAAAAAATGAAATGAATTTAAATGAAAAATCCGACCAGCTGACAAGAATATCTCCAGCACAAAGAGATAGGGGTTTGGAATTAACAATTCCAATTAATTGGTAATGAATCGTATAAAAAACTGAAAAGCAATTGAATATTATGAGAAAACACCGTACAAAAAAAATGATGAAGTGGATGATTCCACTGTTATCGCTTGGCTTGCTGTATGCCGGCAATGTGCTGGGCAATGTAAATGGACTCCCTTCCGATTCCGGCAAGGCTTTCCCGGAAATAAATAAAATGGAGGAAACCCTTGCCATTAATTTGACGGGAAGGGTGACTTCCGAGTCAGATGAAGCTGGAATTCCCGGAGTGACCGTATTGGAAAAGGGGACCAATAATGGTAGTGTGACGGATATTAATGGTGAGTTTTCCATTGAAGTAGCAGGACCGACTTCTGTTTTGGTCTTTTCCTATGTAGGTTACGAGACCCAGGAAGTTTCAGTAGGCAACCAAACCAGCATCAATATCAGCCTTCAGGAATCAATGGCTGCCATGTCCGAAGTGGTGGTAACTGCCCTTGGAATAGAAAGAGATCAGCGTTCATTGGGATATGATGTTTCCAGTGTAGAAGCGGAGGACATTACCCAGGTGAGTCAGGAAAATGTACTGAGCTCATTGGCGGGCAGGATGCCCGGTGTGACCATCAACCAGACCAGTGGGCCGGGCTCTTCCATGAGCATGGTGATCAGGGGAGCAACTTCCCTTACTACCGACAACCAGCCCCTATTTGTGGTGGATGGTGTTCCGATGTCCAACTCGCTGAATAATATCTCTCAAAACGGAGATGGAAATCAGGTGGACTACGGCAATGCCATTTCAGATATCAACCCGGATGATATAGCCAATATCAGTGTACTGAAGGGACCAAGTGCCGCAGCTTTATATGGTACACGTGCCGGTAATGGGGTTGTAATCATTACGACAAAATCAGGAAGCAAGCGCAAAGACATGGGGGTTTCCTTTTCTACGAGTAATGTATTTGAAAGGCCTACACGGTTATTGGATTTTCATTATCGGTATGCGAACGGTCAAAGGGAAGGTGTCTTTAATGATGGTTCTGCCTATTGGGGTGGCCCAGAGCTTGACGTAGGAAACACGGCCATTCAGTGGAACAGCCCTGTGGATGAAAATGGTAACAGAATCCCTACCGAATTAAGGTCTTATCCCAATGCCATGAAAGATTTCATGCAAACAGGAATCACTTCTACGAATAATCTTGCTGTAAACGGAGGAAATGATGCGGCTACTTACCGCGTTTCTTATTCCAATATGCTGCATCAGGGTATGATTCCGAATTCTGACCTTATCAGAAACAATATATCCACAGCGGTTTCTTACAAGTTGTTGGATAAGCTGACTTTCAGTACCAATTTCAATTACAGCAATAGCCGATCCAATGACCGTCCTAGTACAGGCGATAGGAATGCTAATCCATTGGAAGCTATATATAATTCATCCTATGTGAATTTTAATGAAATGCGGAACATCTGGGTAGAAGGTCAGGAAGATATTCAACAGATCCGAACCCCTAATGGAGACAATCCCTACTTCGTTGCCTATGGAATTCAAAATGCTTTCCGAAGGGACCGCATATTTGGAAATGTTTCCCTGGATTACCAATTCAATGAAAATTTCAATATCACGGCAAGGTATTCTTTGGACAGGTCCAATGAAAACAGGGATACCAAAATCCCTTTTAGTTACAGCCGAATGGCCAGAGGAGGGTATTATACCACTGACCTGTTGACACAAGAGTCCAATGCGGATATTTTGGCCAGCTATAAGCAGGATTTTGGGCAATTGGATTTTAATGCCTCAGTCGGTGGTAATATCATGAACCGTTTTGGGTCCAGCACCAACGTAGGGGTTGCTGGAGATAGAAATAATGGTTTGGTGGTTCCTGGAATATATAATGTTCAGAATATAGTAGCGACTAACCGGGCAACCAACAGTGGTTTTTTTGAGCGGGCTATATATAGTGTTTACGGTTTGGCTTCTTTTGGATATGCAGACCAATTGTACCTTGACCTCACCGCTAGAAACGATTGGTCTACCACCCTTCCGGCAGCAAACCGTTCTTACTTTTATCCATCCGCATCCTTAAGCTGGTTGGCCAATTATACCCTGGGGCTTTCTGATAACATCGACATGTTAAAAGCCCGGATAGGTTGGGCACAGGTAGGAAACGATACTGACCCTTATCAATTGGAGCCTAACTTGTCTACAGGGTTATACAATTCCATCAACATTGCCAGTATGCCATCAGGACTTAGAAACCCGGACCTCAAGCCGGAGCAGGCCACTTCTTTGGAAGCAGGTATTGACCTTAACATGTTCAGCAATAAGGTGAGATTCAGTGGTACTTACTATACCATTGATAATAGGAATCAGATTTTTGATGTGAACCTACCCCGTTCTTCAGGTTTTAGCAGCAGGTTGATCAATGCCGGTTTGATTCAAAGTAGGGGATTGGAACTATCCCTGGGAGGTACGCCGATCAGCAGTAATGGCTGGAATTTAGATGTGGATGTAAATTGGAGCCGTAACAGAACTACGATTAAAGAATTAAGTGATAACCTGGACAAAATTAATCTATGGACAGAAAATGGTGGTGGTGCCATTACCTTCGTGGGTCAACAGATTGGCGATCTTTACAGTAGGGGATTTGCTCAGGTGGAAGATGAAAATTCACCTTATTACAGATGGCCGATCTTAGATAACAATGGTGAGTGGCAGACAATTTCCGGTGATGAAAATATGAGAAAAGTAGGGAATTTTAACCCTGATTTTATTCTGGGAATGCAGACATCTTTGAGTTTTAAACGTTTCGTATTGAATGCCAGCTTCGATTGGAGAAGTGGTGGTGAATTCATGTCCTTTACCTACAGGTATGGAGAATCGGATTGGAAATCCCAAAGGCAGTTGAATAACCTGATTCCGGGCGGATTGTACTCAGAGGCGGAATTGGCAGCATTGTTAAAATCCAATCCTGAGGAATATATCATTCCTAAACCGGGAAACTTTCCACGAGTGGGTGGCCATACAGCTGAAACAGGAGGGTTTCCTGTGGATGAAAATGGTAATGATGGTGCATTTGTACCAGGTGTAATCCAGACTTCCGGAGCAGATACTCCGGATAATATCAGTGATGATGAGTATATAGAGCACCTTGGCGGTGAGGGTACCAACATTTATCCCATAACCAACACTTATGCCTGGAGCTTTAATGAGCAGATCACCTTCGATGCCTCCTTTATCAAATTACGGGAATTTTCATTGGGTTATAGGATCCCTAATTTTGGGGTTTTCAAAAATGCTACTTTTGCGGTATATACCAGAAATATCATGCTTTGGACCAAAGCCGATATCGGTATAGACCCGGAAAGGGCATTTTGGGCCGCTTCAGGTAATCAAGGGGATACCTCCTCTCAGTTCAGGCAGGGTATAGAAAGACAAAATGTAATGCCTTGGAGTGTACCTGTAGGGTTCAAACTTAATTTTAATTTGTAAAGTCCTAAAAGTATCTATCATGAAAAATATATTTGAATTTAGAAAAATAACTATATTCATTCTGGGACTTTTCCTGATCAGCAGTTGTGAGGAAAACCTCAGTGAGATGAATATCAATCCGTATGGAATTGATCCTGCAAATGCCAATCCGAACTTATTGTTGCCAACGGTGCTTACCTCCTCAGCCCAAAGTTATGTGAATCTTGGTTATAATGATTTGGCCGGAGCGGTACAACATACCCAGAAAAACGGATGGTATGGCGGTCATAATAACTACGAGTGGGTGGCAAGGGATTGGACGGGCTGGTATGATATATTGAGAACCAATGAATTAATGATCAGAAGAGGGCAGGATCTGGAGAATAATTTTTTTCAGGGGGTAGGTTTGACCATGAAATCATTTGCCTTTGGAAATATTGCCGATCTATGGGGAGATGCGCCCTATACGAATGCCCTTAAAGGTGATCAGGGTGGACAGGATTTTCAATATCCCGAATTTGACAGTCAGGAGATCATTTACGATGGCATCATAGCAGACCTTCAGGAAGCGGCCCAGTTATTTGGATCAGCATCCAATGAAGGCGTAACCAGTGCAAATGACCTGTATTATTCCGGTAATTCCAGCAATTGGCAGCGTTTCGCCAATTCCTTACTCTTGAGGTATTATATGCGGCTATCAGCCAAGAAACCTGAAGTAGCTAAAGCAGGCGTAGAAGCCATCTACAACAGCGGTTTATACATCGAAGATCCAAGTCAGGATGCCACTTTGGATTATACCGGAGGGTCAAATGACCAATGGTTATCCAGACATGTGCGCTTGAATCCGGATGATTTTCAGCGATTCCAGGCCTGTCAGACCTTTATAGACCAGTTGACAGGAACCAATGACCCCAGATTAACGGTATGGTTTGATTCCGTAAGGGTTCAATGGGTCCCTGATGAAACATTGAATACCGCAGCGGAAGATTTTATCAGAGCAGACGGAGAACCCTTAAGTGTGGTTTTTTATTCCTATGATGAATTTGAGGAAATGTACAGTAACGTGAAATTTACCCGCCACTTTAATCCCAATATGGCCTCCTATAACAGTGATCTTTATGTGGGATTGCCTCCATCCCTTATGATACCGGAATCCTATAACGGAAATCCGGTATCAGGTCAGGGTACCCAAAACCTGCATGTATCTCAGTTGGCACCCATTTATGCTACACCAGGATCCCCAGGAGATATATTAAAAGCCAGGATCATCTCTGCTGCTGAGGTAAGCTTCATTTTTGCGGAAGCGGCGTTAAAAGGCTGGAATGTGGGAGATGCTGAAACCCACTACAACAAGGCCATTGAACAATCTCTGGTTACCTGGGGAAGAGAAGATGTACTGGAGGATTTTATCAGCCAGCCTGAAATCAGCTTCAACAACACCTTGGAACAGGTCATTACCCAGAAATGGGTGGCCAGTTGGACCGCGGCCGCCGAATCATTTGCTGATTTCAGAAGAACCGGATACCCTGATTTAGAAGCAGGACCACAATCTCCTCGGCCACAGGTGGCCTTAAGATTCCAATATGGCAATGATGAATATAACAATAATTCCGCCAATATAGAGGCAGCATTGGAAAGGTTGGAAATCACTCCCTTTTCCGGAGCCTTCGGTGCCGACAGTCAGTGGTCAAAACCTTGGCTGTACCAGGGTACAAATGTGCCTTTTTAAGAGCAAGGTAAAAGCTGCTTTTTCAACTTAAATTTTGGGGTCCCCTGTCTGATTATTTAGCAGGGGACCTTTTTTTCGTCTATAAGTCGATGGGTTTATAGGTCTGTTTGCGTAATTGTTTAATCGTTTAATTGTTTATTTGTTTAACTTTTTAGTTTTAACCTTAACTCTTAACCTTTTAAAATTGCATTCAGGTATCCAGGGTTACAAACCCTGTTTATCTGGGTTCGGCATTACAAATACCGAACAGCGGGCCTTCGACAAGCTGCCTTCGACTCCACTCAGGCACCGGCGAGGACGATTCCATTCGCGTTCCCAGTTTGCCCATCACCAGATCACTAGATCACCAGATCACCAGATCACCAGATCACCAGATCACCAGATCATATCATTCCACCCATCGACCTATCGACCCTTTCCTATTCAAATCTTCTGTTCATCCCTGGCATTTCTCCATGGCTACTTATAGCGATCAAGCTGATCAGTGCGATGAAGAACAAGATACCAAAACCCAGGTATATCCATTTTCCCGGTTCCGCTTTTCTGTTAAGAAAAGTAGGCTTCACTTTAGAAATAAATGTTAAAATAATGATGAAATTCAAGAGGTACAAGAATTGTTCGATTCGGTAAAAGCTAAGAAATGAACCGGTAATGAGAAAGGTAAAAACCAGGTAGACAGCAAAGTAGGTAGTGAAAATTCCAAATACCTCTTTATAATTCATTCCCTGATTGGGAATTCCCTTTTTCTTTAATAAAAGCCTGACCCAGTAAACGGAAGGAATAAAAAAAGCCATCAAAGCTGCCCACTGAACGAGCCGAACATAAATGTCCGGATCTTCGATTAAGCGGCTAAAGGTAGGCTCCAAATCCTTTATAATAAAGGATTGCTGCCACACAAAAAAAGGAATCAATACCAATACCCCCACCAGTGGGATCGTTAGATTGCTGAAAGAATAAGTGGTGGTCTCCTCCTCTTGGGGCCAACTGGAAGTATAGGTTCCATAGGCCATTCCTGCACCCCCAAAAAAGCCCAGGGAATATTCCATTACATTCCACATGTTGAATTTTATTTCAGCGACATTCCCCATAACCTGAAGAAAATTGCCGAAAGCAAACCCAAAACCCGCTCCCATTCCCGCAAAGACAGCTACCCTTATGGCTCTGTATTGCTTATTTCTGGCTAGGTAATACATTAAGGCAAGACCCATGCCTGCACAAACCCCCCATGCTTCTGATCTTGGTGGGGTCATGGTGATACCCAATTGCTCGATGATAAAATAATAGAAAATAATCCCTCCCACGGTCATTTCCGAAATGACCTGCGGCCAGTTTACCTTCTTTTCAGGATGGTCCGCTAAAACCAAACCAAACATGCCTCCTCCAATCAAACCGTAAAGTCCACCAATGATAAAGAGCATGCACAAACCATAATAAACATTGACAAAGTCCACCCCTCTGCCATATCCTACGACTGCCCCATAGCTCATCATGCCTCCCAGGCCCCAACCAATGGCTCCTGCAAATGCTGCTTTCATGGCTTTGTTGTACCAGGCCTTTTTTTTGGCCAAAAGAATAATGCACAGGCTGCCGATCCCTCCTGCCCAGGCCGCCCCCTGTTCATGTCCAAACTGGCCCCTAATGGCCCATGCGGTTCCCAAGGTCATTCCGGCAATAATCATCGCAATAACGGTGTGTTTATTTAAATGTTTCATGGAGTAAAAATGAAATAATAAAGGTTGGTGAATATGGTTTTCTTACAAATGATCTATTGTATATTATACCCATTTCCTGGGATTAAGACCATTTGATAAAATAAAAATGTATAAAAAATGGATCCGTTACTTTATATTATTTAAAAAATCACTGGAAATTTTGAAATGGTTAAGGTTTATTTTCCCGCCAAGTATTTTTTTCTGTATTCAATGGGATTACAGCCCTTTACCTGTTTAAACTGCCGGGCAATATTTTTGCTGTCATTTAAACCTAAATCCAGGGCTATTTCAAAAACCGTTTGGTCGGTTTCCAATAAACGCTGTGTAAATTTTTCAATCCTGAGGTTAAAAATATATTTGTAAATAGGATATCCGGTAATGTGGAGAAACCGCTTTTCCAGACTCCTTCTGGAAAGTGGAACCTGTTTTACCACCTCATCCACCTGGAGATTTTTTTCTATGTTTTTATGAATGTATTTTAAAGTGGATGCAATATAATCATCATTGGTGGCATAAATATCCGTTGATTGCCGGGTAATGATCTGGGTAGGCTTGACGATAATGTCATAAAAATTGTCTGCACCGTTTCTGATCATGTGCTCCATCAATCGGGCCGTGTCATAACCTCCTTTTTCTATATCCAATCCAATGCTGGATAAAGGGGGATCAGAAAGGTCACATAACATCACATCATTATCCACTCCCAATACAGCCACCTCTTCCGGAATGCGGATTTTATTTTGCTTGCAGGCTTCTGTGATGTGCAGCCCCTGATTGTCATCGCAAGTCATCATGGCAATGGGTTTGGGTAAGGAATGGAGCCATTTACTCAATGAATTACTTTTATAGTACCAAAGGTCGGTGGACCGGGATTTCCGGTGTTCAAAATAATTAACTTTAAATCCCAGGGAATTGATCTTCTCTTCAAATCCTTCTGCTCTTTCCCTGGACCATACAATGTCATTGAAGCCATAAAAGGCAAAATTTTTAAATCCTTTTTTTAAAAAATATGCTGCCCCCAACTGCCCGGCCTCCCGATAGGCACCGGTAATATTGGGGATTTCTTTAAACCGCTCCTTAAAATCCTGCGCAACCACTGGGATTTTGGCATCCAATAATAATTGAATATCCATCTCATTGTACAACTGGCCGATGATGCCATGGGCACCCCAGTCTTCGGCCCATTCCAGGATGCCTTTGATTCCAATGGTCTCCCGGTAGTACAGGGGCATCCGGCAATAAGTCCAGGGTCCATGTTCCGCTGAGTATTTGGAAATCCCTTTTAATAAACTTTTGCTATATTCTTCTGCAAAATCCAATAAAAGAATGATTTTATACATGACTGCGGAGGTTTCATTTCAGGATGTCCCTGAAGCTTTTTATTGTTGCATTGTTTACCAAAGGTTTGGCCCAAATTCCGATACTCAGAATATAACCAAGTGTCAACAACATGAACAGCATGGCCAGTTTTAATCCCACCAATTCGGCCAGACCACCTACAATCAAAGGAACCACAGCCCCCCCTGCAATCCCTGTGCATAAAATCCCTGAAAAGGTTCCATGGTGCTGGGGTACTGAATTCAGGGCCAGTGAAAATATAATAGACCACATCACCGAAGCAAAAAATCCAGTTAATGGAAAGGCGATAATAGACCAATTTTCGGGGCCAAACAGGGCTGCCAATAGGGAAATGATGGCACCGGAAGTAAAACTGATCAAAACGGTACGGCTATCCATAAATTTCAATAGAACCAGACCTAAAAGACACCCGATGGTCAGAAGCCCCCAGAAATAGGAAATCACCGAAGCCCCGGTAGTGGCAGGGTCTACCCCATGATAAGTTTGCAGGAATTTGGAAATCCAGTTGGCGATGCCCTGTTCGGTACCTACATAACAAAAAATACCTAAAAAGTACAGAAGGACAACTTTATTGGCTAATAATTCTTTAAATGCTACCCCTATATCTATTTTTTCATCGGCCTTCAGTTCAACTTTTGGAAACTTTGCTACAGTGACAATGATTATCATTACCAAAGAGAGGAAGGCAAAAACCCAATAAAGGGATACCCATTTAAGACTTTCGGGGACCCATTCGTTCATAAAAGAAAAAATAGGTGATATATCCTCGGTATGGATATTGGTCACCAGGTAACTGTATAGCATAGGACTTAAAAAGGAGGCTGCACCAAAGGCGAGCTGGCCTAATACCGAATTAAATGCAAAATGCTGTTCTCCCCCCGCTGTACGAAGGAGAGGATTGATGACTACCTGCAAAAGGGCCATACCTATTCCTATAATAAAAAGTGAGGTAAGTGCAATTGGAAAGCTTGGAATGATGGCGAAAAGTAGGGCACCTAAAAAAGCCAGCGTGAAAGCCATAACCAACATCTTTTTTTCTTTGTATTTCTCCACCAGGATACCTGATGGAATGGACATGACCGCATAAGCCACAAAGAAAGAAAAGGGTAAAAACCCTGCCAAACCAATGCTTAAGGTAAAACTGTCGATAATATCCGGGATGATGGGACCCAGGATATTGGTTAGAAAGGAAATGACAAAGAAAATCAATAAAATAAGGGCGACTATCAGGTTGTTTTTCTTCATGTCATTTTAAATCGTGGTATTCAAATAAACTTTTCCAATTGCAAAATAGGAAAACAATTCCCTCCCCTTTCCATTTGGCCTTTATAAAGCATTGATTGTGATTTGATGCCTAGCCTATACCCTAAAAAGAACCCGGATGTTGGCCAACTATGCCATGCCGTTGATGTGCTCCAAAGACAAATCCACTAAGGCCGCTGCTCCCAATAGGGCAATATTTTCATTTTGAGAAACGTGGATGTCAAGTGTTTTTATGGATTCAGGATAAATAAAATCTTTGAAACTTTCCTGCATACTCTCTTTAAAATAGGGATAAGCATTGGCTACAGAACCACCTATAATAATGGCTTGAGGATCATAAGTATACATTACTGCTTGTACTGAAACGCCAAAATGGTATCCAAATTCCTTCCATTGGTTCAGGGCCGCCTGATCTCCCTTTTGAGCTGATCTGAAGGCATCCAGGGCCGTAGTTTGATAAAAAGCGTTAAAGAAATTTCCACTGGCATAATATTCGATATTTTTATCTTTATAGGGTAATAATCCAATTTCTCCTGCCCCGCAATTTTTGCCTGCATAAAGCCTGTTCCTTATGATTACCCCTGAGCCTAATCCTGTACCGATGGACATGCCCACCAAACAACTGTAAGCTTTTCCCAATCCAAATTTATGCTCCCCTATTACAAAACAGTTCACATCATTATTGACAAAAACAGGTAAATCGAATTCCTTTTCCAGAATTTCTTTTAAAGCCACTTTTTTCCATGAAGGGATATTGGTGACATTATAAACTATCCCTTTTTCCACATCCACTACAGAGGGAACACCTATTCCAATGCCTGTTACTTTATGTTTTGTAAGCGGGTCTATAAATTGAATTACCTGATCCAAGGTGGAAGTAAGATTATCTTTTTCTTTCAATAAGGCTTTTGTACGGTGGATGATTTCTCCTTCCTTTTCTATGCCTACCTGGATTTTTGTACCTCCTAAATCTATACCTATGTTCATTGTGTTAAAACGGGTGAGTTTCAAAAAAATCAAATAGCAAATATATCTTTAATATCCATTTTCACAAAGAAGAAACAGATAATACGCGGTAGTTTTCTGTTTCGAAATTATTGGAAATCAGGATAAAAGAGTCACTAAAGACCTGGTTCATTTGAAAAGAATACTTCTAAACCCGCATTTGTACTATCCCGGAAAAAATTATTTTAATCATTAGTCCCAATTCAAATCAAGGAGTATTACCTTGCAGAGGCCCAAATGGGGGGTACATTTCTGAAGTATTTATTCGGAAAAAGCCTCAAGGAATTGATCATTAGGATGCCTTAGCAGAAATAAAATTATAAATAGTCTAAAATAATATGAAAAAAACGAGGATCATTTGGCTAATGGCTTTTCTCCTTTCCTTAGCATGGCAGGGTTGCCAACAAGAAAAGAAAAAATCAGCGGGCACAGATGCTGAAGGAAATCCCGAAATGGAACTTCAAACCGTGGTATATGAACATGTTTTTGAGGAAGACAGGCCATTCGCCCAGTGTCACGCTTCAACGATCACCGGACTGGGGGATGAAACCTATTTGCTTGCCTGGTTTGCCGGGTCCCATGAGAAGCATGATGATGTAGGTATTTGGACAGCAAAAGGAAAGCCAGGAGATTGGTCAGCACCGAAATTATTGGTTAAAGTCAGGAATGACCCCCATTGGAATCCAGTTCTTTTCAATGCCCCCGATGGGAAAGTATATCTTTATTTTAAAGTAGGAAAAGAAATCGATGATTGGGAAACCTGGGTTCAATACACAGAAGATGGAGGGGATACCTGGTCGGAGGCCAGGGAATTGGTGCCTGGGGAAAAGGGGGGACGAGGTCCCGTAAGGAACCATATGTTGGTATTGTCCAACGGCACCTGGCTTGCCCCGGCTTCGATGGAGGACAATCGGGTATGGGATGTCTTTATAGATCGATCTGAAGATGAAGGCAAAACTTGGGAAGCTACGGATAAACTGGAATTGGACCGGAATATCATTACCGGTGAAGGAGTGATTCAACCTGCCCTCTGGGAAAGCAAACCCGGCCATGTGCATATGCTGATGAGAAGCAGTTCAGGAAACATTTGCCGGAGTGATTCGGAGGATTATGGGAAAACCTGGTCCAAAATTGAGGAAACGGATCTTCCCAATAACAACAGTGGCATAGATGTCGCCCATTTGGGAGGGGAAAAGGTGGCCGTTATCTATAATCCCGTGGAGGAAAACTGGGGAAAGAGGTATCCCATTACTATTGCTGTTTCCACTGACAATGGCAAAACATGGCCATTAAAATATGATATTGAAAAAGGTGAAAATGAGGAGGATGAACTGTCCTATCCAGCAATGTTTTATGCAAAGGGACACCTTGTGGCCTGCTATACGTGGAACAGGCAGCGGGTAGCCTTTTGGAAGGGAAAATTAGATGGAATATGAATTAAACACTTCGCTCATGTTAAAAATAATGGTCATTTTATTATTGAATCTGTTGCTAACCCAAGTGCTATTTTCCCAATCCGAAACGACATATGCCGAAAAACTGGGTTTTCCCTCTGGTGTCAGGGTGGTGATTTTTCATGTGGATGATGCCGGGATGTCATATGAATCCAACCAAGGAACCATCAGATCCATTGAGGATGGGGTGGCCACCTCCTGTAGTATCATGATGCCTTGCCCTTGGTCAGCGAGCTTTGTGCGGTATGCCATTAAAGAACCGATGGATGCAGGTCTTCACCTTACTTTGACTTCCGAATGGAAGGACTATCGCTGGCCTCCCCTCGCAGGGAAAAATGAGGTTCCCGGTTTGGTGGATCAGGAAGGGGCACTATGGCCGTCCGTGCAGGAGGTAGTTAAAAATGCTTCTCCTGAAGAAGTTGAAAAGGAAATCCGGGCTCAGATTGAAAGAGCGATAACCTTGGGATTAAAACCAACCCATTTGGACAGCCATATGGGAACGCTGTTTTACCACCCTCCTTTTTTGGAAAGGTACATCAAAGTGGGTGTGGAATATGGACTGCCGGTAATGTTTCCAGGTGGAAACAATAAGTTATTGGAACAGTCGATGAAAGACAATATGATTAAAAACCTTAAACGGGAAGGGAAATACAAAGAGGGGACGAAATTACCCGCAATTGAAATGCTGATACAGGCCCCAGATATAGGTAAAAAAATTTGGGAGGCCGGATTGCCGGTTTTGGATGACCTCCATACTACAAGTGGAAACTGGAAGCCAACTGATAATCCAAGCGATCAGGAATGGGCGAAATACAAGGTAGCCCAGTTTAAGGAAGTGCTCTCACAAATGGAGCCGGGTTTGGCCATGATTATCGTTCACAGCATCGGTGACAAGGAGACATTTGATAGAATAAGTGGTTCCGGGGGATCCAGGTATGCAGATATGATGGCCATGACGGATCCGAAATTAATGGATTACCTAGAAGCAGAAGGTATTATATTGACCACTTGGCAGGAGCTCATGAGAAGAAGGAGGCAGGTAAAATGAAAAGATTAATATTATTATTGGTAACTGGCATAGGGATTTTCCCAACCGTGTTTGGTCAATACGTTAGCAAGGAGAAAATACTGGTAAGTGAAAGCTTGATTTTTCCACTACAGGGGCAACATGTCCACGGTAGCAGCATCGTAAGTCTTCCTAATGGGGATTTTTTAGCGGCATGGTTCCAGGGTTCGGGGGAAAGGACGGCAGATGATGTAAAAATAATGGGAGCCAGGTACCGGAAAAGAGACAATATTTGGAGTGATCCTTTTTTGCTGGCAGATACACCTGGAATTCCCGATTGTAATCCGGTATTATTTCTAAATCAGGAAGGAAAACTTTTCTTGGTGTGGATAGCCGTTCAGGCCAACAGATGGGAACATTCGATATTAAGATTGAGGACCAGCATGAGCTATGACAATGCGGGGGCCCCGATTTGGAGTTGGCAGGACAATATTTTGTTGAAACCTGGCAATGAATTCACTGAGGAAGTAACTGAAAAATTTGAAGGAATGCCTTCAACTGGAGCAGGGTGGGCTGAATATGCGCTCCCCTATGATCAGATGATCATTGAGGCCAGCAAAGACCCCAAAAAAACAAGTATAGGTTGGATGACCAGGATCAAGCCCCTCTTTCTTAATTCAGGAAGAATACTATTACCGCTTTATTCTGATGGATTTAATTTTTCGCTTATGGCTATTTCAGATGATGACGGCGAAACCTGGATTCCAAGCTTACCTTTGGTTGGTAGAGGACCTATCCAACCCGCCTTGGCCCAAAAGGAAAACGGGGAAATTATGGCACTATTGAGAGACAGCGGGGATGCCCCCGGCAGGCTGCACAAAAGTTTTTCCACGGATGAGGGAATGAGTTGGTCAGCCTCCCAAAAAACAAATATTCCCAACACCGCCAGTGTGGAGTTATTGGTATTGGATGATGGGAAATGGGTATTCGTAGGAAATGATGTGGATGACGGAAGGTATAAGCTCTCTCTGTTTATTTCGGATGATGAAGGAACTACCTGGCGGGGAAAGGCCTATTTGGAAAATGAAAAAAAAGGCTTCGGGGGTTTTTCCTACCCCAGCCTGGTACAGGCTCCGGATGGTATGGTCCACATCACCTATTCCTATCACCTGGAAGAAGGAGGCAAATCCATTAAGCATATGATTATCAATCCAAATAATTTTTTTTAGACCAGTAGCCCAAACCCTTTCATTGGTGGTACTATAAGTAGTTGATCTATTATATCTTTTGGCGTAGGGTTGATTGACTTTAGTTTTAGGTTAGGTAAGTTTTGTCCGCCTTTGTCCCCTGGACATGGTGGACAAATTTATTTATTCCCAATTGGTCTGCTGTTTAAGTGGGGCAAATTTAATTTCTCATATCAATAACGATGATATAATGCATTACCGAAAAATTATTTGGATTGCCTTATGGGCTGTTTTTGCCCATCTTTCCCAAACCTATTCACAAAATCTTCCACATAATTCCCACATTACCCATGTGGATAAGCCTTTTCTTCAGGAATTCAGTATAAAATATACCGGTACCGAAAATGATTTGAAATTTTTGGAAGTATCTTCGGACAGGAATGGGGTGATTCAGGTCCTGACTGATAAAGGTCTTTTTAGAACCCATGCAGGAGAAATGTTATACCCTGGAAGTTTGGTTCCCGACAGGACATATCTTCCTATGAAAGACAAGAACCTAATGGGGATGAAGACCATCGATCATCAATTTGTCTACCTGGATGACCGGGCTGTTTTCAGTAATGCCTGGACCGGTTCACGCTATGTGGATCATACCATTGAAAATGCCTCATTATTTGAAAAGGGGATGGACTTCACTTTTCTGATTTCAGATGGACTGTCCTTAGAGTTGGTCCAGGAAGATAAGGTCTTATGGAAAGGACAAATTCCGGAAGGCTCCATTCTTGACATGCAATTTGATGAGCAGCGTAATGTTTTTTACCTCCTTTCGGTCAATGGTGTTTTTTCCTATTCACCCCTTAACCATACACTGGAAAAAATAATAAATGGAACCGATTTCACCTGCTTTGATTTGAGGAAATTGAATAACAGGTTGGTAATAGGGACAAAAAAGGGGTATTTTGAAGTGGATCTCATCCATAAAAGTAAAATTGGCGAAACCAATGAATCTTTACCCTGGCCGGAATTGAATGTTGTAAAAGAAATAAATGGGTTATTGTGGTTTGGGTCTGAACGGGGGGCATTCATGCTCAAAGAAGATGGAATGTTCAATTATTATGATGGGATGCGTTGGCTGCCCGGAGAAAAAGTGGTGCAAATCAACGAAGGGACAAAGGATGAAGTGCTTATTCTGACAGATAAGGGATTGGGAAAATTGGTTTTTACTCACCAGACCCTAGCAGAAAAAGCCCATTATTATGGCCAACAGGTACGCAGCAGGCATATACGGTATGGTTTTAATGCCACGCTGGAAGGAATGGATTTTGGTAATGTGGACACGGGTAGGCTGGGCGATTCAGACAATGATGGCTTATGGACTTCCATGTATTTGGCCGGAGAAGTATTTCGATATGCAGTTACCGGAGAGAGGGAAGCCCTTCAAAATGTAAAAGAGTCCCTTGATGCCATGGAAAGGCTCTATACCATCAACCCTATACCCGGGTTTCCCTCTCGTTCATTTTCCAGAAGCGGTTACATTCCCCAGCTTTCTGATCCGGAAAGGTGGCAGCATAGTGAAGACCCGGAATGGGACTGGAAAGCCACTACCAGCAGTGATGAGGCCATTGGCCACCTATTTGTCTTTGGGGTAATCGCAGAGTTGATCAAGGAGGAAGGCATCAGGGCCAAAGCCATACAGCTGATGGATGAATTAATGCAGCATATTGTGGACAATGATTGGTACCTTATCGATTATGATGGCCAACCCACCACCTGGGGAAGATGGCATCCGGATTATGTTAATGGTTTTGCGACCATGGTTGGGGATAGGAAACTCAATTCCTCGAATATTATAGCCATGCTGCAGACGGCGTATCATTTTACAAATAAGGAAATCTATATGGAAAAGGCGCTAATGCTGATGAATGACCATGGGTATCTGGAAAACCTAATGCGCCCCATGGAGGAAATAGGAAAAGCAGAGGAAGGTTCTGATGATTGGGCTGCCATGCTTTCGGAATCCTGGAATCATTCAGATGATGAAATGTACTTTTTAGGATATTGGGGTCTTTACCGCTATGCCTTTGATGAGGAACTCAAAAATAATTACCGCAAAGCCATCAAGGATCATTGGGAATCGGAGAGACCGGAGAAGGAGGGGTTATGGAATATTTTCACAGCAATGGTATCCCCCGGTGAATTTGACCTGGAAGAAGCCATCTGGTATTTGAAGGAATATCCGCTGGATCTGATCAATTGGACTGTTAAGAACAGCCATCGTAAGGATATTGAATTGCTGGACCCCAATTTCAGAAAGCAACGAACGGCCAAAGTTTTACCTCCCGATGAACTGAGCATCAGAAGGCATAATGCCAACCGATTTGAACTAGACGGAGGCAATAATGGGGCTTCTGAGAACAGTGCAGGGGATATTTGGCTGCTGCCCTATTGGATGGGGAGGTACCTTGGCGTGATTTCTGAACCGGTGACCAATTAAAAAATCCACCGATTTACATTGGAGCACAGGATATTTGTTTGGGTATCTTGCGGTTGGGAAGGGAGCTGTGGAGGGGACTTTGATAGGATGAAAAAATATCGTATTTCAGTGGAAAATGATTAGATTTCGAGAAAAAGCAGCGGAACATGACCAAAATTACAGAAGCTCCTTCTTTGTACCGTCATCTGGAAAAGATGTCGGTGGAGGAACTGACCCATCATATCAATAACGAAGACAAGAAAGTGGCATTGGCCATTGAAGCATCCTTGCCCAAGATCAACTTATTAATTACTGCAATTGTCGATAAACTGGAAACCGGAGGAAGGCTGTTTTATTTGGGGGCCGGAAGTGGAGGCCGATTGTCTGTTTTAGATGCCATAGAGTTACCGACCACCTATGGTATTCCTAAAGGTACAGTAAATGTGATCTTGGCCGGGGGGGTTGACCGTTTGGTGGAAGCCAGGGAGGAAGAGGAGGATGATAGGGAGGCAGGATGGCAGGCCCTTAAGGAATACAAGGTGAACGATATGGATTTTGTTTTGGGTATTTCTGCCAGTGGAACTACTCCCTTTGTTTTGTCCGCACTCATAACCTGTAAGGAACAGGGCATCACCACTGGTTGTCTGGTAAATAACCCTGATGCACCTATTGCACGGAATGTGGATTATCCTGTAGAAGTGATCACTGGACCTGAATTTGTTACCGGCAGTACCCGAATGAAATGTGGAACGACCCAAAAAATGATATTTGATATGATTTCCACAACCGCCATGATCAGGTTAGGGAGGGTAGAGGACAATAAAATGGTCAATGTTCTTTTGATCAATGATAAAATTGTAGACCGGGCCGTGAAAATGCTGATGGAGAGAGCTGGAATGCAGGATTATGACAAAGCAAAAGACCTTTTGTTGGAAAAGGGTTCAGTTAAGAAAGCATTGGACCATATAGGTTTATAGATAAATATAAAATTTCGGGCTGGAACAAATCAATCAGCATCCGGCTGTGGCAACTAGCCTTCTTCCTCTTCATTGATCTGTTGGGTCTGTTTTTCATAAAGTTCGGCATAGGCACCTTTTTTTTCCAGGAGCATATCATGGGTTCCTTTTTCAATTACTTTTCCATCATCCAAAACGATGATCAAATCCGCCAGCTTTGCCGAAGAAACCCGGTGGGAAATGATGATGGAAGTTCGATTGAGCATAATAGACTTTAGCGCATTCAGGATGGTATTTTCTGTTTTGGTGTCTACCGCCGAAAGACAATCGTCCAACAATAATATTTTTGGGGATTTGACCACGGCCCGGGCTATGGATACCCTTTGTTTTTGACCTCCCGAAAGAGTAATTCCTCTTTCGCCTAATCTGGTTTCAAACCCTGCCGGAAAATTGATGATATTGTCATAAACATCAGCATCCTTTGCGGCTTGTGCCACTTTTTCAAATTCAATTTTTTCTCCCAGACCAAAGCCGATGTTATTGGTAATGGTGTCACTGAACAGAAAAACATCCTGAGGTACGTATCCTATTTGTTCCCGTAAACTGGCAATATCGTAGGATTTAATGTCTCTTCCGTCAATTAAAATTTTACCTTCATCGGCATCGTACAAGCGCAACAAAAGGTTGGCAATGGTAGATTTTCCGGAACCAGTGGTCCCAATGATGGCCAGGGATTGACCGGTTGATACCTCAAAATTGACCTGATCCAAGGCTTTAATACCTGAATCAGGATACACAAAAGTGAGGTTTTCCACTTTGATACTTCCTTGCAACGGAATATCCAGTTTATCGGTACTGATAATTTCATTCTTCTGGTCCAGAAACTCATTGATTCTGGTCTGTGAGGCAGCTGCGCGTTGCACAATACTGGTGACCCATCCCAGGGAGGTAACGGGCCAGGTAAGCATGTTTACATATAAGATAAATTCTGCAATTACGCCATACCCTATGGCCCCTTCGATGACCTGGATACCCCCGACATAGACGGTGATAATGGTACTAAGACCAATGAGCGCAAGTATTAAGGGATAAAAAAGCGATTGAACCCGGGTAAGCCGAATAGATTTTTCCTTATAATCTTCACTGGCAATTTGAAAATTTCTGGCACTATCGGATTCCCTCACAAATGATTTGATGACCCTAATCCCTGAGAAGGCTTCCTGTACAAAGGTACTAAGGTTGGATAAGCTTCTCTGGATTTTTTCCGACCTTTCGTTGATCATATTATTTACCACGTAAATGCTAAGGGAAAGTACGGGCAAGGGGATCAATGAATACAGGGTGAGGGGAACATTGACTGTAAGCATGTATCCTATCACCATCGGAAATAAAATCAGCAGGTTGATGCCATACATCAATGCAGGACCAAGGTACATTCTCACCTTGCTTACATCTTCCGTTATCCGGGCCATAAGGTCTCCGGTGCTGTTGTTTCTGAAAAAACGGAGGGGTAAATTTTGATAATGCTGAAAGATTTCATTCTTAATATCATATTCTATCATCCGGGACATGGCAATTATGGTCTGACGGATCAAAAAAAGGAATAGTCCCCTCAATAAGGCCATGACTAAAATCAACAGACCAAATACCAAAATGTATTTTAAATAAAGGGACCGGGCCACTTCTTTGACTACCTGGCCTTCTTCATACACCTGGTAATAGCTGAAACTTTCTACCACATAATCGATGGCGATCCTCACCAACTGGGCAGGGATAATTACAAAAATATTTGAAATAAAAGTAAAAACTATGCCTAAAAACAGGTACAATTTATATTTATATAAATATTTATTTAATCTCCAAAGGGGCTTCACAAAATAAAAAACTTTAAAATAGGTAAATTCTTTTATAATATCTTTTATATTGCATCGATGATGGTGATACAATCCATAAAATTTTTGTGGATTGATTCTAGCTGGATTTAAATATAACACATTCTAAAGCTCAAAGTTCAATGACTAATATTAAAACGGAAGAAAAAACAGGTTTGGGATCGGTTTTTGGCCAGTTGGAATTGATGGGCCATGAGCAGGTTTTATATTGTTATGATGAGCCCACTGGATTAAAAGGCATTATCGGCATACACAATACGGTTTTAGGCCCTTCTATGGGAGGTACGCGGATGTGGAATTATGCCAGTGAGGAAGAGGCGGTTACAGATGTTTTGAGACTTTCCCGTGGAATGACCTATAAAGCAGCTATTTCCGGATTGAATATAGGGGGTGGCAAAGCCGTCCTTATTGGCGATCCCAAATTAAAAACGGAAGCCTACCTTAGGAGATTCGGCAGGTTTATTGAAAGCTTGGGTGGAAGGTACATTACAGCCGAAGATGTGAATACCAAAACAAGGGATATGGAATACATCGCCATGGAGACATCCTATGTAACAGGACTTCCGGAAATTGTAGGAGGGGGAGGTGACCCCTCCCCTGTAACCGCTTATGGCACTTATTTGGGGATGAAAGCTGCCGCAAAAAAAGCCTATGGCAGTGATTCCCTTACTGGGAAGAAAATATTGGTTCAGGGCATAGGTCAAGTTGGGAAATATTTAGTGGAATACCTTCATAAGGAAAAGGCCAGAATAATTATGGCAGATATTGATAAAGAAAAGCTTGCAGAAGTCGCCGCATGGAGTGGTGCAGAAGTGGTGGATCCGGAAAACATCTATGACCACCCCATGGATATTTATGCGCCATGTGCATTGGGCGCTGTTTTGAATGAAAGGTCCATTCCAAAATTAAAATGTGATATTGTAGCCGGTGCGGCCAACAACCAACTAAGGATGGAAGTGGAACATGGTCAAATGCTTTTAGATTACGGAATCCTTTATGCGCCTGATTTTCTCATCAATGCGGGAGGTTTAATCAATGTATACTTTGAATACCTGGGAAATTATAAAAAGGAAATTGCATTAAATCAAGCGGAGCGTATTTATGATACCTGCCTTGGTGTGCTCGAGAGGGCAGATGCTGAAAAGGCGCCCCCTCAACAAACGGCTTTAAGGATGGCCAGGGATAGGATTAATGCCATTTCCATGGTCAAGCTATCATTATAGGCCTAATTTTTTGGCTTAGTCATAAAAATTTGTCCTTTGATGGGACATTTACTAATTTGCAGAAATTTTCCTTTTGAAATTGGTGTTGAATACCACAAGTGGTTACTATCATGACCAAATTCCTATCGTTCTTTAATTTTAATTAATGTTAAACAGAAGAATCCTAAGAGTAAAAGCTTTTCAATCGCTTTATGCTTACCGGCAATGTAAATTTTCGAATTATAATCTTGCTCAGGATTATATCAGAGAGGCGTTTTTGCCTGATCTGAATACCATGGAAAGCCAAGACAAGCCTCAATTGAAAAAAGATGCTGAAAGGTGTATCCATTTATTTTCCAAATATATCCACGAAGAAGATTTAGTGGACTCAGAAGCCGAAATGGGAAAAATAAAAGATACCGCTGTTAAAGGCGTTGATCTTTATCACCGTTATAACAGGAAAGACCAGGATTTTTTAAGAAAAAACATGGTCAGTGCTGTGGAAAATATTCCTGAACTGTACCTTTATGCCATTAATATTTTATTAGGGTTTGGAGACCATGTTCGTAATGAACAACAAAGAAAGAGAATTCTCAAGAATCAGCAGATTATACCCGCCCAAGGCACCTATAATTTGGCTTCCAATAAAATTTTGGAAATAATCCGTGCCAATCATTCATTCAAAAAGGAATGTACAAAGTTTAAGGTAGATCTAGGAGAATTAGAGCTTGAAATCAAAGAATGGTTCAGGGATTGGGTAAGAAATAATGAAGATTATCAGCGCTACATTCAAATCGGAGCGCCCGATTTGGATCAGGACAAGGAAATTCTTCAGTTCATCACGAAAAAGGTTATATTTAAGAGTGAGGGCATCTTAAGTTTTTTTCAGGATAAGGACTTGAATTGGTACGAAAACAAATCCATTGTTAGAAGTTTGGCATTGAAAGTGTTAAAGAGTATTGATGGTATGGAAAGTGAAGAAGCCTTAATTCTTCCAGACCTGGCCATAAACTGGGAAGAGGATAAGGAATTCTTCCAAAATATATTTAACTTGACCATAGATTCGGACAGGGAATTCGATGGATTAATTGCCAATAAAACAAAAAACTGGGATATTGAACGGATAGCCCTGACGGATAAGGTAATTATGACCATGGCGTTAACCGAAATGGTGAATTTTCCGAGCATTCCAGTAAAAGTTACCATCAATGAATATATTGATATCTCCAAGACATACAGTACACCTAAAAGTAAACAGTTTGTCAATGGATTATTGGATGCTTTGTCAAAAGAGTTAACCGAAAGCGGAGAAATCCGTAAAAGCGGTAGAGGATTAATTGATAATAAGTAAAATATTAATATAATGAGCAAAGGTAATAATTCAATTTTGGTTTTTGCATTAGGGGCAGGTATTGGATCGGCTCTCGGTGTACTTTTTGCCCCGGACTCCGGCAATAATACAAGGGATAAGCTATCCTATCGGTTGGGAAAATATAAAAATGAGTTGGAGGAAATCATAGATGATCTTATAGAAGGCAGGAGTCTACCGGATAATTTGGCCAAATCTGAAGGGGATAAAGTGATTACAGAGGCCAAAACAAAAGCAGAAAACCTGCTCAATGATGTCAATAAATTAATTGAGCAAATTAATAAAGAAAATAATAATTAAAATTTGATAAAAAATGAAATACGCAAGCATATCTGTTTGGGCCCTTGGTTTAACATTGGTACTGGCAAGCTGTGGCCAGGAGAAGAATGAAAAAGATGATAGGATTCAGGCTTTGGAACAAAAAATCTCTCAGTTGGAGCAAAACCAGGTGGTGACTCCCAGCAATGTCCAAAATGTTCAACCAGCAGATCCCTCAACTGTGGGGGTTTTCGAATTTGAAGAAATGGAACATGATTTTGGCACCATTAAGGAAGGGCAGGTCATAGAACACCAATTTACTTTTAAGAATACCGGGCAGGCACCATTGGTAATATCCAATATTCAGGCTTCCTGTGGTTGTACCAGTCCTGATTGGACCAAAGCTCCGGTGAAACCTGGGGAAGAAGGTTTTGTAAAAGTGGTTTTTAATTCCAAAGGGAAGTCAGGAGTGCAGAGTCCAACAGTAACCATCCAAGCAAATACTTCTCCTAATGTTACCAGATTGAGGCTTAAGGGAAGTGTAGACAAAAGTATGGCTTCTTCAAATGGCCCAACTGAAGGCCCTGTAAAAAGATAATAATGAAATACGCTATATTGCTTCAATTGGAAGGTGCCGGTGGCGGCATCATGGGTCAGGTATTTCTATTCGGAAGTATCATCTTAATCATGTATTTCTTCATGATCCGTCCCCAGCAGAAAAAACAAAAAGAAACCACCAAATTCATATCCGATGTAAAAAAAGGGGACAAGGTGGTTACCATCGGTGGGGTCCATGGTAAGGTTTTTGCCTTGGAAGGAGATGCAGTCATTCTGGAACTGGATAAAGGAATTAAATTAAAGGTTGAAAAAACCGCTCTATCTTTGGAATATTCCAAAAAGGCCAATGATATCAAGTAACTTCCAGTTCAATTGAGTACACTTGGGAAATATTTTAGAAAGTTAAGACCTGAGAGGACTTCAAACCTGAAAGTGGTGGTTTTATGTGTGATAACAGCCGCCACTTTTTGGCTTTTGAATGCTTTGAACAAAGACAATTATAATACAGTTGTCAATCAGCCCATTTATTTGTCCTATGACGAAGTGGAATACATGGCGGTGGAGGAGGTACCGAATTCCATTAAGATAGAGGTGCAGGGCAATGGTTGGGATTTGCTTAAAAGACACCTCCAAATTGGAGTGACACCTTTTATTATCCAACTGGAAGAGCCTGGGACTCCCCCCTACCTGCCAGCAGAAACTTTTAGATCTCAATTAAGGGAACACCTTTCTGCCACTCAATTGGTAACAGTGGTAGAAGATACCCTTCATTATAAAATTGATAAAGTGGTTTCCAAAAAAGTGGAGGTACTATTGGATACCACAGAAAATGTGCTGGCCGAAAACCATGAATTTGGTCCGGATATCAATATCAACCCTCCGGAGGTAACCGTAACCGGACCCATTTCTATTATTGAAGAAATGGAAGGTAAATTGTTTGTATCCATAGGTCAGAAAAATATCAGTGAGAATTTCTCCAAGCTTTTACTACTGGAATTAGATCGGGAAAAGGAAAAGTTCCTCACCTTGGAAGAGGAAACCGTTCAGGTGGATTTTGAAGTGATTGCTTATCTGGAAGGGAATAAAAGGTTGGGGCTAAGCAAAATATATTTTCCGGCCAATGTGGACATAGGGGTAACCGATACTACCGTAATGATTTTCTATCTGGTGGACGAAAGAAGGCTGGATGATTTTAATGAGATGGAACTGAAGGCAGTTTTAAATTATAATAACAGGGATAGGGAAGACAGTACCATTTCTGTTTCTTTAAATCCCAATCCGAACTACCTGAAGGAAATTACTTTTAATCCTGAGAAATACAAGTTGATTTATGAGTAAGGATTATCCCATGAGTGTGGGCATTACAGGTGGGATAGGAGCCGGAAAGACCATTGTTTCAAAAGTATTTTCCATTCTTCAAATACCGGTTTATAATGCAGACATCAGGGCAAAGTGGTTGATGCAACATCATGAACCTTTAAAATTGGAGATTGCTCAACAGTTTGGTTCCGGGGCCTATCATTCTGATGGTGAGATCAACAGACAATTTCTGGCAATAAAAGTATTTGCAGATAAGGAGCAGGCAAAAATCATCAACGGATTGGTACACCCTGTGGTCAGGGAAGATTTCCGTTCTTGGCTTCAGCTACAAAGTGCACCCTATGTTTTGAAAGAAGCGGCCTTACTTTTTGAGACGGGTTCTTACCTGGAACTTGATAAAATCATCCATGTCACCGCACCGGAAAAAACCAGGATCTCCAGAGTGGAACTTCGGGATCCCCAACGAAGTAAGCAACAGATAAAACAGATTATCCATCAACAGCTGACAGATGATGTCAAAAATAAATGGGCAGATTTCGTTATTAAAAACAATGATTCAGAGCTGGTTATTCCTCAGGTGCTGCGCATACATGGTATACTGACCAACTCCTGACTTTAAAAATACCAGGATGTTTTTTCAAATTTCATCAAGATTGATCTGATCCAGATAGAATTTCATTCTGGTATGCCGATGGTTTAAAAAGTCGATTTTATCTATCCGATCGAGTTTATGGTTGTAAAAAACTTCAATATACTCTTTTCCCAAAAGGTAAAGATTTACCTTATAGGCATAGTACCTTATATCCACAACGAATGTACCTTCGGTATATAGGGTGTGGATTTTTTTGGTCAGGGGAAGCTCTCTAAAGTCCTCTTTACTCATTGAATAACTGTTTTATTCGGTATACCAATAGATTTATTAATAAAGAATGAGAAAGTTTGGGTTTATTTTATTTGATGATTTTAGAAAATTAAATTTAACTAATAATTACTATAAATCCATCCTAAACAATTTGTAATTTCTCAGGGAAACTAACGTTGATCCCATAAGTTTTGTTTCTTTCAAAATGGATAGTTAATATTGAACGAATATTCCAATTGTATATGTCTATAAATATTCCGATGAGAACAGTGCGGTGGTTGGTGCTTTTTAGTTTGGCTTTATTAACATTTTCATCCTGTTCTTCGTCCAGAAAAATAAGGACCCAAAACATTCAACAGGTGATCAATACAGCCAAGTCTTTCCAGGGCACCCCCTATCGCTATGGAGGAAGTACCCGGGCCGGTATGGACTGTTCCGCATTGGTATACTTGTCATTTAGAAGTGTAGGAGTGACTTTACCCAGGGTAGCGAATGACCAAAGTAAGGTGGGTAAAAAGATTTCCAAAAGAAAATTGAAAAAAGGAGATGTGGTTTTTTTTGCTACAGGTAGGAGGAGACGGAAGGTCACCCATGCGGGCATTATTACGGGTAAAGGAAGGGGAAGAACCTATTTTATCCACTCCTCCACTTCTTTGGGTGTGACCGAAGATAATATTCAATCCAAATATTGGTCCAAGAGGCTCATTCGAGGACGTCGGATTTTCTGAGGACAGGTTTAGTTAAGTCTAGGTTAAACTGCTATCGCCCTGTTGGCTTTTTTCCTGGGAAGTTTTTGAAAAATGGAATCAATGTGGATTAATTTTTAAAACATCCTTTGGTATTCAGCATTATTAACTAATTTTGCACTTTAATTAACAAATAGTTTTGTTCCTAATCATCTTAAAATATAACCATGGCGAATACTGGTAAGATAACTCAGGTAATTGGTCCTGTTGTGGATGTTTCCTTTGAAGGAAGCAAATTGCCGAATATCCTTGATGCACTTGAAATTACGAAAGATAATGGCCAAAGGGTTGTTTTGGAAGTTCAGCAACACTTGGGAGAAGACAGGGTGAGAACCATCGCCATGGACTCTTCTGAGGGTATGGTCAGGGGGATGGAAGTATTTGATTTAGGGGCTCCTATTTCAGTTCCTACCGGAAACAGCATCAAAGGAAGGTTATTCAATGTTATTGGTGAAGCGATAGATGGACTTCCTCAACCTGTCACCAAAACCAGGTTACCCATTCACCGTTCCGCTCCAAAATTTGAGGATCTTTCTACATCTGCAGAGGTTTTGTATACCGGAATTAAAGTGATTGACCTCATCGAGCCTTACGCCAAAGGTGGTAAAATCGGACTCTTTGGTGGAGCCGGTGTGGGGAAAACCGTGTTG
Source organism: Cyclobacteriaceae bacterium (assembly GCA_040905165.1). Classification (GTDB taxonomy): domain Bacteria; phylum Bacteroidota; class Bacteroidia; order Cytophagales; family Cyclobacteriaceae; genus Cyclobacterium. The sequence goes on along the minus strand of JBBDSA010000075.1, from coordinate 72,102 downwards.
ATTCAGGAATTAATTAACAATATTGCCAAGGCTTATTCAGGACTTTCTGTATTTGCAGGGGTGGGAGAGCGTACCAGAGAAGGTAATGACCTGCTTAGGGAAATGATAGAATCAGGTATTGTGAACTATGGAGATGAATTTGTGAAATCTTTGGAAGAAGAAGGGGGATGGGATCTTTCCAAAGTTGATTTAGATCAATTAGAGGATTCCAAAGCTACCTTTGTTTTTGGGCAAATGAATGAGCCTCCCGGAGCCCGTGCCAGGGTAGCCCTAACAGGATTGACACTAGCAGAGTATTATAGGGATGGGGAGGCGGAAGGAGCCGGAAAAGATATCCTTTTCTTTATTGATAATATATTTAGATTTACACAGGCTGGTTCAGAGGTTTCTGCCTTATTGGGAAGGATGCCCTCTGCTGTGGGATACCAACCTACATTGGCTACTGAGATGGGTGCGATGCAGGAAAGAATTACTTCCACCAAAAATGGCTCCATTACCTCCGTTCAGGCAGTATATGTTCCGGCGGATGATTTAACTGATCCTGCCCCAGCCACTACTTTTGCCCATTTGGATGCCAATACCGTTCTTTCCAGAAAAATAGCAGAATTGGGAATTTACCCTGCGGTAGATCCTTTGGATTCTACTTCAAGAATCCTGGAGCCTGGGATATTGGGAGATGAACATTACGATTGTGCTACCCGTGTGAAGGAAATCCTGCAGCGCTACAAAGAACTTCAGGATATTATTGCCATCCTTGGTATGGAGGAGCTTTCTGAAGAAGACAAATTGGTGGTTCACAGGGCCAGAAGGGTACAGCGTTTCTTATCTCAACCTTTCCATGTCGCCGAGCAGTTTACAGGACTTAAGGGTGTATTGGTGGATATCAAAGATGCTATAAAAGGGTTTAATATGATCATGGACGGTGAATTGGATCACCTTCCCGAAGCAGCCTTTAACTTGGTGGGAAATATTGAAGAAGCCATCGCTAAAGGTGAAAAAATGCTGGCAGAAGTTAACAATTAAGTTTTTATTTCTTGAGGAATGGAATCCTAAACCCCAGTAATTTCAAAGTATGCATTTAGAAATTATTACCCCCGATAAAAAAGTTTTTGATGGTGAAGTCAGAGAGGTTACCCTCCCCGGCGCCGAAGGTTCCTTTCAGGTCTTGAAAGGGCATGCACCAATTGTTTCCGCCCTGGCCAGGGGAACAGTCTCCTATACTAATTCTGAAGGCAAGCAATCATTGGTAGTAGATGGAGGTGTGGTGGAAGTAAGCGACAATAATATCATCGTATTGGCCGAAAAGGTGATTGCTTGATCAAATCAAATCAACATAAAAAAAGTCTTGGGATAAATTCTCAGGACTTTTTTTTTGGACTGTGGGCCCAAAGAAGAATTTTTTAAGATTGAAACGGTAATTATGGGTCAATATTTGGTCGGTGAAAACAGGCTGTTCCATTTGGACCAAAAATGGCCCCTTTAATGCGCTGGGAATTTCAAAGCAGATAAGAATCTAATATGTTATTGGTCTTTTTACAAAAACATTGTAAATTGTAGATTAAATGGTGCATCTTTAAGGCTTTGTGTCCATAATAGTAAATATTAATTTTTAAATATACCCGTTTTTTGATTATGAATGTATGAAAGATAGGACAAAGGAAAAGGATCAAGATCGGCTAGCGGTGTTGAGGTCCTATCATATTTTGGATACTTTACCGGAAAAGGAATTTGATGAGATCACAAAATTGGCTGCTTTTATATGTGATACCCCCGTTTCATTGATTTCTCTGAGCGACAAAAACAAACAATTTTTTAAATCAAGGAAAGGTTTGGATATAGCGGAAATCAAAAGGTCGGATTCATTTTGTTCGGATGCCATTAACCATCCCAATGACATTACCATCATACCCGATGCCAGATTGGATAAGCGCTATTCCTTAAACTTATTGGTTAATGAACCATACTCCTTTATTTTCTATGCAGGAATGCCCCTGACCACCTCTAAAGGGGTGGTATTGGGAACCCTATGTGTCCTTGATAAGCAGCCAAGAAATCTTTCACTACAGCAACTAGAGGCCTTAAAAACCTTGGCGGCTCAGGTAGTGAATTTAATGGAACTCAGAAGGAATAATATGGACATGGAATTGGCCGAAATCCGGTTAAAAGCATCCGAGGCAAATTATAAATCATTGTTTGATTTCAGCCCATTGCCCAAGATTTTATTGGATATTGAGACATTGGAGATCCTGGAGGTAAATGTGGCGGCGGAAGAAAAATATGCCTATTCCAAATCAGAACTGAAGGGTAGAAATATGGGTATTTTAATAAATGAAATGGACATCAATCATTTCCATGATAGCCTTTATGAAATAAAAGACAGTAAGAAGAAAATTGTTTTCAAGCCTGTTATCCATAGGAAGAAAAACGGTGAATTGATGCAGGCAGAAATGATTACCCAAATAATTCAATACGAAAACCGGCCCAGCATTTTAGCGATTGTGAATGATTTAACGGATAAATTGAACATTGAATCCGATAAATCACAGCTTGCCTCAATTTTAGAAAACAGCTTGAATGAAGTATATATTTTTGAGATTGAAAATTTAAAATTCCTATACGCCAATAAAGGCGCCCTTAAAAATATCGGGTATGAATGGGCTGAGCTAAAAATGCTCACCCCATTTTACATAAAACCTGAATTCAATGAAGAACAATTTCGGGCTTTTATCGCCCCTTTGTTACATGATCATAAAGAAAAATTAATATTTGTTACCAGGCATAGGAGGAAAGATGGATCCCTCTATGATGTTGAAGTGCATCTTCAGAAAATGAAATTTGAAGGGCAGCCAGCATTTGTTGCATTGATCATAGATGTTACGGTTTCAAAAAGCAGGGAAACAAAGCTGGAGCAATTGAATGGTTTGTTGGAAAAAAGCAATCAGGAGTTGAGCGATTTTGCTTATGTCACGGCCCATGATCTTCAGGAGCCCCTGAGAATGGTATCCAGCTTTACCACTTTATTGGATAGAAAGTACCGGGATTTGTTGGATGAAAAAGGGAAAGCTTATATTCACCATACTGTAGATGGGGCCAAAAGGATGCATCAATTGATTCAGGATATTCTTGAATATTCCAAACCAGGAGGAATTGTCGCTACCAATGAATCCATCAAGCTTGATGCTATTCTGGAACTTGTACTCAACGATCTCCAAAATCGGATAATATCAGGCAGCGCAAAAGTAAAGGTTCCTGATAAGACGATCACTTTGAGAGGCAATCAAAATGCCTTGTACCGGTTATTTTTAAATTTAACCAGCAATGCTTTGAAATTCATTCCGGAAAACAGGTCCCCCGAAGTAACCATTAATTGGGAGGACCAAAATTCCAATTGGGAGTTTTCAGTGTCAGATAATGGGATTGGGATAGAAAAGGATTACTTGCCCACGCTTTTTAAACCATTTAATAGGCTTAAAACTAAGCAAACAGAAGGAACAGGATTGGGTTTGGCCACTTGTAAAAAAATTGTGGATCAACATGGAGGAAAGATTTGGGTGGAATCTATACCTGGGGAAGGCAGCCAATTTTTTTTTACTTTGCCAAAGGAGCCATTCTATAGCCCCGGTTAATCTAATTTTTTGTACCTTTGCAACTTTTAGGATGATCATATCCTGATTTTCTTAAAAAAGTATAACTAAGAATACAATGACATTCGAGAATCTTAATATCATCGCCCCTATATTAAAAGCACTTAAAGAAAAGAACTACGAAGAGCCTACTGCCATTCAGAAAAAGGCCATTCCCGTAGTTTTAAATCAAAGGGATATTTTGGGAAGTGCACAGACGGGTACCGGTAAAACGGCTGCTTTTGCCTTGCCCATCATTCAATTGTTACATACCTCAGAAAAGAAAGAAGCCTCCAGAAAAACGATTAAATCACTGATTGTGACCCCTACCAGGGAGTTGGCCATACAGATAGGTGAAAACATTGACTATTACGGTAAATATACCAACATCAATCATGCTGTGGTTTTTGGTGGTGTAAAACAAGGATCGCAAGTCACCGCACTAAAAAGAGGAGTGGATATACTGGTTGCCACTCCAGGTCGGTTGTTGGATCTTATTCAGCAAGGTTATATCAAACTGGACCAGGTTAAAATTTTTGTTTTGGATGAGGCGGACCGGATGTTGGACATGGGGTTTATCAATGATATCCAAAAACTGTTGAAGTTATTACCCAAAAAGAGACAGTCCCTGTTTTTTTCTGCCACCATGCCGGACAATATTGTGGAATTATCTTCAAAAATACTAACTGATCCGGTTAAAATTGAAGTGAGTCCTGTATCTTCCGCTGCCGAAACGCTGCAGCAATATGTTTACTATACCAATAAAGACCAGAAAAAGAACCTCCTTACCCATATTTTAAAAAACCGTGATCTAGATCAGGTTCTGTTGTTTTCCCGTACAAAGCACGGTGCGGATAAAATTACCCAAAACCTCAAAAAAGAGAATATCCATGCAGCAGCCATTCATGGAAACAAGGCCCAAAATCATAGACAAAAGGTGTTGAGTCAATTCAAAAATGGTGAAATCAGGGTTTTGGTTGCCACGGACATTGCAGCAAGGGGCATCGATATCGATAAGTTGAAATATGTGATCAATTACGATATCCCTGAAGATGCGGAAACTTATGTGCACAGGATTGGCAGGTCAGGCCGGGCTGGAGAGTCAGGTACCGCCATTTCTATCTGTGAACCGGAAGAAAACGCCTATGTTGGGGACATTGAAAAACTGATTAATCAAAAAATTGATACAGTAGCAAAAAACCCTTTTCCACAGACCGATAAACCGATGTCTTCACAGGAAAAAAAGGAATTCAATAAGGAAAAGCAAAGAAAAAAGCAGGCCTTTTTTGCTACTCGTAAGAAGTCCCGATAGGGTTTGTTTTTAATTTTAGAGGACATCCATTTTAGCTAATAGATCTCCATTAATTGGTTTCCCCGTTTTAAGACCAGGGTTTCTAATTCTTTTCTAATGTTTTCTCTCTGAACGGCAGAGGAAGCATCCAATAAACTAAGGCTCACTTGCCAGACATCATTCCTCCAAGAGCTGATCAGTTTGGATAAAAGCCATTCATCAAGCCGGCCAAATATGATATCAATGGCCGCCATAAAAGTGGAATTGGGGTTGATCACATCATCCTGCACCGCATCTATGGTGTTGGCTATGATCAGGTTTACCAATTCATGGTCCTTTCTGAAAAAAGCCAAATCGTTTTCCTGAAGATCTTTATACTGCGGAATAAGACAATCGTATAGGGCTAAAGGAAGGTCGTAATTGATATGGGCATTGATGCCCAATAGCAGATTCTGGGTGACATGCATGTTTCCTTCCATGGCCGCCTGATGTACCTGCCGCCAGACCCGAGAGGACATTTCAGGATTTAAATCATATTGGTTAAGGGCATTAAAATAGTATTCAGAAAAACGGATCAGTAAATTAGTCACCCATAGTGAATTGGCAAATTGACCCTGGTTTATGGCACTAACCATATTGGTGCTCATCATCCCATAACATTTTAAAAACACATAGCGCTGATCCCCGTTTTTTTCCCAGGTATCTGCAAACTTAACCATGTTTTGAAGTAGTTCATCTACCGACCGCATAAGGAGCAATATAATAAATTTAATCGACTCATACGATAAAATATTTGGTAGATTCCCATGAAACCTAATTTTTGTCAATTCCTCCTAGTATTGATATTGTAAATCTCATAGGCATACAGGTTGGGGTCTTCTTTCTTTGAGGTTTTGGTAAAGATCAATCTGGAAAGGGCAGGACTGATATTATTGGATTCTGCATGGGTGCCGATATGGATGATTTTATGCTTCGAAGCGTTATTTTTAAAGGCTTCAGTGGTGGATGCCTCATCCATATAAACTTTTCCACCAAAAAGGTTACTGGCTTTTTCAGCCAATTCTTTGGTAAAAGGCTGAGGCAATAGGGATAGGTAGGCCTGATCCAGGTTGAGGGAATCGGTTACCCATTCCAAATATTTGTCCTTAAGATTGTCATCAAAACCTGGAGCGAAGGCCACATAGGGTGATACATGTGTGGAGGTGCTTTTTGCCTTCCACCAAAGTCTCATCAAAGGCCAGGGGATAAAGCTTTTGGTTTCCGAAGGCAATGACATCTGCAAATTGCAATTGATCCGCCTTGCTCAGTTGGGCCCGGATTTTACTGTATACTCCCGTTTCCTGGACCTGGATCAATTGTTTAAGGTAATCCTCCTCATTGGTCAATTCATAAAGTGCCAATAATATTTCTTTAGTAAATTCCAGAAGGTCCTTATTTTGGGCAAAAAGGAGGTTGATGTCTTCCGTATCGGAAAGGATGGTTTTCCTCCTTTCAAGAATGGCCAACGCTTCATTCAGGCTTTTTAGAGTGGCATTTAAAAATTCTTCAGACTTTTCAGTTTGTAGTTGGAAGTTGCATTGAGCTTCCAGCAATAGGGCCTTTGGCAGGTCAAAGCTGATCCTGATAGAATCTACGGACGATTGGGCTGCCTGCATTTTTTCCTCAAGTACTCCTTTTCCTTCCCTAGCCAATTGGCGGGCTTTTTCAAAATTACCCAGATTATAATGGACCTGGCCCATATTCAGGATTTGGCCAAAACCGGGGATAGAATTCCTTCCTTCCACCGAGGTGATATATTCCAATCCCTTTCCGGCCAATAGGAAGGCTTGATCGGGATCACCCTGTTCGGAGAAAAAGGTGGCGGCATGGCCCAAAAATTCCAGGTAGACATAATCAAAGGTCTCCCTCATGGCCATTTCAAACTTACTTGATGCCAGGATGTAATTTTCCCTGGCCCGTTCGGGGTTCGGTTGTGACTCAAATATCAAGGCAAGGGTGTACAGGACATCTGCTTCTTTCAGGGGATAATCCCCTTCTATTTCCTTTAGGGCTGCCAGGGAACGTTCCAGGAAACCGATGGCTTCCCCATCATTTCTCATGGCATGGTGAAGCTGACCCAGCACTATCCAGCTCTCAATGATCTCAGGGTGGAGGGCGGGAAAATGCTTTTCACGTTGCTTTAGATTATATTCCAAAAGACCTAAAGCTTGTCGGTAATCGCCAAGACTTTTGTATACACCTGCCAGGTTTTGGGTGCTTCGGGTCATCAGAGCCATTGCCCTGCTTCTTCGTGGATCCTCCAAGGCATTGTCCATAAAATATTGCATATTGAGGATGGAGGATTTAACCATACGTATACTTTCCTTGGTATTGCCGTTCATGTCATTGACACCTGCCAGGTTGTTCTGAATCATGGATTTCCGGTAATACTGATTGACCGGATCGGGATCCATGTCATCCAGGTTTTTAAGGCATTGGGAAAAATAATATTCAGCCGAATCAAATTTCGAGGCATACCAGGATAGGGCTCCCATGTGGTTGTTGGAAAAAAAATAGTTTTCCGCGGTGGAGGTGGGATCTTCTTTGTAACCTTTCAAGGCTATCAGGTGATGGGTTTTTGCCTGGTCAAGGTTTCCCATCGTCTGTGCGATCAGCCCCAGGTTGCTTTCAATGGTGGCCCATTGCGAAGGTCGGTGCCCTTCCATTTGGTAGGTGATATGGAGGGCTTTTTCATTGGCATCATAGGCTTTTTGGTGATGACCCATATCATTGTAGTAGGTGCCGGTTTCCAAAAGTGCCTGTCGGTGGGCTTTCAACTCGGGGCTTTGGTTCAATATCAATTCCAGCCATTTCTCAACTTCACCAAGGCCTTGACGCTTAGGATCCGCCATATTAACCAGTCGCCCAGCAAATGGGATGTAAAAACTAAGGGAAAAGTAATCCCTAAGTTCCAAAAGGGCTTGGGTTTGCTCTTCAAAAAGAACCCTTGAGGTGTTATGGTCGCCCAGGGACATGGCCCTCTGTAGTGCAGCAATCTTTTCTTCTTCCTGACCCATCGAAAAAAGGGGGAATAAAACTACCAGTAAGGAGAAGAGGGTTTTCATTGTGAACCCAATTTTTCCATTAGCACCTTTTTTTGTGGGTGGTTGGACTTATCCAATACCTCCTTTGCATCCTGGACCCTGCCTGTTGACAGGTAAGTCAAGGCAAGGTACCAGGCCGCATCCTGTACGAAAGGTCCTTGGTCATTTTGGACTACATTTTCCAAATATCCTTTGGCCTTCTCAGCATTCCCCAAAATCAAGTAGGCGTTACCCAAAAAATAATTCAAGGTGTCATTTTTGGGTTTTTCGGCAATCAGCCCTTCCCATCTGTTGATGGCTTCAGGATAATTTCCTGTTTTATAATCAACCATTCCACGGTCAAATGCATAAGCAGCAGTATTACTCATAGTGGTGGGCAACCCGGGATCCGGTTGGTAATAAGCATTGAAGAGCTTTTCATGGGTAGGGACCAACAGGATGAAATACCAAGTAAAAAACCCCAATATCAGGGTTGCCGAGGCAGCCATTGCCAAAGGCTTCCAGCGCAGTATATAACGGATTTTTGCAGTTTGATCCGGTCCAATGGCCTTTTCATGAAAGCGGTTTAGTTCTTCTTTAAAAGTAACTTCCTCCAATGCGTTTACCCAAGATTCAACTTCCCGGTATTTTGCCCTTAGTCCTGGTCGGGTATTTAATTCCTGTTCGAAAGCCTTTTTTTCACCTTCCGTATACTTACCCAAGATGTGGTTTTCTATCCGGTCCCATTCTTCCTGAGGTATGTTATTCGCTGCTTTCACTGTTTTTAATCATTGATTTTGGTTTTTACCTTTTCCCGTAAGCGTTGCAAACACCGGTATTTATTGTTTCTGGTGGTAGCTTCTGTCCATTGGAATACTTTGGCTATTTCTTCCATGGACTGTCTTTTAAAATAAAACCTGCTTATGATTTCCCTGCATTTATCTCCAAGTAGCTTGAACTCCGCTTCAACCTGTACCCGGTAATCATCAAGTACATCTTCTTCATCCTCTACGGCCCGGTCATGTTGGGGGCTGAGGTCAGTGGTTTTCTTTACCCTTACGGACCTTAGTTGGTCTATCCATTTATTTTTTCCTACCTGGTATAGGTACCCTGTGAGGCCTGTTCCGTTTGTAGGATGGAAGGCTCCTTTTCTGACCTTGTTCCATACTGTAATATAGGCCTCCTGGTAGGTGTCTTTTGCCTGCTCGCTGCTGCCGCTGTTGTTTAATATATATTTTTCCAATTTGTGGAACTGGGATTCGTAGAGCCATTTGAGGACACTTTGGTCATTTTTTATGATACCCTCCTGTATCTCTTCCTGGTCATATGTTTCCAAAGTAAATTTCTGCATTTTTTAAACTATTGCAGAAATATACCATTTATCATAAATCAGCCCAAATATCCCATTGAAAAATTCATTTTTAATTAAGAAATTAATGATCAGGTTTAACAGGTGAGATCGCATTCCAATTACCTTGAAGGCTGTTGGGGTCAAAACCAGGATCATTCGTTCCTTTATATTCCCCAAATTCATTGGTGTACCAATAATCATAGTGGCCTTCTTTTTTTATCTGATGTCCGGTGTAAGGGTCATTAAAAGTGGTGTTTCCTGTGATCACTCCATCTATGAATGCGTCATTGCTGGAATAGCTCGCACTGCCATTGGGCCCAAAATTTTGATCAAACCAAGCTTGGTTTTGCTGGTCGTAGATTTCCTGGGTTTGCCTCATGTTATTTTGATGTTGCTGGAATTGCCTTTCTCTGGAAGCCATTTTGTTTTGGTGGTTTTGACTACTTATTTGCGATTGGCGGTCTATGATCAGGGCTTTTTGCCTGTCCCAATCAGGGTTAATCTGTAGCTTCATGATGTCTTCTTTTATGGCAGCAAGTTCTTCATATGATTTATTGGTTGACAGAACAATATTTCCAAAAATATGGCCATTGCTGGATCGCTGTTGGGGATTGTGATCCACAGTTCCTGACTTAAAAACATTTAAGACCCCTGAGATCGCTTTTCCGTTTTTATTACCCTGGATTTTAATTTGAAACAGGCCCATGTCCACTTGCATACTGGCTGGCATGCCATAGGAAACGGCCATTTGGTTCATTTGTTCAACCGACCTTTGTTGGTTGTGGAGGACTTTTTGGTAGGCCTCTTCCTGCTCTGCTCCGGCCACTGCCCGCATTTCACCTAAGGAAAATTGGTCTAATCTGCCCTTTAACTGGTACTCTGTTAATTGAAACAGGGTTTGTTCAAAGCTCGCACCGAAAACCTGACCGGAATAAGCATCCTGAACCACAGAATAATTCACCATTGAGGGTAGCATGATGAATACTTCTCCCGTTGGACTTTCAAGCGCCAACAAATAATTGAGGTATCCGCTACCTTGCGTATTACTTGCAATATCCTGTTGTAAAATCCAGCCCTGCGGAACATGTACGGTTCCCATGGGCATATTCAGGGATTGGTCTATAATGGCCACCCGTTTTCCAGTACTTTGGTTCATTGGTGCCTCCTTTTCTGGGTTTTGGTTAGTGGCCATATTGGAAAATTGATCTGAATCCGAGCCTTCCCCGCGCTCGGAATGTTGGTTCCGGTGCACATTTTGCGAATTTTCACCATGACTTTTTTCGGTATTGCAGGAGATCAAGCCGATCATGAAGAAGAGAAGAGTGGTAGGAAATAGCAATTTCATGACATTTTAATTTAAGGGTTTGATTCATTTAATTATACATCGATCCTATGGCCAATTGTCATCAAGTTGTTGCAGAAAAATATATTTTATTTTTCAAACGGCTAATTTGAAAGGGTAACTCATTGTTTTTAGCAGGGAAATCAACTAATTTCGGGAAGAAAAAAATATGTTTTAAGCTACTTTTTAAATTGGGGATTATGGAAAAGAGTAAGGATGATGAAAAAATCAGAAGGGCATTCAAAGAGAAAGATTGGGCAGAAATTAAAAGTGCGGATTCCTGGGCGGTATTTAAGATCATCAGCGAATTTGTGGAGGGTTTTGAAAAGTTGGCCAAAATTGGTCCCTGTGTTTCCCTCTTTGGATCAGCCCGTACCAAAAGCGACCATCATTTTTACAAGGTGGCAGAAGAAATTGCCGCAAAGCTGGTGAGGCATGGATATGGTGTCATCACCGGAGGTGGACCTGGAATAATGGAAGCAGCCAACAAAGGGGCGCATGCGGAGAAAGGTAAATCCGTAGGTTTAAATATTCTATTGCCGTTTGAACAGTTCAACAACATTTTCATAGACCCGGATAAGCTGATTACCTTTGATTATTTCTTTGTCCGAAAAGTGATGTTTACCAAATATGCTCAGGGCTTTGTGGTACTTCCCGGTGGATTTGGCACCTTGGATGAACTCTTTGAAGCACTCACCTTAATTCAAACCAAGAAAATCGGAAGGTTCCCGATAGTAATGGTGGGTAAGGATTATTGGTCAGGGCTTATTGATTGGATAAAAAAAGTCATGTTGGAACAAAACGGCAATATCCATTCTGAAGACTTAAACCTATATGCCTTGGTAGATACCGCTACCGAAGCAGTGGAAGTAATCGACACTTTTTATGGTAAATATCTATTGTCTCCAAATTTTTAGCAGATGAAATCAAATCATTTCATTTTCCTTTATTTCCTGATTGGGTTGTTGACCTTGGCATTGGGGTATTTGCTATTGAAAAGGAAAGAAAATCCTTCAATGCCACCTTTCAGGCAGGCCATATTAAAAGAGAGTCAGGTGCATGCCAGGCCAAGGGTTCGGATTTTTGAATTGCCGGAAAAACCTGAATTTGCCGGTGAAGAAGTACCAATGGATATTCCTGATGTTTATGAGCGGTATGAAAGAGAAGTTTATGTGAATGCTTATTGGGAATCCAACATGCTGTTGATGATGAAAAGGGCCGGGAAATTTTTCCCCTATATTGAAAAGACCCTGATAGAAAACGGCATTCCGGAAGACTTCAAGTATGTGGCCTTGGCCGAATCGGGTTTGTTAAACGTTGCCTCTCCTGCAGGGGCCGAAGGCTTTTGGCAATTTATGGAAAGTACTGCCAAGGAATATGGTTTGGAAGTAAACCGTGAGATTGATGAACGCTATCATTTTGAAAAATCCACTTTGGCTACCTGCAAATACCTTCGCTGGGCATATGGTAAATTTGGAAACTGGACCAGTGTGGCAGCCAGTTACAATATGGGTGTTTCCGGGATTACCAGAAGGAAGAATGAACAAATGAGTCCGGATTATTATCACCTTTTTCTCAATGAAGAAACAAGCAGGTATCTTTTTCGGATTTTGGCATTTAAAGCCATCTTTGAGCATCCGGGGGAATATGGTTTTGAATTGCAGAAGGATGATATTTATACCTTACCTTCTCTAAAAGAGATTATAGTAAAGGAATCCATTCCTAATTTGGCCAAATGGGCAATTGACCAAAAAAGCAATTATAAAGAGGTGAAATTGTACAACCCCTGGCTTAGAAATACCCGGTTAACTATTAGAAAAGGAAAAACCTATAGGATAAAGCTCCCGGCTTAATTCAATTTTACCGATAAGGGGTCATCGAATGAAATAATATAACTATCTTGTACAGTTTTATTTAAGTTCATCTGATACATTATGGGGAATAGGAAACCATTGATCATTTTTTTAGTGGTCTCAATTGTAATTGCAGGTAGTTTTTTGGCCGCACCCCTGCTGATCAATTGGTACCTTAATCAAAATGCAGAAAGGATTTTGAGTGACATGATCACCAGAACCAATGATTTTGCAGGTCATGACGTTAATTTTGGGGACATAGAAATTGATTATGATTACCGGGGGACTTATCTTCATTTAAAGGAAGTGGAGATTTTTCCGGGGGAGCGGATATCCGGTAAAGACATGATCAGGTTTAACCTCAGTTTTGATGCAGCAAGCCTTACAGGGTTCAGTTGGATGGACTTCTTGTTGAACAACAGTATTCAACTTGATTCAGCTTACATTGAAAATGTCAACCTGGAATCTGAAACGCCTCCTTTGGAGGAGCTTGAAGAGGGAGAAGGTCGGCAAAATACGCCAGAAGGCAAGGATTATAATAACATCTCTGTGAAGCATTTGCGGGTCAATAAGGTGTCATTTGAAAACAGGGACAGCTATACGGATTCCACCCGGTTATCTATTCATGATCTCTTTGTTTTTGCAGATGATTTTATACTCACAAAGGAGGACCGGAGAAGTAGAGATGCAATTTTTTCGGTCAAATCAATAGAAGGTTATATGGCACAGGCCGTTTTTCACCTCAATGATTACAGAAATAGCGTATCGGCAAAAGACTTTTCTTTCAATACCACTGAGAAAACCATGGGTATTGAAAATGTAGCTTTTCAAAATAAACTTGATAAATATGAATACATCAATGAATTTGAAAAGGAGACCAATTGGATGGAATTAAAAAACGGGAAGCTTCAAGTGGAGGGAATGGAGTTTCAGTCATATTTTCGCCATGGACAAATTGTGGCAGACAGTCTTTTGCTTGCAGGGCCTGAATTGGAGGTGTTTCGGGACAAAAGGAAAACAGAAGATACGACCAGGAGGCCAAAAATGATCCATGAGGTACTTAAAGAAATGCCTAAGCAAATCAATATCTCAGAAATCATCATTGATGATGCTTATATATCCTATGAAGAAAGGCCGGATACCAAAGCACCCAGAGCTGGAAAAATTTACTTTGACCAGGTAAACGGCAGGATCAGCAGGTTCACCAATTTTGAAACGCTGCTAAATGAAGATGATAAAATGGAAGTAAAAGCAAAGGCCAACCTTCTTGGTAAGGGAGCAATCGATTTGGAGGTCACTTATTTTCTAAATGATGAATCGGGTAAATTTTTGATGAATGGTAAAGTAGGAAGAATGGATCTTCGGGAGCTTAACCCAATGATCGAACCAGCTACCCGGGTAGCACTTAAAAACGGCACTTTGAATGATCTTTTTTTTAATATTTCTGCCAACGACATAGAGGGTACAGGCCAGGTGATCGCAAAATACCAGGATCTGGAAATTGAAATTTTGGACAAGAATTATCAAAACAATCAAAATATTTTACGAAAAATCGGGGCTTTTTTGGCGAATAAAATCGTAATTCCTTCTTTTAATCCAACCAAAGAAGGAGAGCTCAAAAAAGGAGAGGTTTATTTTCAAAGAGAAAAACACAAATTTATTTTTAATTATTGGTGGGAGCTGGTCCTTAGTGGTTTGAAATCAACAGTCACAGGAGATACCGAAGCCGATATGAGAAAAAATTCGGCGGATTGAAAATGCGTTCAGGGGTGAACCAACCTACTTTATCTGGGTTTATTTAATTTGGAGTAGGGCTTTAACAACCTTATCCTTAATTTTGTGAAATATTTCAATTACTGAGGATGATCCATTTATGGCAGATAATAAAAATCCAGCACAAGATTCGATAGAAATATTCGGGGCAAGAGAACATAACCTCAAAAACCTGGACCTTACCCTACCTAGAAACCAATTGGTGGTAATTACCGGAATAAGTGGGAGTGGTAAGAGTTCATTGGCTTTTGACACCATTTATGCAGAGGGACAACGTCGGTACATGGAAAGTTTTTCTGCCTATGCCAGGTCATTTCTGGGAGGTATGGAACGTCCGGATGTAGATAAAATCAACGGATTGTCTCCGGTTATTTCTATTGAACAAAAAACCACTTCCAAAAATCCAAGATCTACTGTCGGGACTGTAACTGAAATTTATGATTTCATGAGGCTGCTGTTTGCAAGATCAGCAGAGGCCTATTCCTACCTGACCGGAAATAGGATGGTAAGACAGACGGAAGACCAAATTATTGAACAGATATTTTTAACATTTAAAGGTCAAAAACTTTCTATCCTTTCTCCCATTGTCAAAGGAAGGAAGGGGCACTACAGAGAACTTTTTGAGCAGGTAAGGAAAATGGGTTATTCAAAGGTCAGGGTAGATGGCGTTTTGATGGATGTGACACCCAAAATGCAAGTAGACCGGTATAAGATTCATGATATCGAAATTGTGATTGACAGAATAGTTGCGGATGAGGATGATCGGTATAGGATTACCCAATCCCTCAAAACTGCCTTGCAATTGGGGAAAGGAGTGGTGATGGTGCTGGATGATCAAGATAAGATCCATTATTTTTCCAAATTCCTGATGGATCCGGTCACGGGCCTGAGTTATGATGAACCTGCACCCAACAGTTTTTCTTTTAACAGCCCATATGGGGCATGTCCTTCCTGCAATGGATTGGGCGTCATTGAAGAAATTACCAGAGAGAGTATCATTCCTGATCCTACATTGAGCATCAGCCGAGGGGGAATAGCCCCTCTAGGTGACTATCGGGATATCTGGATATTCAAAAAAATCGACGCCATCCTGAAAAGGTACAAAGGGAGCCTTACGACCCCCATTGAAAAACTGGAGGAAAATGTTGTGCAGATTTTGCTTTACGGTGATAAGGTGGATGTGGCCGTAGACTCCGTAAAATATCCCGGAACAAAGTGGAATACTACCTTTGAGGGCATCTTGAATTTTCTTCAGAAACAGCAGGATGGGGGTTCTGACAAAATTCAAAAGTGGATCAGTGATTTCACCACTACCAAAACCTGCCCCCTTTGTCATGGTCTCCGGCTGAAAAAGGAAGCATTACATTTCAAAATAGCAGAGAAAAACATTGGTGAACTGGCGGAGATGGATATCAACGTACTGGGAGAATGGTTTTCAGATGTAGAATCCAGGATGACGGAAAAACAAAAAATCATCGGGAAAGAAGTCTTAAAAGAAATCAGAAAACGAATTGGTTTTTTGTTGGATATTGGACTGGATTATCTGACGTTAAACAGGCCTTTGAGGAGCTTATCAGGCGGTGAAGCACAAAGGATAAGACTGGCTACCCAGATTGGAACCCAACTGGTAGGGGTGCTGTATATCTTAGATGAACCCAGCATCGGATTACACCAGCGTGATAATTTGAAATTGACAAAATCACTTAAAGGGCTTAGGGATTTGGGGAATTCTGTAATCGTGGTGGAGCATGATAAGGACATGATGATGGAAGCGGATTATGTGGTGGATATTGGGCCCGGAGCCGGTAGACATGGCGGACAAATTGTAGCTATGGGTACACCGGAACAGATTTTAAATTCAGGTAGCCTGACTTCCCAATACCTTAGGGGTATAAAAAGCATAGCTATTCCTGAAAAAAGGAGAAAAGGAACGGGCAAAAAACTGCAGTTATTTGGCGCTTCAGGACATAACCTTAAAAATGTCAACCTGGAAATCCCCTTAGGTACCATGGTCTGTGTGACAGGGGTTTCCGGCTCAGGAAAGAGTTCGCTGATACACGAAACCCTTTATCCCCTTTTGAACCGGCATTTTTACAATTCAAAAAAGGAAGCACTGTCGTACCGGGAAATCAAAGGCTTAAAATACCTGGATAAGGTCATAGAAGTGGATCAGTCGCCTATCGGAAGAACCCCAAGGTCCAATCCGGCCACCTATACAGGTGTGTTTACCGATATAAGGGCGCTTTTCACCGATTTGCCGGAGGCAAAAATCAGGGGTTATAAACCGGGTAGATTTTCCTTTAATGTAAAAGGAGGCAGGTGTGAAGATTGTGAAGGCGGTGGTATGAAATTGATTGAAATGGATTTTTTACCGGATGTTCATATCCCATGTGAAACCTGCAAAAGTAAAAGGTACAACAGGGAAACCCTAGAAATAAGATTCAAGGGAAAGTCCATTGCGGATGTGCTCGACATGACCGTGGAGCAAGCTGTGGAATTTTTTGAGTATCAGCCTAAAATTCTCCGAAAAATCAAGACACTTTTTGAGGTGGGCCTGGGTTATATTACCCTGGGTCAACATGCCACTACCCTTTCCGGAGGGGAAGCACAAAGGGTGAAATTGGCCACCGAGCTTTCCAAAAAGGATACGGGAAAAACTTTTTATATTTTGGATGAGCCCACCACAGGATTGCATTTTCAGGACATCGAACACCTGTTGGAAGTTTTGAACAAACTGGTAGAAAAAGGTAATACTGTGCTTATTATTGAACATAATATGGACGTGATCAAGGTGGCCGACTATATTGTGGATTTGGGCCCGGAAGGTGGGGATAAAGGAGGGGAAATTCTGGCAAGTGGCCCCCCTGAAATGATCATTGACCAACCCCGGAGTTATACCGGAAAATTTTTGAAGCTTGAGCTTGATGGTAGGTTGAAGCAAGAGGTATAATGGCGGTTTTTAGAATTAATGTTAACAAATGATTAAATTTCGAAATTTAATTTTAAAATTTGATAATTTGATTTTTTGATAAGAGCGGATTTTTTAAGTCAATTTTGTGTCGTCAAATAGTTAGACATCAAAATTCGATTACAAATATGAAGAAAACTTTCAACTTATTATTCGTACTACTTGGTCTTGCAGGAGTCATCTCCTGTGGGGATGATGAGCAACCCAACAGCTTTGTAACCATTTCTGGAATACCTCCAACCGCCGAAATTGAAGCCGGAGGAATGGTGGGTCCGGTTACTGTCAATATTTCTGCACCGGATGGCCTTGTTACTTTGGTGATCCAAAAAGATGGTTCCCAATTTGAAACCGTCAATTTTAACGGGGAAACCTCCGGAACTTATGAATTTTCGTACACTGCTACGGAAGAAGATGCCGATAAAAACCTGGTATTTCAATTTACTGCTACAGACAGTAACGGAGATACCCAATCCGTAACCCATGTACTTACAGTAGGCGAAGCAGCCACTGTGATTAGGGTAGCCGAAAATATAGTAGAGGACGTTATCTGGGAAACCGGAAAAGTTTACATCCTGGGTGGTAGGATTGCAGTAAAAGCCGGGGCTACATTGACGATAGAGCCAGGAGTGATAGTAAAAGGTGAAGCCGGTTCGGGTGCCAATGCTACTGCATTAATCATCGCACGAGGAGCTAAAATCAACGCCGAAGGGAATGAAAACCAACCCATTATTTTTACCTCAGTTGCCGACGAAATTGAGCCGGGCATGATATCCAGTCCTAACCTTGACCCGGATCTGGAAGGTCTTTGGGGAGGCGTGATTGTATTGGGAAGAGCTTCCGGTTCATTTGCGGGAGATGTCAATGAAATCCAAATTGAAGGCATTCCACCATCTGATACCGACGGCCTTTACGGAGGTGACGATCCTGAAGATGATTCTGGAGTCCTGAAATACATTTCTATCAGACATGGTGGTGCCAATATCGGAGAAGGCAATGAGATCAATGGTCTTACTTTAGGGGCTGTAGGTTCCACTACAATAATTGAGAATGTTGAAGTGATTGCCAACCAGGATGACGGGATTGAATGGTTTGGTGGAACAGTGAATGTTACCAATGCGCTGGTTTGGAATTCAGGAGATGATGCTTTGGATACTGATCAGTCCTGGTCTGGAACCATGGATAACTTTATCCTGCTATGTGGACCAATTACCGACCATGCGCTTGAAATCGATGGACCGGAAGGCTCATTCAATGCAGCACATACCTTGATTAATGGTACGGTAAAAGGAAGTCCGGTATCTGAAATGGGCAACTTTAGAGACGGTGCCAGGGGAACATTTGAAAATATATATTTCTTTAATTTTCCTAACCCGGCTGATACTGAGGGAAGGGGAGATCTTTCCTTTAGTGGTGACCTAAGCATTGATAATTTTGCAAATGGCATATTGAATTTCAATAACCTGGAGGTAACATTGGCTGAAGGTGTTTCTCTAACAGATGCTTTCCTAGACGGAACCCATGAAAATGTTACCGAGGTGGCTTTGGGAGAAAATACCGTAGGCGCAGACAAGACTCCTTTTGAAGGATGGACTTGGGCAGCTGCATCCGGGCAATTGGATGATTTATAATCAAAAACCATGAATGACTTTTTGAAGGGATGCCGAAATGCATCCCTTCCTCTATTTTTTAAACTTTATGCTGTATTTACAACAATATCAAAATGAAAGAAAAAATCACACTGATTATTTTAATGGCAGTGGCACTGCTGCCCTTAGAATTATTTGCGCAAAGTGGCACCATCAGAGGTACCATTTATGATAATGCATCCGGCGAACCGCTATTTGGTGTTGCCATATCGGTTCAGGGTACCCAATTAGGGGCTGTTAGCGATTTTGATGGGGATTTTGAAATACAAATTCCCGAAGGAACTTACAACCTGCAGGCTTCTTTTATCTCCTATAATACCCTTGAAATGGAAGGAGTGGTAGTTAAATCCGGGGAAGTGACGATCCTGGATAACCTTAAAATGGAGGAATACACATCTGATTTGGAGACCGTAACCATTTCTGCCGAGGCCATCAGGACGACAGAATCTGCCCTTTTGACCGTGAAAAAGAATGCTGCCCAATTGATGGATGGGATTTCTGCTTCTTCTTTCCGTCAAATTGGTGATGGGGATGCCGCATCGGCCATAAAGCGGGTAACCGGTGTTTCCATCGAAGGGGGGAAATATGTATATATACGTGGGCTGGGTGACCGATATACCAAGACGGTACTGAACGGTGTGGATATTCCTGGTCTTGATCCTGACCGTAATTCGATACAAATGGATATTTTCCCTACCAACATTATCGACAACATCATTGTATCCAAGTCTTTTACCAGTAACCTTCCGGCAGATTTTACCGGGGGTGTGGTGGATATAGAAACCAAGGATTTTCCTGAGGAAAAAACCATGAAGTTGGCCATAAGTGGAGGTTACAATCCTTCTATGCACTTTAAAAGTAACTATTTGGCTGTAGAAGGAGGCAAAACCGACTTTTTGGGGATTGATGACGGTTCCAGAAGCATCCCCACAGAAGGGATACAGGACATTCCACAATTTGCTGAGATCATCGGCAACCCAGGCAGTGAGCGGGGACAGATTTACCAAAATATCCTCCGTAATTTCAATCCGGTTTTTGGGGGACAGGAACAGCAGAGTCAAATGAATTTTGGCCTGGGATTTTCCATGGGTGATCAGTTGAACGTTAAATCCAATAAATTGGGATACAATGTTGCCCTCACCTATAAAAACGAGACGGAGTTTTATCAGGATGCTGAGTTCAACCTTTTTGCCAAACCAAGGGTGGCCAACCAGTTTGAATTGGAGCCATTGGAAAGGTCCAAGGGAAATTATGGTGTAAACAATGTTTTGTTAGGCGGCTTGGTAGGCCTGGCATATAAAACGGAGCTTTCAAAATATAAAATCAACCTTTTGAGGCTTCAAAATGGTGAATCCAAAGTGGGGGTTTTTGATTTCGAAAACACCAATTTGGGTGCTGTTTTCGAAGCGGACCAATATAATATTGAATACAGTCAAAGGGAACTTACCAATCTTTTAATCAGCGGAAGCCATTTTTTAAGCGGGGGAAACTGGGAATTGAACTGGAAAATATCCCCAACCAAATCGTCCATTTACGATCCTGATGTGAGGGTATTAAGGTTCAGAAAACCCAATAACACTATTTCTTCTGAAGTAGGGTTACCTCAGAGAATATGGAGAAACCTGGATGAAGAAAACCTGGTGGGGAAATTGGACCTGACCAATCATCATTCCCTTTTCGGAAAAACGGCCAAACTAAGGTTTGGTACTGCATACACTTATAAGCACCGGGACTTTGTCATTCAGGATTTTCAGTTTTCTACGGGTAATTCGGTATTCCAAGGAGATCCCAATAAGGTATTAATAGAAGAAAACTATTTTTCTGCGGAGAACAGAAATGGGGTTCGGTACAATCCTTTATTTATCCCCAATAATCCCAACAGCTTTGATGCCAACCTTACCAATATAGGCCTATATGCGCACGATGAATTTTCACCTTCCAAAAACCTAAAGGCAATAATAGGGTTGAGGGTCGAAAAATTTTCCCAATATTATACGGGAACCAACCAGATTCAAACGATAGTATTCGATAATGAGCGGGTATTGGACGATTTGGACTTTTTCCCAACTATCAATCTGATACAGAGCATCAAAGAAAATCAAAATCTCAGGTTTTCCTTTTCGCGGACTATAGCAAGGCCATCCTTTAAGGAAATGTCCTTTGCAGAAATACTGGATCCCATTACGGGAAGGACTTTCGTTGGGGGATTATTTGAGGAAACTACGGAGGGTGGTACAGAGGTCTTATGGAATGGGCAATTGGAATCCACCAGAATCAATAATTTTGACCTGAGGTGGGAAAAATTTCTTCCGGCCGGGCAATTGGTTTCCCTAAGTGCTTTTTACAAAACGTTTGATAAGCCCATTGAAATGGTGCAGTTCTTGTCGGATCCAGGTGCCTTCCAGCCCAGAAATGTGGGTAATGGTAGTGTCCTTGGGGTAGAATTGGAAATGAGGAAGTCCATGTCATTTATCGATAATAGCCTGGAAAACTTTTTCTTCAACATCAATGCCACAGTGACCGAGTCAAAGATTGCCATGTCGGCTTCTGAATTGAGGTCCAGAGAACTTACAGCAAAGGAAGGTCAGGTAATCTCCAGAACCAGGGACATGGCAGGACAGGCTCCATATATCATTAACTCAGGTATCTCCTACAATAATTTTGTATCAGGAATTGAAGCAGGCGTTTTTTACAACGTGCAGGGACCAACACTTAATTATATTGGTTTTGGAAACCGGACAGATACCTATACCGTACCTTTTCATGCTCTTAATTTTAATGTCAACAAAACATTCGGGGCGGACGAAAGGATACAGACCGGAATTAATGTACAAAACCTGCTCAATGAAAAAAGGCAGGAAGTTTTCAAGTCCTACAATGCGGAAGATCAGATTTTTACCAGCTTTAATCCCGGAACAAAAATAAGCCTTAATTTTTCCTATTCCTTTTAATTATCTTCCTATCATTTCATTTAGAAATCATCCCCCGGTAATTTAAACCGGGGGATTTTTGTGTTAATGTTAAATAATTGTTAACTTTAGTTAACATGCAGATAACATAGGCACGAAATGAAACTTTTATTGCTGATCGGTATCATGTTTTGCTCTTTTAATGTTGCTGGAGCCTTTTGCAGCGAACGGTTGAAATCTTTTGCAAAAAATTCCAGCAGTTTCGAAATCAATCCCACAGAAAAGCTGATTAGTTCATGGATGGAGGAAAGTAAAAATTTCCGATTGTTGCAGAAAAAACTCAGCAGTGATTTTCAGCGGTTTGGACATTCCGAAAAAATGGTTAAAAATATTTTTTACAGGTCCCATCGATTTATATTTGAGGAATATGAGCAATTCAGTACCGAAAAAGAGGTACTGGAATCCGGAAAGTTTGATTGTGTAAGCGGATCATTGGTTTTGGCCAGCTTGCTGAGTTACTACGGCTTTGACTATGACATTCACGAGTCTTCCTATCATGTATTTATAACCGTTGGCTTAGGAAAGAAGGAAATTCTTTTGGAGGTAACCGACCCCTTTGGTGGATTCATCAATGACAACTTGGAAGTGGATCACTATATGGATGGTATCCAAAAGGAGGGAGAAGAACCTAACCTAAAAAGCCCTATAAAAGGCGAGTTAAGGTCTTTTTTGTCACCCAATATATTTGAAAGTATTGAGTTGACCAATTTAGTGGGCCTTCAATATTTTAACCTGGCTATTAAAAATTACAATGATGGACATTTGCTGGTTGCCTACCAATTTCTAACCACAGCATTGAAGTACCATGACACCCAAAGGATTCGGGATTTTCATCAATTCCTTAAAAACGCCATTCACTTAATGACAAATCCTACCACGGTTAATATCAATCATCTTTCAACGCTTCACAACGATCGTAGTCCGGATCAATATCAATAAACACTTCCTCTTTTGCCAACACAAACCAATTTGATAGAATATCCTCTTGTTTTTTTCGTTTCGTGGCTGCTTTTAATTTTTCATAATCGTCGGTCATATTGGCCCTATGGGCAGGAAATCTTTCTAAATAATAAAGAATCCTGACTCCAGGTTCTGATCTTCCAGTTCTTGGATCGGCATCATCAAACCGGATAGGTTGTGAAATCGAGCCCACTTCCATGCTATCCAACGTAAAGTATAAAACAGGATCTTCCAGCGTTCTAAGTGTAAGCCTGTTGGAGCCAGTGCCGGGGTCCGTAAAGAAACCACCGTTATCAGAGGTTTCACGGTCTTCTGAATATTCTTTTGCTGCTTTAGAAAAAGTGATCTTTTCTTCTATAATTTCATTTCTTAAGCTATCCAGGTAATTTTCCGCCTTGAGTATATCTTCTTCTGAAGGTTTGGGTTTGATCAAAATATGCCTGGAGTTAAAGGTATTTCCCCTTCTTTCCAATAGCTGTATCATATGGTAGCCAAACATGGTTTCTACAGGATCACTGATTTCACCCTGTTTAAGAGCGAAAACCGTTGCTTCATATTGTGGTGCCAACTCTCCCCTTCTAAAAAAACCTAAATCCCCACCTTGGGCTGCAGATCCAGGATCTTCCGAATGTTGGGCGGCCATGGTGGCAAAGTCTGATTCTCCTTCCAATATGCTTTTTTTGATGGACAATAACTTTTCCACAACCTTATCCTTTTCCTCCTGATTGACTTCAGGTTTTTTTACAATTTGTCCTACCGTGACTTCGGCAGAAAAGAAAGGCAGGGAATCTGTAGGAATGTTGCCGAAAAATTTTCGCACATCATTGGGAGAAACGCTGAGATCTTCTGTAATCACTCCCTGCATTTTCTGAACCACCATTTGTTCCTTTACAGCATCCTGAATTTCACTTTTTAATTGGTCTGCAGTTTTGCCATAGGCTTCGATCAAGGTCTCCTCATCTCCACCGAATTGTTGCAACACCATATTAAAACGCTGGTCTGTCTGAATGATAACCTCGGCATCTGACACCACGACAGAATCAATTTCTGATTTTGCCATCATCATTTTATTTATCAGCAAAGATTCAAAAATTTCACATCGCGTTGGAGTGGGAATACCTTCTTGAACTTGTGAAACGGCTTCCAAAAAAGCCTTTTGAAGGTCTGATTCGAGAATGATATAGTTGTCGACTTTTGCAATGATTTTATCGAGAATCTGACCACTGGGCTTGGGTTGTTCCTCGGAAACTTCCTCGCTTACTGAGGCAAGGGTGTCAGTATTCTGGGCGAAGGAGGGCACAGCCCCTATCACCATCATGATAATGATGGCAGATGTCCTGAAATGCTTATTCATATATGGTAAACTCATTATTGTCCAATGCTTTATTATAAATATCTCTTTTTAATTTTTCGGCTATCTCTACCCTTCTTTTGTTAACGATAATTTTAGATATTTCGTCTCTTACAAATTCCAAAGGTGGCACTTGATCCTGTAGCCGGTATTCCAAAATTTTAAAGTAATAGGAAAAATTTTCATCATCTACACTGATCAAATCATCATTCTGCAAAAGCTGCACATGGTTTGAATTTTGAGATAGGGGTGTATTGATGATAATATCCTGAAATTTTATCCAGGTAGAATCCTCAATAAAGTAATTATTGGCATACCGGATGGCAAAATCTTTCAGTTCTTCTGTGGAATCATCCTGATTGGTTCCCAATAATCTCTCCAACTGCCTTTTTTGAGGCAGGTTTTTCTCAACTTTAACAAAATTTGTCCTAATAATTATTTCTTTCAGCGCAAAATTTTCCCGATTTTGGTCGTAATAATTTTGGATTTCTGATGCCGTTACATTTTTATCCAAAGTCTTCTCCACAAAACTCTTTTCATATTCGTATGCAATCAATGCATATCGATAATCCAATAATTTCCTGTTGATTTCTGCTTCGTTAATGGTTAGGTTTTTACCAGCTTCTCTGATCACCAGCTGCTTTTTGACCCAACTTTGAACATATCGGTTTACTAATTCTGCACTGTCCAATTCAGATTGGATTTCTTCGCTGATATGATCTATATCCGTTAAATATAGGTGGGTATTGCCAACTGATGCAACAATGGCATTTTCATTTCCTTCCTCTTCTGTTTTAATTTTAAATAAGTCACAGGAAGGTAATAGGGCCAGGGTAATGCACACGATCAATAACCTACTGGTTGAGATCTTGATAAATTCTATTTTTTTCATCCTCATTGATTTGGATGGAATATTTTTCTTTTAATTGGAGAATTAATTCACTTTCCAGGTGATTTTGATAATCTTGAATAAGCTTTCCCCTTGTTTCTTCTATGGCTTTTGGCTTAGCAGGAATTTTTTCCCCAAGGAGGACATAACAGGTTTTTCCCTGATGATTTAATTCATGAAAAGTCAGATCGGTATTGATTTTCTTTAATATTTCATGTTTTTTAATTTCAAAAACCCCGTTTTCAACACCGAAAAGGAGAGGCTTTTCCCGAAGGAATTTTTCTTCCAGTTCCTCCTCTATATTTTCATGGTACCGGGATCCCACCAAATAATCTCTTATTGCTGCACCATCACTGTCCTTATTTATCTGAATGATCGCGGCGGATACCCTTTCCTCCCACCTATAATCCTTTTGATTACTTTGGAAATACCTGATTTGTCCAAGAGAGTCTTCCATGGCTTTTTGCCAGACCAATTCATTCATCAGGTTGAAAATAAGGATTCCATTCCTGTATTCATTGATCAATAGTCTATATTCCTTATTATGGCGGAATAAATCTTCCTCTTCCCACAAAGAAAGCTTTTCTTCCAAAAAACGTTCATAAACTTCTCCAAAAGAATTATCCGTTTTGATTTTCTCGGCTGAAAATTCATTTTCAACAAAGGCAGCAAAGTCTTCAATAAACAGCGTATCCTGATCTGACCGAACCAAAGGTGCTATGGGGTTCATTTTATTCCTGGCATCGGATAGAAAAATATCCAAATGGAACCCATCAATCCCTTCCAATTTTTCCTTAAGATCTTTGTTCTCCCAAACATTAAATTTATTCATCTGAGATTTTAATACCTGATTTTTAAGGATTTTGGAATCACTATTCCTAAATAATCTGGATTTAATAAATTCCTCCAAATCTTCGATTGGAGGTAGCGGTCGCTTTTCCTCCAACCTGATGATATGATAACCATAATCGGTTTTTACCGGGGCACTGATATCACCTATGTTTTTCAGGGAAAATGCAGCTTTCTCAATTTCAGGAACAATTCCTCCGGCTCCAAACCAGGGGATGAAGCCTCTGTTGTCTTTACTGCCCTGGTCCTCAGAAAAGGTGGCTACCATTTCTTCCCAGATATCAGGATCTTCCTTCAAATCAGAATAAATCAAATTGATTTTTCTTTGAGCGCTTTCTTCTGATGCCGTTGATGCTGGTAGAGACCTTAACAGGATATGGGATACCCTTACTTCTCCGGGGTTGGGGATCGTTTCCTCTAATTGGATTAAATGTATTCCAAAATCAGTGAATACCGGATTGGATATTTCTCCGGGGGAAAGAGAAAAGGCAGCCTTCTCGAATGGAGGTACCATCTGCAGGGCAGTAAAATATCCCAGATGGCCCTGGTTATTTTCAACAGAAGGGTCTTCCGAATATTTCAATGCCAATTCATTGAAATCCTCTCCTCCATTTGCCAAAGCCTTGATTTTTTCTGCCATTTTCAACACAGCAACGGAATCCTCACTTTTTGCTCCTTGAGGAAATTGTATCAAAATATGACTGGCCTTAATCAATTTCTGCATTCTTGCATAGGCATCCTTTACTTCTTTATCTTTTACATTACTTTCCAATAGGAAAGGTTTTTTGATATCCGCTTTATAGGTTTCAAATTCGGTAATAAATCCTTCTTTTTGATCCAATTCCAAATCTTCTGCATATTTCACTTTCAGGCGATAATTTACATATAATTCAAAATTTTCTTCAAATTCCTTCCTGCTGACCTTTGTCTCTTTACTTTTTGTGTTTTTGGAAAGGACATGGATAAATTCTTCCTTCTCCAGAACTTGTTCATCGATTTGGAGAAGGATCGCTTTGAAAGAGGGGTCCGACCTGTTTGTTATACCCGTAATTTTGGTCCCACATGCAAATAAAATTCCGATAAAAAGGAAAGATATATGCTTTAAATTTATCATACCGTTTTTACCATCCAGCTGCAATGTTACAAATTTTAGGTTACAAAAAATGATCCCATAGACGATATCTTATGGGATTTAACATTTATTTGGAATTGATTTTTTTAATCAATCTACAGGTGTTGTGCGTGCTGTCGGTCTCAAATTCAATTTTATCCATGATCTTTCGCACCAATAAGATACCTAGCCCACCTTTCCTTTTTTCCTTAACAACTGAATTGATGTCGGGAGATTTGTACTCAATGATATTAAAGGCCTTACCTGAATCTTTGATTTCAAAAATGATAGAATTCGTTTTAAACTTAACATCCAACAAAATGATGCTCTTGGGATTGCACTCATGGGAGTGGATGATCAGGTTGGAACATACCTCCTCCACGGCTAAAATCAATTGATTCCGGATGATTTCTGAAAGGCCGGATTTGCTTAATATAGTTGAAAGAAAAACCCTTAATTCAGATAGACTGCTTTTCTCACAATATAATTTTAATTCATGCTTCATACAGTGCCTTCATGGCCTCTTTTTGATTTTCTTTAATCTCAATTAATTGATCCAAGCCTAATATATGGAATACATTCATCACTTTTTCGTTAAGCCCAAAAATGATAAAGTCGACTTCATTTTCCTGAAAATCCTCCAAATAGGACATAAAAACACCCAATCCCGCAGAGGAGATGTATTCAAGCGCATTCCCATCAATAAGTATTTTTTTAGTTGGAACAGATATGGCCTCTTTAATGGCATCATCCAATTCTACGGAATTACTGGCATCTACTTCACCTATTAATTCGATCAAAATATGCTCTTTATCGGCTGACTTATTAATTTCCAACATACCTTATATACGCTTTAATGGGGTTTAAGTTATGATTTGAATTTGACTACCATTAATGAGTAGTCGTCATCCGGTAAGGTATTTTTTCCAACAAAACCATATACACTATTTATGATCGTTTCCTTTATCTGTTTGGCATCCAGGAGATGATTCTCATCCAGTAAATTTTTTAATCGATCAAATCCAAATTCATTGCCCTTAGGATCTTTTGCCTCCACGATGCCATCCGTATACATCACCAATACATCTCCGGATTGATAATACATCTCCCCCTCTTCGATATATTGCTCAAAACTTTCATTTCGGACGATGCCCAAACCCATTCCCTTGATATTTAAAAATTCTGCTTTCCCCAAGTTCTTATTGAAATAAAGGGTAGGGCAATGTCCGGCTCTTGCAAACTGGATTTTCTTCTCTGACGTATTCAGCCAATAATAAGTTGTGGTAATGAAATTGTTTTTTTCAAGGCATCTGCTCAAAGCATTATTGGCCCGGATCAGGAATAATTTAGGGCTGATCTGAAGTTGGACCAGACTGTGGAAAACCCCCTTCATTTGAGACATGTTAAAAGCGGCAGAGGTTCCTTTTCCGGAAACATCTCCTATGATCAAAGCAAAATTATGGTTGTCGAACTGAAAGGTTTCATAATAATCCCCACCCACTTCATCTGCTGCAGCCGAAAAACCTTCTATTTCAAAACAGTTATTGTGGTGGAGAAAAGAAGGCATTAAACTTCTTTGTACCCTTTGGGCGATTTCCAATTCCTCTTTATAGCGCTCATTTTTAATGGCTTCATTTAGGAGCCTGTAGTTCTCGATGGATATGGAAGTTTGCCCAACAAAAGTGATAATGATGTTGATCATTTCTTTATTGAAACCTTCCTTTACCTCTTTTAAAAGAAATATATTTCCCAGAAGTTTTTTATTTGCTCTTATGGGGACGATTAAAGCAGACAAATAGGTCTCGTGGCGAATACGGCCATAAATGTATTCTACCTCTGACGTTGATTGATTTTGAAGGTAATCCGCAAAAGGATGGCTTTTTAAAATAACATCATAAAGATTCAGCCTTTCCTGGTTGGAAATGAATTTTTGGTGTACAATTTTTTTATGCTCATCTTCCATGTCCTTCAATTCCAGCCATGCTGCATCCACATAGGCTGCACTCATACAACTATCCATCAGGATATCCAATACCTGTTCTTCATTTTCACCTGGCTTAATGGATTGGCTTAACCTTTGAAAACTGATGGCTTCCACCAGTTTCTGTTCAAAAACCGATGAAGTGGGAAGGTTAAATAGGGTGACCAGGAGGCTGAAGATAGAGTAAATCAAAACGAAGGCAAACAAACCAAAAAGGAACAGGTTCTCTGTTAGGTTGATAATTTGGGCATTGTTTTCGTTGTAGGCCACTAACTGAATCAGAAGATACGTGGTACAAATTATGATAATGGCTAAAAAAAGGATGGATTTCCATTTTTCCTTAACGGTCAGGTAAGGAATCCATTTGAGGTTGGCAGACAAGATAATCCCGTAAATGATTAAAAACAACAGGCCAAAAATAAACCCATAATTAAAACTGTTTTGGTTAATCAATGCGAAAAACATGCTGATCAGTAAAATGATTTCATAGGCCTGCCATTGCTGAACTACAGATTTACTTTTCTGGTACAAAATCAAATGCTTCCAAAGGAGGGTAGCGGAAACCAGAAACAAGCTAGTGACCGCAAAATTAACATGGTAGAAAAAATTTCTTAATAGGGGGTCGGTAGATAATTTGGTATTATCCAATAGGTAATAAAATAAAATGATTAAAAAAGAAATCCCGGTGGCCATAAGACCGGTGGACGCTGCCCTCCATATTAAGTCCAAAAAATTATTTCTCTCGTTTTTATTGATGGACTCATTAAAGAAAGCGTAAAGTAAAATAAAAAAAATAATTTCAAGGATCCAGGTTATTTCCGGAATGATTGCATCCTCCATTTGGTTAATCTCTCCAAAGACCCGAATAAGATCCACCATTAGCAATGCCAGCCAGGTGAGGATGGCCAGCAGCATAATCAGCTTGCTATTGAGTATATTTGGTAATTTAACCATAGAAACGTTACAATAATAAATATTGTAAATCAAAATACATTGGATAATCCATAATACTATAATTTAATTTTAAAATATGAAAAAGCCATTTATTGTTTTAGCCAGTTTATTCATTGTTTATATTAGCGCTTGCACCAGTGCGGAGGTCAACAGATTTATTCAGGGGGCTTCAAATGCCGCTCTTACAAACGAAGAGGTGGGTAATGGCTTAAAAGATGCCCTGGTAAAGGGAATCAGCACCGGAGCAGAATTGGCATCCAAAGAAAACGGCTTTCTTCAGAATGATCTGATCAGAATATCTTTACCGGAAGAGTTGAGGGATATTGAAAGTACCATGCGGCGCTTTGGATTGGGCAGTGAGGTGGACAGGGTTTTGCTTACCATAAACAGGGGAGCGGAAACTACCGCCATGGAAGCCAAACCTATTTTCATCAATGCCATTAAACAGTTGACCATTCAGGATGCTTTTTCAATATTAAGAGGGGATCAGGATGCAGCCACTCAATATTTAAGAAAGACTACTTCAGAAAGGTTAACCGAATTGTTTAAGCCCAAAATTCAGGAATCCTTGGACAAGGTAGGTGCTACCAAACATTATTCAGACCTGGTAAATGCTTATAATGCCCTTCCTACCACCCAAAAAATCAATCCTGATCTGAATGCCTATGTTACTGAAAGGGCCATAAATGGGTTGTTTGAACTAATTGCAATAGAGGAATTAAAAATCAGGGAAAATCCTGCTGAGAGAACCACCGCTATTATGAGAAGGGTATTTGCTGCACAGGACTGATGGGTTTTAAAGGAAAACGATGTCCTGAATCACTTCAGTACCAAATTTATCTTTGATGATGTTCATTACCTTGGTTTTGTTCATCATCAATTCCTTTTTCAGCGGTCCTGAAACAATTTTGACATACAGCACTTTTTTTTGTATCGATAGACTGGTGGTGCGGGTTGCAACGGTTTTACCCATTAATTGACCCCACTCCTGAATGAGGGATTTTTCAGAAAATTTATCTTTCAGTTGGTAAGCCTGAAGCAATTCCTCAAAAACTTCCTTCAAAGGGGAGGTTTCCTGTTTCCTATATGATTCCGCTGTCCTTTTTTTCATGAGCTAAAGATAACCTGAAATGGTCAAACAAATAATTTTGAAGCAATGTAATCGGCGAGCAGTTGGCCTTTTTTGGTGAGAAAGACATGCTGATCCTTGATGGTGATCACATCCTGCTGGCCAAACAAGTCAAGTTCGCTGCTTTTCTCTGCCAAAAAATCCAGTTGATACCGCTTTTTCAGGTAGTTATTGTCGATTCCCCAAATGGTTCTGATTGAAGTGAGAATATATTCATTGATATTATCCGAGGTGGTTAAGGGATCACGTTGATAGGGAAGATTCCTTTGAGCCAGAGATTTAATGTATTGGAGATTGTTGGCCAGGTTATGACCGCGGTCTGCCCCATCAAAAGAATGCGCACTGGGTCCAACTCCCAGGTAGGGTATACCTTTCCAATAATTGCTGTTATGGATGGAGAATGCACCTGGTTTTGCAAAATTGGAAATTTCATATTGCAGGTAACCTGAATTTTCCATGGCTTCCTGTAGCATTTCAAATTGTTCGGCCTGAAAATCCTCAGAAGCGGGATGAAACTTTCCTTTTTTGCTCCAAATTCCAAGTGGTGTTTTGGGTTCTATGGTAAGGCAATAACTGCTAATGTGGTCCGGCACCTGATCCAAAGCAATTTTTAAATCTTTTTTCCATATTCCATGATCATGATGGGGAAAACCGAATATTAAATCAATGGATAATTTCTCAAATCCTGAATGCCTTGCCCTATCAATGGCCTGAAGTGACTCTGTGGCATTGTGGGACCTGTTATAAAACGAAAGTACGGGGTCTTGAAAACTTTGGATGCCTATGCTCAGCCTGTTGATCCCCATGCGCAAATATCCTTCTAGTTTCTCTTTTTGAAGGTCATCAGGGTTTGCTTCCAGGGTGATTTCCTTCAAATTTAGCGGATAGTTTTTGTAAATGGTATCTAAGATCTGCTGGATTTTTTCCAAAGGTAAAAGAGAAGGTGTACCGCCACCAAAATATAAAGTCTCTACTGAAATTTCAGGATTTAAATAATTTCTCCGTAATAAAAGCTCCTCACAAATCATATCCACCAATTCGTCCATATATTGGCTGTTTGTACTGAAATGGAAATCACAGTAATGACATGCTTTTTTACAAAAAGGAATATGGATATAGATTCCAGACATCAAGATCGATTTTATCGGCTACCGGGATGAAGGCTGCGGACCAAGACCATTAACATATGGGCGGGGTTTAATGGTTCAATTCTTCCAAATCCAAAGACGCATTTGGTTCGGATCTTATTTTGTGGAAGATATTCCCGCCAAAGGGTTAGTTTTTATATTATTATGACTTAATTTTGGCTACCCAAACATCAAACAAAAACATGACCTATCAGAAAAACAGCCTTTTCATTTTCTTATTCCTACTTGGCAGTCCTCAGGTATTATGGGCGCAACTGGATGTAAAAAGGAGCTTGGTGTCAAAAAACGAACAAGTGATTAAAGTGGCTGAGGGATATGGATTTACAGAAGGCCCTGCTGTGAACAGGCCGGGTAATGTGTTTTTTACAGATCAGCCTAACAATAAAATCCATGAATGGAATTTCGCAACAGGAGAGATCAGTTTGTTTTCCGATGAGTCGGGAAGGTCAAATGGACTTTATTTCAACCTCCAGGGGGAACTGATTGCCTGCGCAGACATGGAAAACCAATTGTGGTCCTTTGATGACGAAGGCAAAGCCACCGTCTTGATTGAAAATTTCAAAGGCAAAAGGCTGAATGGCCCGAATGACCTTTGGATCAATCCCAAAGGAGGCATCTATTTGACAGATCCATTTTATAAAAGGGATTATTGGGATAGAGAATCTGAAATGCAACAGGATGGCGAACATCTTTATTACCTCAGTGCAGATGGATTGCAATTTTTCCGTGTAGATGAAAACCTGGTCACACCCAATGGAATTGTTGGAAGTCCCGACGGTAAAAAATTATATGTAGCAGATCTGGGCGATGATAAAACCTATGTGTATGACATCGAAGAAGATGGGTACCTCACCAATAGGCAACTTTTTGTGGATATGGGATCCGATGGAATGACCTTAGACCATCGGGGAAATGTTTATCTGACGGGGGATGGTGTTAGTATTTTTAACAGTAAAGGGGATAAAATCGGACATATTCCCATTGATGAAAAATGGACGGCAAATGTATGTTTTGGAGCAGGAGACAGGAAAACATTGTTTATTACGGCTTCAGAAGCGGTGTATACCCTTCAGATGAAGGTAAGAGGCGTTTGGTAAATGTAAAACTTGTCTGTTTTTTAAGTTTGGCCATAATTGTTTTCGGATCGTCTTATGGCCAAGAGAAATTTTTTTTGGAGTATGAAATTTATAATTCCGTTTCCCGAACTGGCCATGTATCCTTTGATGATAGCTTAAGTCGAAAAGAACATGCCATGGAGGTATTGAATTCCCTGCAAAAGCAAGGCTACCTCAGTGCATTCGTTGAAGACACCATTTTTAAGTCTGATACCCTATACCTCAAAATCAATGCTGGCGATTTATTTGAATGGGTCTCTTTGGAAAAGGGTAACCTGGAAGAATGGATGCTGTCAAAAAGTGATTTTCAGTTGGATCAATTCAGTAAGCGGCCCTTTCAATATAACGAGGTGCTGAATCTTTTTACCAGGATCTTAATGACCAGCCAAAACAATGGTTTTCCGTTTGCCGACATCAGGCTGATAGATGTTAAGAACCGGGGAGGGAAGATCTCAGCTCGGATTAAGGTGGCTAAGGGACCTTTTATCACATTCGATACCCTAAAAATCACCGGCAATTCCAAAACCCATCCCTTATATTTAGCAAGAAAACTGGGAATGCTGCCCGGAGTACCCTTTTCCCAAAAAATGGTGGATCAATCCATGGCGGGCTTAAGGAATATCCCCTATATCACCCTTCGGGAAACTCCTTCTTTGAGTTTTCAAAACGAAGAAGCTACTTACTACCTTCCTATAAACGATAGGAGGATGAACTCCCTGGACGGGATAATAGGATTGCTTCCCAATGAATTGGAAGAAAACAAATGGCTGATAACCGGTCAGTTTGATTTGGAATTGTACAATGTATCGGGTAAGGGAAGAGATTACAGTATTAATTGGCAACGTTTATCCCAATATACTCAAAACCTAAGCATCAGTGCCGTTGAGCCAATGGTGCTGGGTTCTATGCTGGATATCAAAAGTTCCTTTTATTTACTGAAAGAGGATACTACATTTATCAACCGGGAATTTAGATTTGATGTGGGGTATCAACTCAACCCTTCTACTTATTTGAGTTTTTTCACAAGAAGACAAGCCGGGGACTTATTGGCGGTTTCTCAATACAGAGCAGCGGAAAAGTTACCGGAGGCTGCTGATTTTAGGTACAATAGTTATGGGTTGGATTTTATGGTCAGCAAATTGGATGATGTTTTGTTTCCCAAAAAAGGATGGCAATCCCAAGGTATGG
Source organism: Cyclobacteriaceae bacterium (assembly GCA_040905165.1). Lineage (GTDB taxonomy): Bacteria > Bacteroidota > Bacteroidia > Cytophagales > Cyclobacteriaceae > Cyclobacterium. The sequence continues at coordinate 37,549 of JBBDSA010000075.1, read as the reverse complement.
CCGGGGTAGGCAATAAAAGATTATTGGAAAACACCGGTTTGCCCCAAAGCTTATATCAAGGGTTGGAAAAGACCAGTTTTCAATATTATTTCCGGGCATATTTTTCTTATTATTTACCCTGGAAGCAGCAATTTAGCTCCCTTTTCAGGCTGAGCCTTGGGGAAATGGAAAATGAAAATTTATTATCCAATGATCTTTTCCGATTGGGAGGCCTAAAGTCCATCCGGGGGTTCAATGAAAATTATTTTTTTGCCAACCGCTATGCGTTTATAAATATTGAACCCAGGTATTATTTTGATAACCATTCCTATTTTTTGATTTTTGCGGATGCAGGGCTGGTAAAAAACAAGGTTTTTGGATCGGGAAGTGAATGGCCTTATTCGTTTGGGGGGGGGATTAGCCTGGAGAATGGAGGGGGCATTTTCAATTTTATTTATGCTGTTGGTAAATCAAAGGCCCAACCTTTAGGTTTTAATTATTCAAGAATTCATTTTGGCTATACTGGGAGATTTTAATGAAAAGACACCATGATTATTTGAAAAGGGCAAGCCTGATGACGGCTTTTCTCCTGTTTATTTCCAGTCTGGCCCTGGCCCAGGTATTGAAAAATTATGATCCCGAAATTAAGTTATCAGAAAAGGGGTCTTTATTTAGCGGCAGTAAATTTGCATCGGTGTCGGTTGATCTGGAAACCTTTCCCCAGGCTGAATTTCGAATTAAAATTTCCCGGGAATCCGGATTGTTCTTAAACGGAAGGCTTTGGGGCACGGTGGAGAGGGACACCGTCCTTTACTTTGGTAAGGGGCAATTGGCGCCATATCTTCCATGGGAAAAAAGTGAAATAAGTATTCTTGCTTATAAAAAAGGAATTTCTGCAGGGGAATTATCGGTTCAGAAAGGTTATTTTACCAATGTACAGGAAGAAAATTCATCTTTGGAAAGTTCAGAAATCAAACTTTTAAAGAGAGATAGGAATAGAATGCAGGATTTCTTTTTTACAGCTCTGCTTTCAATTTTATTTCTATTTGCCCTATTGCGTGCATTTTTTCCTTCTATATTTTTTATTTTCTGGAATTGGGAGACAGTTCTTTCCTTTGAAGACCTATGGGAGTCGGTAGGGATTTCAAAGATTTATTCGGCAGAGCTCCTATTTTACCTCTTTATGATCAATTTAGGGATTTCCCTAATCGCAGTAACAGGCATTCAAGCATCTGAATATGAGGTATTTGGGTGGGGGGAAAATCTTGGCAAGGAGTTAAATTTATTGTTTTTGCTCTGGCTCACCTTGGCTGTCATTTTGACCGTACTGACTTTTTTAAAGTTCTTGTGGTTAGGTTTCAATTCCTATATATTTGATTTAAAGAAAATTGCCTTAACTCATTTTTTTTACCTTTTAAAGGTGGTGGGATTGGCCTTGACAGTTGTATTGTTATTATTGGTGGTTGCCTTTTCCAATGCTTTTTTTTCCTCTCCAGACATTTTCTCATCCGTATTTTGGATTTTTTTTGGTGCCTATGCCATGGGGATCCTGGCATTGATGATTTGGCTATCAAAAAAGATCGGATTTAAAAATTATCATTTATTTTCTTACCTTTGCACCTCTGAATTGATCCCCTTTTTGGTGATTTTTAAATTGATCCTAGGGTAAAGGAAAAAAAATTAAAATGACACAATCAACAAAAGATAGATTAAACCGGGTTAGAAGCATTTTGGTATCACAACCTAAACCTTCGGATGAAAGGTCTCCATATTTTCATTTGGCAGAAAAGTATAAGATTAAAATAGATTTTAGACCATTTATCCAAGTAGAACCTGTATCCATTAAAGATTTCAGAAAGCAGAAAATTGAAATTCTAAAACATACCGCCATCATATTTACAAGTAGAAATGCAATTGACCATTTTTTTGGTATCTGTCAGGAGTTGAAAATAGAAATGCCAGCTGATATGAAATATTTCTGTATTTCAGAGCAGACTGCACATTATCTTCAAAAATACATTGTGATCAGAAAAAGAAAATTGTTTGTTGGAACGCGAACTGCTTCAGACTTATTTGAATATTTTAAAAAGCACAAAAACGAAAAATACCTTTTTCCATGTTCAGATATCAGAAAGGATGAAATCCCCGAATTCCTCGGTCAGAATAATATATCCTTCACGGAGGCCATTATTTATTACACCGTGGCTGCAGATCTTTCCGATTTGAAAGACATCAAATATGATATCCTGGCATTTTTTAGTCCGTCAGGAATCAAATCTCTTTTTCATAATTTCCCTGATTTTAAGCAAAACAATACCCGAATTGCGGCATTTGGACCTACAACAGCTCAGGAAGTTTTAGATCAGAAGATGATATTGGATATAGAGGCACCTTTGCCAAATGCACCAAGCATGACGGGTGCATTGGAACTTTACATAAAAAAAGCGAATAAAATCTGATTTCTTTTAATCTTTCACAAGGTAAATTCAGTTTAAATGTGTAGAATAGATTTCCAAATACAAAATGTCTCCTACGCATGATAAAAAGAATCTACCTGTTTGCCTTAATTTTTTTTGGCTTCATAGAGTTCGGATTGGATATACGGACTGTTTTTGGACAGCAGGATGCTCAATTTACCCAATACATGTTTAATGGAATGTATTATAATCCGGCATTTTCCGGAAAAGAATCCGGATACTCCTTTTCCGCATTGCACCGGAGCCAATGGCTCGATTATACCACTTCCACGGGTTCAGGAGGAGCACCCAATACCCAGCTCTTAACATTTACAGGAAAGTTGGATAAAGCCAATTTGGGTTTCGGCCTAGTTGCCGTAAATGATAATATCGGACCCGTGACCAATCAGGAAGTCAACCTCTCATTGGCTTACCACTTAAGGTTAGGGACGGGACAATTAAGTATTGGTGCTTCAGGCGGTTTTTTTTCGAGTTCAATTAATTATGATGAATTTTTACCTGTAAACCCTGATCCAAACGTGCCAACTGGAGGCAATGAGAATCAAATAAATCCCAATGTGGCAGTGGGCCTGATGTATGACAGGAATAAATTTTATATAGCACTGAGCAGTAGAAATCTAAATGAACCCAGTTTTGATTTTGGCGATGGGGCCCTTGAAAACAGACTTGAAAATCACCACTATGCTTTATTTGGATACAGGATAAACACATTTGCCCTTTTTAGTGTTGAACCAAGTATATTGGTAAAATCTGTATCCTTGAATAATTTTTCTTATGACTTAAGCGTTATAGGCACGTATAATAAAAAGATCAGTCTAGGATTGGCTTATAGGGGTGAAGAATCGGCATCCATATTATTGGGATATAGTCTGTTAAGGGACAACTCCCTGAAATTGGGATATGCATTTGACCTCGTGGTGGGTGGCATAGAAGCAAAATCACCGACATCCCATGAGTTTATGTTGACCTATAACCTACCTCAGGTATCAAGAGAAATGGACCGGATTATTCAGAGAACACCAAGGTTCAGGTTTTAAAACCCTGAAATATTATTAAAAAAAAATTTGTGTTTTTCTGATAAATTCTGCTAAATTTCGAATTGGTTAATAGTTTAAATGATTGATAATGAATGTAGTTAATTTAATGTCATTTATGATTAAAAAAATGAATCCGCGCTTTTTGACCTTAATTTTGGGGTTGATTTTAATGACGCTACTTCAGGGTTGCGGTCTCTTTGGAAACAAGGGATCTTCAAGTGAGAAGTTAAATAGAAGAGGCGAGGTTACAGGTGTGCCTCAGCGCTCAGGTTGGCAGCAATCTTTGCCCTATGAAATGGCTCCTGTAAAAGCGGGGACCTTTTGGATGGGTCAGGCAGATGAAGACATTGCATTGAGCATGACCTCTATGAACAAACAGGTAACCATTTCAGAATTCTTCATGGACAAATATGAAGTTTCGAACAATAAATACAGGCAGTTCTTGGAGGCAGTTAGAATGGGTGAGCTGGCATTGGGAACACCCACCACCCAGGCAGCCCCCCCTGAATTTCAGATTGAAGAACTGCTACCTGATACCACCGTTTGGTCCACAAGTTTTACCCACCATTATGGCGATCCTTTGATGGAATATTATTTTGACCATCCTGCATTCGATGATTATCCGGTCGTGGGCATTAGCTGGGTCCAGGCCAAACAGTTCTGTGAATGGAAATCCTATCACATGAATGCCAATGATGAGTCCGAATATGATATGCCAAAATTCAGGTTGCCCTTCGAGGCAGAATGGGAATATGCTGCCAAAGGTGGCAAGGAAATTGCGAAATATCCCTGGGGCGGTCCCTATTTAAAAAACAGAAGAGGCTGCCTGATGGCCAATTTCAAACCGGGAAGGGGGAACTATATCGATGATGGATTTGCCTATACCGCACCTGTGGATGCCTTTGCGCCCAATGGATTCGGCCTATACAATATGGCCGGAAACGTTTCAGAATGGGTAGAGGATGCCTATAATCCCGCTGCCAATGCGTCCATATGGGACATGAACCCCACGTATAAAGATTCTACCGAATCCAGAAAGGTAGTCCGTGGTGGGAGTTGGAAGGATGTAGCCCACTTTTTGGAAACCAGTGCCAGAAATTATGAATACCAGTATATACAAACTGCCCATATCGGTTTCAGAACAGCCATGACTTATATAGGAAGATCTGGTACAATGGATGTGACATCCAATAAAAGGAGCAGAAGATAATTATATTTGAATTTAAAAAAAATCAATTTCCATTTAAAGCTTTTTAAAAATATGTCAGTAACAGTAGATAAGAACAGTTTCTCTTATAAATTTTATTCAGGCATCATGCCTAAAATTTATGGAATAGGAGCTGCCGTTGTAATATTAGGTGCAATGTTTAAAATTTTGGATTGGCCCTTTGCCTCTCTGATGATTGGGGTTGGCTTGACCACGGAAGCCCTGATATTTTTTCTTTCTGCCTTCGAACCTAAAAGTGAAGACGTAGATTGGGCCAAAGTATATCCGGAACTGGCAGATCCCAATAGTCCCGTCACTCCCAGATCAAGGCCGGCCAAAGAAAATGGATCCGCCACTCAGGAATTGGATAAAATGCTGGAGAAGGCCAAAATCGGCCCGGATTTAATAGAAAGTTTAGGTAAGGGGATGCAAAATCTTGCTTCTTCTGCAGAGAAAATGGGAAATTTATCCGATGCTGCAGTAGTTACCAATGAATATGCGGATAATGTCAAGAAGGCATCTAAAACTTTGGTCGATATCAATGGTTCTTACAGCAAAACGGCTTCAGCACTGGCAGAAATGTCCGCCGCTACTCAAGATGCCAAAACCTATAGGGATCAAATTGTGAATGTAACCAAAACCCTTTCAGCATTGAACAATGTTTATGAAGAGGAACTGAAAGATTCCAATATGCATGCCAAAACCATCAATAAATTCTATTCCAATGTAACGACTGCTATGGAGGGGATTTCTGAAGTGGGTAAGGAAACTGATACTTTTAAAACTGAGTTGGCAAAACTCAACCATAATGTGAATTCCCTCAATAAAGTGTATGGTGGGATGCTTACCGCTATGAAAAGCAATGCTTGATTTTCATGGCCATCTTTTCAATTTTTAATTACAGAAAAATAATATAGCATATGGCGGGTGGTAAAGAAACACCAAGACAGAAGATGATCGGTATGATGTACCTGGTCTTGACGGCACTTTTGGCTTTGCAGGTAAGTAATCAGATTCTACAGAAGTTTATCTTAATCAATGATGGTTTAGAGCGGACTTCTAATAATTATATTCAGAAAAATCTTTTTTCTGTTGACATTATTTCATCTACTGTAGAGCAACAAGGCAACAACGAATTGGATCTTCCTAAGGTGGAAGCGGCCAATCAAATCAGATCAATGAGTCAGGAACTTTTTGCCTATTTGGAACAAAATAAGCAATTGGTGATAGAACAATCCAATGCTATCAATGATGAAGGTATTTATAAAACCTCGGCTCTTAAAAATACAGATATTCCGGGTAATATTTTCAATAACAATAGGGTAGGATATGAAATGCAGGAAAGATTAAATGCTTTTCCTGAAGAGGTCACTCAGGTTTTATCCAACCTTGGTATCAATTCTGTAAATTTTGAAAAAATAGCCAAGGATGCAGAGGAAATTGACCTATTTAAAAATGACCCGGATGTCAATTATAAAGATTATGTAAACCTCAACTATGTAAAGTCACCCATTGGCGCTGTTCTGGCTATTTTAAGTCAACATCAAAATGAAGTGCTAAACATTGAAAGTGAGGCCTTAACAGCGATTACCAATTCCCTTGGTTCATTTATATTCGAAGCAGATAAACTAAAGGCAACGTTAGCCGCCAATTCTAATGTGGTGGCAGCAGGGACTACCTTTGAAGGCGAAATGTTTTTGGCTTCCTCCTCCTCTTCAACAGAATTGATGATGTCGGCCGATGGCCGGGAGATACCGGTTGTGGATGGATTTGGTAAAATTCAATTTACCGTTCCGCCCGCTTCTAATTATAACGAAAGTGGGCTGGCACCCAGAACCTTGAGAGGTGAGATTTCTGTCCCGATTGGAGGAGTAGATAGTGTTTTTAGTATTGATTATGAATACTTTGTGGCAGAGCCGGTCATTAAAGTTTCCTCAGAGGTAGTCAATCAACTTTATGCGGAATGTGCCAATGATCTGGTTATTGAAGTTCCGGCATTGGGTAACTCCTATGCTCCGGAGTTTTCAGTTAGCGGGGGGCAGGCCATAAGAGGGTCAAGGCCGGTGGATGTTACTGTTATTCCTGTCGCTTCCGGAGAGGTCACCATTGGTGTATCAAGTGGTGGCAATAGGATAGGTTCTGTAGAATACGACATCAGGCCTGTTCCTGCACCGACCATCCGACCATTCAATGGTGATACACAGATTGACTTGCTAAATCCCACATCTGCTTCAGCACTGACCAACCTAAGGATAAAAGCATTGCCTGAACCTACTTTTGGCAGAACGATGACCAGGGATGCTAATTTTGAAGTGACTGACGGTGAAGTAAGGTTGGTTAGGAATGATGTTCCCAGAGAATCTGTCAATATCTCAGGAGAAGCTGTAGCGGTTAGAAACTTATTGGCCCAAGCGCAACCTGGGGACAAATTGATTATCATTGCCAGAGAAGTAACACGGACAAATTTTCGTGGCAATAAAATCACAAGTACTGTAAATGAAATCATACCTATATCAATAAGATAATATTCTTGTTTTCATGGCGTTAGATAAGAAGAAATGAAAGATATCATGAAGAATAATCATCAAATTATAATCGCAACTTTCATCGTTGCCCTTATATTTTCGTTTTCCGGTTCCCTTTCCTATGGACAGGGTAATAACAGTCAGAATTTTGAATCGCAGAACGGTGATAGTGGATTCGAAATTGATACGGTATATTCCGTCTTACCGATAAGAGAGGATGATAAAATGTACCAGGTCGGTGTGTGGAGAAGGATTGATCTTAGGGAGAAATTCAATCTGCCCTTATACGGTACAGGAGGTCTGAAATCAGATGGCATTGTGATGAATATTTATAATGCCATTGTAGAGGAAAATGCTTTCGAAATTTTCGCTGACGAAAGCTTTACGGAACCATTGTCCATCAGTGAATTCCAGACCCGGTTTCTGACCGCTGAAAATGGGGATAGTATTTTCGTAAAAGACATCTTCTACCTTGATTTCAAAGAGGATTTTCTCTTTGACAAGCACCGGTCAGAAATTAAATTCGATATCAAATATATTGAATTAGTAATGCCTTCTGAAACCAATTCCGGTGCCGGACAAAAGACTATTGCATTTATTAGATACAAGGATTTTTATAATTATTTCGATGACAATGAAAAAGGGAAATGGTTGAATTTTCAAAACACTTCCAAACACCTGGCCTATAGTCAGGCCTTTGATCTGAGATTGTTCAGGTCTGTCGTCAGGAAATATACCAATCCTGATAATGAATTGATCATTGATATGGTCAGTCAGGATAATCCCAATCCCCCACTACAGGCCTATTTGAATTCGCTGGATTTTGAGTATGATCTTTTGGAATGGGAAAACAACCTTTGGGAATGGTAATGGCACTGATTATTTGGATAAAAGAATAAATTGAAGGGCTTCTTATGGAAGCCCTTTCCTTTTTATGGGTGAAGGGCTGACCATATTTTCTCCGCTTTATCCTGCCCTACTATAGGGACTAGGGCTTCTTTTTCCGCCGACTTTATGTTTTTGACGGATTTAAAATGGGTCAACAATTTTTGTTCGGTATTTTCTCCGATACCTTGGATGGATGTGAGTTGGGAGTTAAAGGCATTTTTACTCCGGAGGTTTCTATGAAAGGTAATGGCAAACCGATGTGCCTCATCCCTTATTTTCTGAATCAGCCTTAAAGCCTCCGATTTTTTGTCGATATAAATAGGGTAATTGTCCTCAGGAAAATAGATTTCTTCCAGTCTTTTGGCAATACCGATGATGGGTATTTGGCCATATATTCCCAATTTTTTTAAGGCATCCACGGAAGAGGACAATTGGCCTTTTCCGCCATCTATAACGATCAATTTAGGAAGCGGTTTCGACTCTTCCATCAGTCTTTTGTACCTTCTGCCTACCACTTCTTCCATACTGGCAAAATCATTGGCCCCCGTTACTGTTTTGATGTGGTAATGTCGGTATTCTTTTTTGGCAGGTTTGCCGTTTATGAAACACACCATGCTGGCTACAGGATGGGTGCCCTGTATGTTGGAGTTGTCAAAGCATTCAATATGATCTGGCAATTGGATTAAGGAAAGGTCTTTTTGCAATTGCAGGAGTACCCTGTTTTTTTTGTCTTTTTGGTCACCGGATAACATTGCCCTTTCTTTTTTGTAATAAAATGCGTTTTTAAGGCTTAATTCTACCAGCTTTTTCTTATCACCGATTTTGGGCATAACGATCTGAAGCCCTTCCAGTGTATCTTCCATTTGCACATTTACCAATATTTCTTTGGCATCACTTTGAAATTGATCGCGTAACCTGATCATGGCCGTTATCAATAGTTCGTGATCCGGTTCATCCAGCTTTTTTTTAAGTTCTACAGTTTTACTTAATGTAATCGCTCCATTCTTTATCCGTAAATAATTCACAAAGGCATATTTTTCTTCACTGACAATGGAAAAGACATCAAGACTGTCCACATTGGGATTAATGACCAAAGATTTGGCCTGGTATTTTTCCAGGAGATCGAATTTTTCTTTATATAGATGGGCTTTTTCAAAGGCCAGATTTTCGGCTGCCATTTTCATTTTTTCCTTAAAATATAATTTGGCTACACCCAAATTTCCTTTCAAAATGTTTTTAGCCTGATCGATATCGGCCAGGTAATCTGTTACGTTCTGAAGTCCTTCACAGGGACCCTTGCAATTGCCAATATGGTATTCCAGGCAAACCTTGAACTTTTCTGCTGCAATATTTTGGGGGGACAAATCCAACCTGCAAGTTCTGATGGTAAATAGGGACAAGATAAGTTCCAGAACATTGTTCATTGCCCGCACACTGGCAAAAGGGCCAAAATAAGTGCCTCTGGAGGGGATAACTCGCCTCGTAGGGTGAATTCTTGGAAAATGTTCCTTGGTTAATAAAAGGTAAGGATAAGTTTTATCGTCTTTTAACAGTACATTGTACCTGGGCTGAGATTTCTTGATGAGGTTGTTTTCCAATAACAGGGCATCAAATTCTGAATTGACAATGGTAAATTCGATCTTTACGATCTCTTTCACCATTCTCCTCGTTTTATGGTTGAGGCCTGTGTTTTTATTGAAATAACTGCCAACCCTTTTCCTAAGACTTTTGGCCTTGCCCACATAAATGAGAATCCCTTCTGTATTATAGTAACGGTAAACACCTGGTAAATCCGGGAGTTGGTGATGGTCTTTTGGCTGATAGGAGGGGGATAACATGTCCATACCGCTACATTGCAGGAAAATATAAGGGCAAAACGCCTTCCTTATTAGAAGTCTACACTTGTTGCGTCATAATCAAATTCCTCGTAAATATCCCTTTCCATGTCGTATTCAGAACAATCAATTTCTACGCTCAAGGGTCTTTCTGGCTTGGGGAATGGCCCTTTTGTGATATTCAAAGTGGAATCGGAATAAACTTTGGTCATGAAATTGGACCAGATGGGTCTTGCTGTTCTCGATCCTTGGCCATTGGTCCAGCTTCTGAAATGGATGGCCCTGTCATCACCTCCTACCCATACTCCACTGACCAAATCTTTGGTAACCCCCATGTACCAGCCATCTGAGGCATTTTGGGTGGTTCCTGTTTTGCCACCTATTTCGTTGCCTTCATCTCTTATGGACCAGGGAAGACCCTGACTGGTTCCACCTTCTTCTTCTGTTCCCCCGCGTAGCATGTGCAACATGATATAGGCATGTTCTTCACTCATGGCAGGTTTTTTTCTGGGGACAAATTGGTGGAGAACGTTCCCGTTTTTATCTTCGATCCTGTCTATATAAATGGGTGTAATGTGTTCTCCTTTGTTCACAAAGGTACTGAATGCGCCTACCATTTCAATGATAGAGACATCATTGGTGCCCAGTGCCAAAGCGGGTACTTCCTCCAATTCGCTTGAAATGCCCAGTCGATGTGCGGTTTCCACCACCACTTTTGGACTTAGTTTTTTCATCATATAAGCCGTTATGGAATTGACAGATCGCGACATGGCTGTTCTTATGGTCATTCTTTCATGTGTGAATTTCCCATCCGCATTGCTGGGCCTCCAGGTGGGCTGGTTAGGTATATTGATTTCTACGGGTTGGTCTATCACTGTATAGCAGGGCCCATACCCATTTTCTATGGCTGCGGCATATACAAATGGTTTAAAAGTAGATCCCGGCTGCCTTTTCCCCTGCCTAACATGGTCATACTTAAAATGTTTATGATCAATTCCTCCTACCCAGGCTTTGATATGGCCTGAATGCGGATCCATGGAAACAAATCCTGCCTGAAGGAATTTTTTGTAATACTTGATGGAATCCATGGAACTCATCAAGGTGTCTATTTCGCCCTTTTCCCATGAGAACACTTTCATTTTCTTTTTTTCATTCAGTCTTATTTCAATGCTGTCCGCATTATTTCCATAATGACTTCTGAGGTTTCGATAGGCTTCCGTTCGCTTGATCGCATTTTCAATAAAATCAGGAATGGGTCTGTTATTGCTATCAATCCAGGGTTCCCGATTACCCATTTCCGCAAAGAATTTTTTCTGCAGTTCAGGCATATGTTCTCGAACGGACTCTTCAGCATATTTTTGAAGCCTGCTATCAATGGTGGTAAAAATCCGTAGGCCATCCCCGAAAAGATCATAATTGGTGCCGTCAGCTTTTAGGTTTTCACTGGTCCATTTTAATAAATCGCTTTTTACTACCTCTCTGAAATAGGTAGCTAAACCTTCATTATGGCTCGCCACATTGTATTCCAATTCCAAATCCAAGGCAACAATGGAATCATATTGACTTTGGGTGAGGAACTCGTATTTGTTCATCTGGGACAGCACCGTATTTCTTCTTCGGATAGAATTTTCCGGGTTATATACTGGACTATAATAGGAGGGGGCTTTAAACAATCCCACCAAAGTGGCCGATTCCTGAACATTCAGGTCAATGGGTTCTTTGTTGAAAAAGGTATTGGAGGCTGTTTTAATGCCATAGGCATTACTGCCAAATTCTGACGTGTTCAGGTACATGGTCAGGATTTCATCTTTGGTGTAAGACCTTTCCAGCCTGGAGGCCACAATCCATTCCTTGGTTTTGATGATCAGCATTCTTAAGCCGGGGATGCCGCTTAATAAACCTTGTGAGGCTTGAGTTCTGGTTTTAAAAAGGTTCTTTGCCGTTTGCTGACTCAGTGTACTTCCTCCCCCGGCACTTTCTTGGCCCAATAACAGTGTTTTGATTAAAACCCGGGACAATCCTCTTGCATCAATTCCTGAGTGTTCTTCAAACCTCACGTCCTCCGTGGCGATTAGGGCATTCACCAAATTAGGCGAAATTTCATTATAGGTTACAGGACTCCGGTTTTCCCGGTAATATTTTCCTAATTGTACCCCATCTGAGGAATATAATTCGGAAGCCAATTCACTATCCGGGTTTTCGAGGGATTCGAATTCCGGCATTTCCCCAAATAGTCCAAGGAAGTTTACGCTTACGGCAGACACAAAAAGGATAAATCCAACTAAGCCCACTGCAAAAACCAACCATATATAGCGAATGATTTTACTATAATTAAACTTAGTACCTTTTAATTTTTTTATATTCATGTTTGTAATTAATAAGACTTTTCATAAAAAGTCCGGTATTCTTCAACGTCTTTTCTCTTATTGAGTTGTTGAAAGTTTTCAATTGAAATAACAAAACTACTCAATTTTAATTCTTCCGGTAAATATTCAGTGTTAAAACTGTTTAAAAAGGCATCTCGATATTCCAAAGATTTATTGGCGTTGGGAAACGGGCTGATGATTAATATGGTAGTTTCCCTGTTAAGTGCGATGGTCCCGGTCCTAAGCCGCTGGTTGGAGAAATTTTGGGCATGAAAATTTTCCAGCCCTGCAGTAAGGTTTTTGGATTCCTCAGCCACACTTGGGTTTAACGCTAAAATGAAGATATGGGTTTGTCCCAGGGTCTCTTTGTATGGAGATGCTTCCGTCTCCTTATCTTCATTCTCCACATTTAGGTTATCTTCAGCAATCTGATCATTCGGGTTATTATTATTTTCCGGTGACGCCACTTCGGTGGGCACTGGATCCTCCACACTTACTGCTTTCAGCAATTTTTCCGCAAAAGCCAATAGTTCAGGATCAGAATCATTTTGAACAAATGTTTCCAATCTTTCTCTGTACATTTCAATGGACCCGGATTTTCCGGATATCATTATGTCCAGCAACAACAACCGGTCTGTATTTTTGGTAAGGGGGTATTCATTAAGCGTGCTTCGAATCATTGCCCTGGAAGCTTCAAGTTCCCCTCTTTTGTAAAGTTGATAAGCTTCACCATAATTTCGGCCCGATTCGAAATTAGCCTGGGAGCCGGATACCTGGTCAGGGTTATTGATTGATTTGGTAAATTGAGAATTGGGAAATTCGTCGTTTAACAACCTGGCATATCGCTCCGAATTTCTTCCAAGGTCCTGATTAGCCAAATGGAGTGTATAATAGGCCTCGGGTTTTTTTGGAGTATTTGGGAAATTTTCAATTAATTTTTCCAGATATCCCACGGCCACACCAGGACGTTTGAGATTAAAGTAGAGCAATTTACCCAAATTAAAATAAGCTTCCTCCATCTGACCCCGCATCATTTCAATGGTTTCCTCGTCCCGGGGGATATTCCCGATTAGGGTGGCCTTGTCAGGGAGTTGAATGGTTACGCCAGTTCCGGCTTCATCAGCGGCTTCATTTTCACTATCCGGTATTTCGGGGTTGACGTCGTTTTCCATTTCCGGAAATTCTTCATTCTCACTTTCCTGAAAACTTCGGTTGCTTCTTCTCCAATTGTCAGTCAATGGTCTGCTTCCCCAAATTTTGGTAAATTCCAGCGCGCCCCTTTGAATGGCTACGGGGTTTTCCCAATAAAAAGCGGATGCCCCTCCCCCGCTTCCACCAAAAGCCAGCAAATTATCAAAAATACCGGATGATTTTTTGGTGTTGACCAATTCAGCTTCACTAATAAGGCGTTCTTCTTCTTTGATCAAAAAGGCATCTACATAAGCTTCCTGCTCTTCGGGTCTTAAGGCGCTTAATTTGATCAAGCTATCGTTTTTCTGTAAAAGTTCGAAATTTTCAGCGTATTGGTCAAAAATTTCTTTTTTTTGAGAAAGCATTTCATAATTTCTATCCGTTTCCCTGAAATTTTTTAGGGCACTGTCAAGGTAATATTTTGTAGTGAGGTAGTCATTTTTTTCATGCTGGTAAATTTCTGACAACTCCTGGTAAATATATCCCTTTTGCCGGGTATTTTCACCGGGTTCTTTTGCAGCTTTGGTGTAAAGCGAAACAGCCTCGTCCAAATTGCCTTGTTTTCTTTCAAATCTACCCTTTTCAAAAAGAACGACATCCCTGAAGTCCAGGTTTTTCCTATCCCGGTATAAATTGTCATAATAATCCCGAACCCTTTTCAGATCTTTGGTTTTTTCAAGTTCTGCCACCTGTTGGGAATACAATTGGGCAAAAAATGTCCGCTCATAATTGGGACTTCCATTTAATGATTTTTGATAATATTCATAAGCAAATGCATCCAATCCTGCTTTTTGATAAAGTTGCCCCAGCATAAAGTTTATCCTTGAAATTTCCTTTTTATCCTCAGAAAATTCAAGGGCTTTGAACAAGGAGGGAACAATCATGTCATTTTCTTCCCTCGTTTCATAATAATAAGCGAGGGTCTTATAGAGATATTGTTTATTTTCTCTGCTGATATTATTCTCTTTTGAAAGAAAATCAATGACAAAAGCGGCATCATCAAATTGCTCCAAATCTATGAAAGACCTGAGCAGTTGGATCAGGGAAACATGCCTTACATCATTTTGGTTGCTGTTGACATTCAGGTATTTAAACGTGTTTTGGGCTTCATCAAATTCCCCTTTATAATAATCTATTTTTCCAATCACAAAATAGGAAGGGTCCACCCACTTACTTATCCGATGCCAATCCACTGCCTTGGAAGCCATGGATCTGGCTTCCGTGAGAAGCTCTTCGTTGGTTTCTACCATGGAACTGTCGATAGGATAAAATACAGGCAATACCTGAGAAAAATCTTCCTGATAATTGGCTTCAATTTCATTTTCAAACTCCAATAGTTTTTCTTTTGCAAAATAATAGGCATTAAAGCGGGCCGTTATATTGTGATACAGCCTATTGGTAAAGGTGTCTTTTTGGGAAGAGCAGGAAAAAGATACTCCAGAACCCAAAGCAATAAGAAAAAAAAGGATGATTCTATTCAATTCGTATTAATTTAAATCTCGACTAAATTAGTTCTTTTACAATAGATTATTTAAATGCTGCCGTTTAAATCTTATTTTTGTAAAACATAAATACATAAAACAAAGGTCCATTGAGTGTTAAACAAAAATTAAATGATTGGATTGAGACCAAATTCCTTATAGTAATACGAAAGGAAGAAGACTTCTCTGTCATTACCTCATTTAATATTACGAAAATTAAGGTTGGTTTATTGTTCATATTATTGGTGATGACCTGTTTTGTGATTTCTTTGTTTCTTTCCAAGTCCTTATTGGCCAAATGGTTTGATCCAGTTTACATAGAAACCGAAAACATGGTAAAAATATATACCTTATCCGAGACCATTGATTCCCTGATTTTGGAGGTTCAGGCAAAGGATAGGTATGTAAAAAACATCCAACAGGTCATTTCCGGAGAGGGGGAAATGAACGGGGTGGATACGGTAAATAAAGTGGGAGATAATCTTCAGGTAAACCGCAATGAAATTGACCTATTCAAAAGAAGTGAGGAAACGGAAAGCATCATCAGTGAATTTGAATCCCTGCCTTTGGATGAAAATAATTTTGGAAGGATAAGCAGTGGTTCTTTTTCGGATAATTACTTCTTTCCTCCTGTAAAGGGGGTCGTAGTTAGTGGATTTTCTTCCTCGGAAAATCATTTTGGCTTAGATGTAGTGGCAGCGGAGAATGAACCCGTAAAAGCGGTTGCAGATGGAACCATCATTCTGGCTACCTGGACATTGGAGACGGGATATGTATTGGGGATACAGCATTCGAATGAATTGATTTCGATTTACAAACATAATTCAGTAATATTGAAGTCTGTAGGAGACCCTGTCAGGGGAGGTGAAATTGTGTCTATTATCGGCAATACCGGCGAACATACGACCGGTCAACACCTCCACTTGGAATTATGGTACCGGGGAAATCCACTTGATCCGCAGGAATTTATTACATTTGAATAAATATGGCTAAGAATACAGAAGTTAGAAAAAACACTACAGAGATGGTGACCTCCAGCAATCTGGTAGCCGCTGGCACCGTAATCGTGGGAAATATTGCCACCCAGGGCAACATCCGCGTGGAAGGTTGTGTGGAAGGTTCATTAGAATCCCACCAGAAAATCATCATCGGTGAATCTGCAAAAGTAAACGGAGATGTGACGGCATTTGATGTCGAAATTTCCGGTCAGGTAAAGGGCGAAATTAAATGCCGTGAATCCTTATTTCTAAAAAAG
This sequence comes from Cyclobacteriaceae bacterium, assembly GCA_040905165.1. Classification (GTDB taxonomy): domain Bacteria; phylum Bacteroidota; class Bacteroidia; order Cytophagales; family Cyclobacteriaceae; genus Cyclobacterium. The sequence continues at coordinate 21,308 of JBBDSA010000075.1, read as the reverse complement.
TCCGCTTTGATTGTCGGAGATATCTACACCAAAAAATTGATCATAGAAAACGGTGCGGAATTCAACGGGAAATGCAATATGGGAAATAACCAAAAGGAAATATTAAAGGTGGACAGGGATGAAGATAAACCCAAAAAACAAATCTCCTCAAACTGATAGGCCTGTTTATGTAAAATATTTTGGGTTGGCTTTCCAAATGCTAGCCGTGATTGGTCTGGGTACCTACATTGGATACCTCTTGCATATTAGAAGTGGAATGCACTTTCCATTATGGCTTTTGACTTTTTGTTTTTTATCGATAGCCATTGCCTTTTATCAACTTTTTAAATCCATTGAATCGGATGGTAAAAATTAATATTAACCTTTTAATAAGGTCATATTGGTAGATAAACATGAAAAGTTCTTTGCTTCACGCCACATTATTCCGCCTAATTACAGGAACCGCGGTAACCGCCATGTTGATTGCATTCGGTCAATTTCTTTTACCAGGGCCATGGTTTCATGATAGAATTTGGCATATACTTCTCTTTTTTGCCATTTTGACAATGATTACGGCACTGTTTTCGGGGAAATTTTTGGGTATCAACGATTATAATTCCGTAGCAGTAATTTTGGGCACGGCCGTTTTTAGATTACTTTTCAGCGTCGGCTTTATTTTTTTTATTTTATGGGGGGGTGATAAAAATATACTTTGGTTTGTTGTGGATTTCTTTATCATTTATTTGTTGTACTTATTGTTTGATATATACAGCTTAATAACTAATTTGCGCCTTCATTCGAAATAGGGGATAAAAATTATTTTGATGCACCGTAGATTTATAAGGTTAAGTTTCTTATTGTCAGCCGTTTTACTGGCATTTTCCAGCCCTTTGCAGGCTGCATCGGGTGATGATGAAGACAAAACAAGTTTCATCATGCATCACATTAAGGATTCTCATGAATGGCATTTTGCTACCATAGGGCATACCCATATTACTTTGCCCTTACCGGTGATTATTTATTCTTCTGACCGGGGATTTGAATTTTATTCTTCCTCTTCTTTTGTCGATCCGGATACCCATCATTTTGGGGTGGAACATAATGGGTATTACATTGATGAACACGATAAATTGCAGGCAACGGAGGAAAGCAGGTCATTTATGGATTTTTCCATAACCAAAAATGTGGCCATGTTGTTTTTGGTTTTGGGAGTAACTTTATACCTGATGCTTTCTGCATCAAGACATTATAAAAAGCGGCCTAATTCAGCACCAAAGGGTATTGCATCCTTTATTGAGCCCATCGTTATTTTTGTCAGGGATGAAATTGCATTGCCTAATATCGGGCCAAAATACAAGAAATTCACGCCTTATTTATTGACCCTGTTTTTCTTTATATGGATTGGGAATTTATTGGGACTGCTTCCGGGAGCAGCGAATCTTACCGGCAATATTGCCGTAACGGTAACTTTGGCCATGATTACTTTTTTTGTCACGAATTTCAATGGTAACCGGGCCTATTGGAAACATGTGGTAGCCACTCCGGGTGTACCGCTTCCACTCTTGTTAATCATTGTACCTGTTGAAATTATCGGCTTGTTTACAAAACCCTTTGCCCTTACTGTTCGTCTATTTGTGGCCATAACGGCAGGGCATATTGTGATTTTAAGTTTTATAGGTCTCATTTTCGTATTTGAGTCCTATGCAGTAGGTGTTGCCAGTACCTTGATGGTGGTTTTTATCAACATCATTGAATTGCTGGTGGCCACCATTCAAGCTTATGTTTTTACGCTGTTTTCTGCCATGTACATTGGGGGGGCAGTCGCAGAACATGGGCATGATCATTAAGAATTCTTTGTTCAATTTAATATAAATAAAAAACGAGTATGTTAACTTCATTATTATTGACTGCCGGTTTTGCCCTGATGGGTGCAGGTATCGGTGCCGGAATTGTTGCGGTAGGCGCAGGTCTGGGTATTGGTCGTATCGGCGGACAAGCCATGGAAGGTATTGCACGTCAACCTGAAGCAGCTGGAAAAATCCAGACAGCCATGTTGATCATTGCAGCCTTGATTGAAGTAGTTTCTCTCTTTGCGGTGGTAGTATGTTTACTGATCGCATTGAATGGTAACCTAACTTTCTAAATTGACCAATGGGCTGGCATTAGGCCGGCCCGTTTTTTAAATTTGAACAAATCCGAATAAAGTAAAAAACAATACCATGGATCTGATTAGCCCCGATTTAGGTTTAATTATCTGGCAATTCATTGGATTTGCCCTTTTGTTTTTCATCCTGGCAAAATATGCATGGAGGCCCATCCTCTCTGCCTTGGAAGAGAGGGAAGGAACCATTGAAGCCTCTTTGTCCGAAGCAGAGAAAGCCCGGATGGAAATGTCCAATCTGGTGGCCGAAAATGAAAAACTCCTTCAGGAAGCCCGAGTTGAAAGGGATGAAATATTGAAGTCCGCCAATGAATATGCTGCCAAAATGATGGAGGAATCCAAGGGTGAAGCATCAAAGGCCGGGGCTAAAATGATCGAAGAAGCCAAGGCAGTAATTGAAACCGAGAAACAAGCGGCGTTGACTGATGTTAAAATTCAGGTTGCGGAACTTTCATTACTCATTGCTGAAAAACTCCTAAGACGGAACTTGTCAGAAGAGTCAGCCCAAAAGAAGTTGGTTGAAGATTTTGTAGAGGATATAAAATTAAATTAACAAGGAATAAATGTCATCATACAGAGTAGCTTCCCGTTACGCCAAATCTTTATTGGAACTTTCCATAGAGAAAGGTATTCTGGAGCAGGTTCAAGAAGATATGGAGCGCCTTATTGCTTTGGATAAAAGCAGCAAAGAGTTTTCTGTTCTTATGAAGAGCCCTATAGTAAGTTCTAATAAAAAGCTCAGGATCCTGAAATCCCTATTTGAGGATAAAGTATCGTCACTCACGCTTACTTTTTTTGGCTTGGTCAGTAAAAAGGGCAGGGAATCAATGCTGGTTGCTATGGCCAGGGAATTTCACAAACAATATAACGAGTACCTGGGTATTCAAAGGGCGGAAATTACGGCTACCATCCATCTGGATGAAAACCTTCGAAGTTCATTTAAATCCATTGTCAAAGAAATTTCAGGCAAAGATAAGGTTGAATTGATTGAAAGCATAGATCCCAACTTAATTGGTGGATTTGTATTGCGGGTTGAAGACAGACAGCTAGATGAATCCATCAAGAGCAAATTGCAGAAATTGCGACTTGATTTTACCCAAAATCTCTACGAAAAGAAATATTAATTAAGAATATTAGCTGTAAACAATAATAATCCAATAGAATAATGGCAGATGTAAGACCTGATGAAGTTTCGGCAATACTGAAAGAACAACTTTCAGGAACCAAAACCCAAGCTGAACTTGAAGAAGTGGGAACTGTTCTCCAGGTTGGTGACGGTGTGGCAAGAATATATGGGCTATCCAAAGTGCAAGCCGGTGAATTGATCGAGTTTGAAAATGGTCTGAGAGCAATGGTACTTAACCTTGAAGAAGACAATGTGGGAGCTGTATTATTTGGTGATGCCAAAACTGTCAGAGAAGGAGATATCGTAAAAAGGACACAGAAAATTGCTTCCATCAAGGTAGGAGAAGGAATGCTCGGAAGAGTAGTGGATACCCTGGGTGTGCCTATTGATGGAAAAGGTCCCTTGGAAGGGGAGCTATATGAAATGCCTTTGGAAAGAAAAGCTCCCGGTGTTATTTACCGCCAGCCGGTGAATGAACCGCTTCAGACCGGAATCAAAGCCATCGATGCCATGATTCCTATTGGCAGAGGACAACGGGAATTGATCATTGGGGACAGACAAACAGGGAAAACTGCTGTTGCCATTGATACCATACTCAATCAGAAAGAATTTTACGAAAAGGGTGAGCCCGTTTATTGTATTTATGTGGCCATCGGACAAAAAGCCTCCACCGTTGCCAATGTTGTGGCTTCCCTGGAAAAAGGGGGTGCACTTCCGTATACTGTGGTGGTCAGTGCTTCCGCAGCAGACCCTGCACCCATGCAGTTTTTTGCACCATTTACAGGAGCTTCCATCGGAGAATTCTTCCGTGACACCGGCAAACCTGCATTGGTAGTTTACGATGACCTTTCCAAGCAGGCAGTCGCCTACCGGGAAGTCTCCTTGCTTTTAAGAAGGCCTCCAGGAAGAGAAGCCTATCCCGGAGACGTATTTTACCTGCATTCCAGACTGTTGGAAAGGGCCGCAAAAATTATCGCATCAGATAAACTTGCCAAACAGATGAATGATTTGCCTCCTTCTTTGGTGCCTTTGGTAAAAGGCGGCGGTTCATTGACCGCCCTGCCCATCATTGAAACCCAAGCCGGAGATGTATCTGCCTATATTCCGACCAATGTGATTTCGATCACGGATGGACAGATTTTCTTAGAAACCAATCTTTTTAATGCGGGAATCCGACCTGCCATTAATGTGGGTATTTCGGTATCCCGGGTTGGAGGAAATGCCCAGATCAAAGCCATGAAAAAAGTAGCGGGTACTTTGAAATTGGACCAAGCTCAATTCAGGGAGTTAGAAGCATTTTCCAAATTTGGTTCTGATCTTGACCCAACTACCAAGCGTACGATAGAAAGAGGGAGAAGAAATCAGGAAATCCTTAAACAATTGCAATACTCACCTGTAGAGGTAGGTTTGCAAGTGGCCATAATTTATGCTTCCACCAAGGGCTTATTGGATAAAGTGCCTGTAGAAAATGTCAAAGCCTTTGAAAAAGATTACTATAACCTTCTTACCGCACAGTATCCGGAAGCATTGACTGCCATCCATAAAGGAGATTTGGATACTGCGGGAGAATTACTGAAGCAAGCAGTAGCAGAACTTGTACCAAAATTTGCCGCCAAATAATATTGTTGGTTAGGAAATTAAGGAAATTATTGTGTATCGATAAGAAACATGGCTAACTTAAAGGAAGTAAAAGAAAGGATTAATTCTGTAAGTTCTACACAGCAGATCACCAAAGCAATGAAAATGGTGGCTGCTGCCAAGCTCAGAAGGGCTCAGGACAAAATTGTTCAAATGAGGCCCTATTCTCAGAAACTTACATCCATCCTTAATAACATTTCTTCCGGAACAGAAGGAAGCAAGGATATTATTTATGCCCAGGACAGAGAGGGGTCTAAAGTACTTATAGTAGCCATTACCTCTGATAAAGGGTTATGTGGGGCATTTAACTCCAATATATTAAAAGCTACAATGGCTTTGATTCAAGGTGAATTGGCAGGTAAACAAATTACCATCATGCCGATTGGGAAGAAAGCTAATGATTTTTTTAAAAAGAAAGATTATCCCATCATTTCGGATTATTATCAATTGTTTGAAAATGTTTCCTTCGAACCGGTAAAAGAAGCCGCTGAAATGGTGATGGACGCATTTGTCAACGGAAAGTTTGATCATGTCAAACTGATCTATAATGAATTTAAAAATGTGGCGACCCAGATAGTGGTGAGAGAACAATTTCTTCCTATTAGCAAGATTGATTCTGAAGAAGGATCCAGCCAAAATAAGCCGGATTATATCGTGGAACCCTCCCGCGAATATATCATTGATGAATTGGTCCCTAATTCGTTGAAAATACAGTTTTATAAAGCCATATTAGACAGTAATGCATCTGAACATGGAGCCAGAATGACCGCCATGAGTAAGGCGACTGACAATGCCGCAGATTTACTCAAAGAACTTAAGCTGGTTTATAACAGGACCCGTCAAGCTGCAATTACCAACGAAATATTGGAAATTGTGGCAGGGGCCAATGCTTTGGAAGGAAACTGATAATTGGAATTTTTTAATTTAAATTTATAACAGACAATTGTTGGTTTTTTGTCCGATGTTTTTATCAGGTCCTGAGCTGGTGTCCGGGGAAGGTTTTAAAACGGATAATATTTCAAACCACCGATGAAAAATGTAAATGTAGGGGCTTTTCTTCATTTAAAGAATAAACTGCCCTTGTTAGACGCCAGGTCTCCTTCAGAATATCATGCAGGACATATTCCGGGAGCAGTTTGCTTTCCGTTGTTTGAAGACCAAGAAAGGGCTGAAATCGGTACCCGGTTTAAGAATATCGGCCAAAAAGCAGCCATCAGAGCAGGTTTGGATTTTGTAGGTCCCAAATTGTCCGGTTTTGTAGAAAAGGCAGAAGCAATGGGTTCCCATAAATTGCTGATGCATTGCTGGAGAGGTGGGATGAGATCCCAAAGTTTGGCCTGGCTTTTGGAATTATACGGTTTTGAATTAATCGTTTTGGAGGGAGGGTACAAAGCTTACCGTAATGCTTTGCTTGATTATTTTGAAAAACCTCCAGAACTTAAAATTTTGGCAGGCACTACCGGCTCTATGAAAACTGCCCTGCTGCGTGAAATGAAAAGACTGGGGGAGCAAGTCGTGGATCTGGAAGACCTTGCTAATCATCAAGGTTCCAGTTTTGGAAACCAACTGAGTACAGGTCAACCTTCGACGGAACAATTCCAAAATGACCTCTTTGAAGCTTTTCTTCAATTGAAACAAAACCAGCCTGTTTGGTTGGAAGATGAATCTTTTTCTATTGGGAAGGTACACCTTGTTGAACCCCTTTACCGAAAAATGCAACAAGCCCCGCATTATCATTTAGTATTGCCTAAAGAAAAGCGAATAGAAGTATTGGTCAAGGATTATGGTGGGCTTCCCAAAGCAAATCTTATTCAAGCGACCCAAAATATTTCCAAAAAGCTAGGGAAAACATTCACAGAGGAGGCCATAGCCCATATTAAAGCAGGAGCTTTGGACAAAGCCGCCGGAATTATTTTGAGCTATTATGACCGGGCCTATGATAAAAGCCTTCAAAAAAAATCAAAACAGATAGTGGGTGAGTTTGTTTTTAATGGCGACGACATCGAAAATACGGCCCGATTATTAATCAATCATCCTTAAAATGTAATATGGAAAAGGAATCCGTTAAACTTACTCAATACAGTCATGGTGCCGGATGCGGTTGTAAAATTTCCCCTTCCGTGTTGGAACAAATACTTAGTGAGGGAAATGCTTTAAAAATGTCTTTTCCAGCCTTGTTGGTGGGCAATGAAGAAAGTGACGATGCGGCTGTCATAGATCTTGACGGGAAAACGGCTATTGTGAGCACTACGGATTTTTTTATGCCCATTGTAGATGATCCTTTCGATTTTGGTGCCATAGCGGCCACGAATGCCTTAAGTGATATCTACGCTATGGGGGCGCAGCCATTGATGGCCATTGCCATTTTAGGATGGCCTATTGCCAAAATCCCTGTCGCAATTGCTGCTAAAGTGCTGGAAGGAGGGAGGTCAGTTTGTCATAAAGCCGGGATCCCATTGGCTGGGGGGCACAGTATTGATGCGCCGGAACCTATCTTTGGCCTGGCTGTAACCGGTAAGATTGGCCTGGGCCAGGTTAAAAGAAATAATGCAGCAAAGGTGGGTGATCTACTTTACCTCTCCAAACCCTTGGGCATTGGGATGGTTACTACGGCACAGAAAATGGGACTGGCAAAGGAAGAAGACCTTCAGTTGGCCAAAGAAACCATGTTGACCCTCAATACAATTGGAAGTAAGGTAGCCGGGTGGAAGGAAGTACATGCCATGACCGATGTGACCGGGTTTGGCTTAGGGGGTCATTTGACAGAAATGTGTAAAGGGAGCGGGGTTTCCGCCAAGATTGACCTTTCGAAAGTGCCTAAATTTGATTTTGTGACCAAATACATGGAATTGGAATGCATTCCCGGAGGAACGCATAGAAACTGGGACAGTTATGGCAAACATATCCAACTCAATCATGAAACAGATAGATTGATTTTAGCAGACCCTCAAACCAGCGGCGGCCTACTGATGGCCGTAGATCCCAAAGCTGCTAGTGGTTTTGAGAAGAAGATGGAGGAAGAGGGGTATCCGTTGGAAGTGTTTGGACAGATGGTACCCAAGGAGGAATGGACCATTTCGGTGAGATGAGGGCCTAAGATGGTGAAGGGGGTTAGCTTCCTGGATCAGTGCTCCGGAAGTCCTTCCAACCCCGGGTTGGTTTTATACAGATATATTATTTGAGCTTGTATAAGCTTTTCATAAACATTCATTTTTTCGGTGAGGTTTTCTGAAAACAGAGCGAAAAGGAAGGGGTTTAATAATCCACTTTCTTTCAATTGTTGACTTGAATTGATCAGGTAAAGGCTGGCATTCGGATAGTATTCTGCCAGCACCTGTGAGGTCCTTTGATCGGAATACATCCCAAATGCGGATGTAATGATATGTTTATAAAAGTTAAAAATGATTAAATTGGCTTACTTTAGTAATTCAACGATTGCCGAATCCATTGATTTGGCAATCTCCAAAGCCTCTTGTAAGGGTAAGCCCTCCTTTACTCCCGGTCTCTGATGGCCAGTGTGGCTCAGCCAGGCATTCTTGAGGATCATTTGTTTTTCTTTAACCAGATCCAAAACTTCTTTTCTTTTTGACCCTTTCTCAAAAACCAGTTCCGGATGGTTAATTTTTTTTAACTGATCGAAACCCAAGCCCACTAAAAGTTCCCTGGCCATCAGCCAATGTCCCAAATCTCCGGGATGAATGCCATCTGCTGCCAGTGCAAAATCTGCCACTTCACTTCTTTTATTATGTTGATATATTTTCATTGGCCAATGCAGATCAATCACTTTCCAGTATTGGTTAAACTTTTGACTGATAAGCCAAGAAGCATAAATATCCAATAAATTGGCATAGGCCTCGCCTTTTTTTTCGTCATATATGGATGGGGTAAGGTGGATGATATCAGCACCCGATTGTACCACCTTTTGATTCAGGAGGATCTGGCCTTCCTGGTATTTTTCGAAACGCTCCGAATCAAAGGGAAGGTAGATCCCATCATTCATACCGTAACAGGAAAAGACCAAGTCGGGCTGGGCAGCATTTAAAACCCTTTCCAATCGCTCATGGAGGTTAGGGCGGGGAAACTGGCCATCGGCATGCCCTGCTTCAGAGAGGCCTGAAACGGTTTCACTGGACAGCCCTAAATTAATAAATTCCCATTTCCTTTCCGGAAACTCCAATCTGAGGATGGCTTCAATATAGTCAACATAGCCACCGGAGTAGGTAATGCTGTTGCCTAAAAAAACAATTTTTTTGGCGGTATCTGGGATTTGATACACCGCTTGACCATGGGATAGGTAAACCTGGATGGTTAATAATAAGCTTAATAAAATGGTGGTTTTCATTGGTTTTCTATTGCGTGGACGGCTCTGCATTGATGGCATCGGACAATGCTGTAAATCAGTTTCCAATATAAGGAATGGGACTGATAAAATCATTTCTAAATTTTTATTCTCTTTTTTTTTGTTTTTGGATCACTTCAAAAAGCTTGATAAGGTCCTCCTCCAGGCGTTCTCTTTCTTCATGATTTTTATCCAGCTTTTTTTTCAGTTTCTTGATTTGGAAGTCTGGCCTGATGGTTAAAATGCGATAGAAAAAACTGGCAAAGAAAAGACCCTGCCTGGCTTTCATCAATAATCCCCTCAGTTTATAGCCCCGGGAAAGCTGAGATAGTCTGGCCATCTTTACTACCCTAAATGTACGCATAAAGGAAATAAAAGGAAGCAGGATAATTAAGATATCGATCCAATTCTTTATGGCATATTCAAATTTCTCATTGGAGATGGAGATCATCAGAATGAATTCAAAAGTGAAGGCCATCCAAATAAAGCCCTGCACCATGTCCAAAATGAAAGACAGGTCAGATTGAAGCATGTCAGCCGCCTGTTCATGAAATTGCCATTCAATCAAAATGACAGGGATAATTAATAAGGCAATGATGATCATGGGAAGGGAAAACTTTTGTTTGATGTGGTTCAATAAGCCCTCGTTGCATTTCGCCCAATGATAAAAAGGAATCCATATATAATTGGGTTTAGACAGGTGCCTCGTTCCCAACCTGATAGGGGGAAAAACAAGGCCCAGGCAGCGGATAATAAAAGAACTGCTGGCCATTTTGGTTTTACTTTTTCTGGCCAGAAGGATGATGGCCAAAAAGTCCAACACATACAATAACCAAATTACCCAATAAAAATAGCCCAATTTAATTAGGAAAGGATTCAGTTGAAAACCCATTTCCGAGATGGAAAAATTGTTGATAATGGCAGAAATAATCAGCAGCATGATCAAGCTAATAAAATACATAATGGGTGTGGCCAAATAGTCATATTTAGTCAGGGGGTTGGCAGTGGGAGGTTTTAAATGGTGTTTTAAGGAAAGATCCCTGGGCGGTTTTTGAACCAAGACATAAGGGAATTGCACCCCGATTTGATGAAAGGGTTTTAAAATTTCTTTTCTTTTGAGCAGCTCATTGATTTGCGTCAAAAGGTAGGGATTGTCACAGTTTTCGATTTCAAAAATGATGTCAGACTTTTTTGTTGGCCATTTCTCTGATTTCTTTTCCCTTTCCATACCACAAATATAGGTGCAAAGGGTAAGGGCGACAACATCCAATCCACCTGTCCCTGGAAATTGATGCGCCAAGAGACAATCTACCGTCCTTAAGATGATCAGTAACTATTTTTTCTTGCATTTATCGAAAATTAAAACTAAATTTTCGCAAAATATAATAAGCCATGAGCAAGGACAAAGGAGAAAAAAAAGTAGAAAAAAAGAAGCCTGCCAAGAGTATGATGGAGAAAAGAGCTGAAAAGAAAACCAAACAGGCTGAAAAAAAGAAAAACGGATAATGCCGGATTTTTCCTGCATGATTAAGAACCCTGACATTTTATTGTTGGGGTTTTTTGATTCCATGAGTTTCTATCATGCAGCAAAGTTAATTCCATTCAATAATTTTATTTTTAGTTTAAACAATTAGTTTTAATAAAATAATGAAAGAAAAAACATGGTAAAAAAAATATTATTATGCCTTTTGGTATTTTTGTGGATAAGGGTCTTGGATGCCCAGACTTTGGAAATGAAAGTGGCCACCTTTAATATCCGCTATGACAATCCGGAGGATGATCCAAATACCTGGGACAATAGAAAAGATGTAGTAGCCAATCTTATCCTTTTTCATGGATTTGATATTTTCGGTATCCAAGAAGGTTTATCCCACCAAGTCAGTGATTTGGATGAAAGGCTCCCTGATCATGACTATGTGGGAGTGGGCAGGGATGATGGAAAATTAATTGGAGAATATACCGCTATATTTTACCATAAAGATAAATATAAAATACTGGACAGCGAGACCTTTTGGTTAGCCGTTGATCCCGGTTTTCCCAATGTAGGCTGGGATGCTGCTTTGCCAAGAATTTGCACCTGGGCAAAAATGGAGGAGATTAATAGTAAAGAAAAGTTTTATGTGTTCAATACCCATTTTGACCATATTGGGACAGAGGCAAGAAAACAGAGTGCCGCTTTGATAATAAAAAAAATCAATGAAATTGTGGAAAAGGACACCCCTGTAATTTTAACCGGGGATTTCAACGTGGATCACCATAATGAGTCCTATCAGATGCTGAAAAACTCAGAAAACCTGAAGGATACCTATGAAACGGCGGAGATAGTTTATGCCAATAACGGAACTACCAATGGGTTTGACATTACCCAAAGCAGAAACAGGTTTATTGACCATATTTTTGTAAGTAAAAAGATTGATGTGAAAAGATACGGTGTGTTGACAGACACCTATCACAACAGGTTTCCTTCCGACCATTTCCCGGTCATGGCAGAAATCTCTTGGTAAAATCAGTTCAACTGTTGAAAGTTTTAAAATAATAGTAAATCAATAGGATTGGCATTGGAGGGGCCTGATAATAGAAAAGGCTCGGAAAAGAAATTCTTTTCCGAGCCTTTTTTAGGTAAAAATAATTTGATCTCCCTTAATAAAAAATATGAATTTTTTAGTTGTCTGAAATGGAAGAACTCCAAATACCTTCTTTGGTATCCCCCGAAATCATTTCCATAAATTTACTCCAAGCGCTTAACCTTTTTCGGTCTACTTCTCTGAACATCACCTGTTTTTGTCTGATGACGGCGACCAGTTCCATCCCGATTTCATGGGGGACATTTACTTTTTCGTTTCCGATTTGAATATTCAATGTCCCATTGTTTGGATCTACCCAGGTTTTCAATTCGTGGGTAGAGGTTTCAAAAGTGTACTTTAACATTTTAGCTGTTGTTTAAATTAAAGAATCATTAAAAGTGGTAAACAGTTTAGAATTTCAACTTTAGTGTAAAATAACCGGGCTGAATTTTTATTGCTGTTTGATGATGCTAATTTAAGCAATATTTTTAAATAAAAAACATTATTTAATATTTAAAAAACATTTTTTTATATTTTAAGATTGATTTCCTGGATTTCATTGATAGGGCATTCCTTTTTTTAATAAAAAAGAGCATCCATTTAGTGGATGCTCTTCATAAAATCAATTTGATTAAAAAATCAGGTAAATTAAGCAATGCCTTTTTCAGGCTTTAAAAATATTATGCCGCTTCGTAACGTTTCCCTTTAATTTCACTGAAGCTTGATTTTTCCTGGCCAGATATGGATTCAAGGAACCTGTTCCAAGAGCTGGTTTTTTTCCTTTCTATTTCATGAAAAATAGATTGTTTCTGTCTGATTACGGCCACCATTTCAGCACCAACTTCTTGGGGAATGATAACGGTTTCATTTCCAATTTGAACATTTAGGGACCCGTTTTCTGGATCTACCCAGGTTTTCAATTCCTGTTCTTCGGTTTCGTAAGTATACTTTAACATTTTAGCTGTTTTTTTAAATTAAAGAATTATACCAAGGATAACACTCGCTGATGAAAAAGAAGGTTTATACTCCCCTTATTCCTGTTATCGAGCACTAAGGTAAGGATTAAATTTAAAACAAAAAACAAAAAACAATATTTAAAAAACAAAAAAGATAATATGTAAATATAAAATGCTTTTTTGTGGTGTTTAAATTAGTGAAGGGCATTCTTCTCCTACTTAAATAGAGCCTAAATTTTACCAGATTTGAATTGTGGACGGCTTCGCTGCTGATTTGTCGGTTTAGGGAGGACTTTTCCGAAATCTATCCAGTTCATCCTTCCTGCAATGAATCAATTCGCCTGTCTGAAAAAGTAAAGAAGGGAACAAAAAAAAAGATACCCTAGGGTATCTTTTTCCGGTCAATGCCAATTTTAATGAAAATTATATTAGGCTGCTTTGAATTGCCTCTTGCTCATTTCTCTGCTCGTACCTACCTCTTCTCCTGAAATGGACTCTAAAAATCTGTTCCAAGCGCTGACCTTTTTCCTTTCAATGTCTTTGAAAATGGATTGCTTTTGCCTTAATACAGCAATTAACTCCATACCGATTTCGTTGGGAAGATGGACGGTTTCTCCTCCTATCTGGATGTTTAATGAACCGTTTTCCGGATCAACCCAAGTTTTCAATTCCTGATCCTGTGTTTCGAATGTGTACTTTAACATTTTAGCTGTTTTTTAGATGAAAGAATTATTTTAGTCTTTAATGCTTGTTTTAAGGCCTGTTTTTGTCCAGGTCTTTGCTGTTATCGAACGCTAAATTAGTAAAGATTTTTTAAATAAAAAACATTTTTAATAATTTAAAAAACATTTTTACGCATTTAAAACCCATTCACGGTTTAAGGGATCTAAAAAATCCTTTCAATTTGGCCAAAATGGCCATTTTTTAAAATTGATGATCTGAATTATTTTTTCTAAGGAATTTTAATTTTTCGACCTCATTTTACCGGAGGCCTTACAAATTGTTCAAAACAACGATATCGAAGAGTTATTACATGAGGCAGTAAAAATTAATGTTTTCTTAATGTCCGCCTATCAGATATCACTTGGAATTATCGGGGGATTTAAATAAACTGCTTCTTGATTGATGGATCAGTCCTTTTCTTGAAAATATATCTACGTCATTATCAATAAGTTAAATAAAATGAAAAAATCACCTTACAATTCCAGGCGGACATTTATTAAATCCTCTGGTATGGCCACTATTGGTTTTATGGGACTATACCAATTCATGAATCCCACTTTATCCCAGGCTTCAGTAAAACCGGCATTGGGCTATGGTCCGCTTCAAAAGGATCCCAAAGGAATTTTAAATTTGCCTAAAGGATTTTCCTATAAAGTCATTTCCAGTAAAGGAGAAAAAATGGATGATGGGCTTTTGTTATCGGGGGCTTCCGATGGCATGGGGGCTTTTACAGGAAGAAAAAACCGAACCATTGTGGTTAGGAATCATGAATTAAGTCCCAATTCCATGGATAATGGAGGTTATGGTTCCCACAATGAGTTATTGAAAAATCTAAAACCGGAACAGTTCTATGATTTTGGTAAGGGGGAGATGCCCTCCTTGGGGGGGACCACTACCTTTGTGTATAATGAGAAAACCGGCGTACTTGAAAATCAGTTTATGAGTTTAGCTGGGACCATTCGTAATTGTGCCGGAGGAATAACGCCTTGGGGTTCATGGCTAACCTGTGAGGAAAGCACCGCTAAAACCGGGGATTATGAAGGCATGGTTGAAAAGGACCATGGTTATGTTTTTGAAGTGCCAGCAAACGATAAACCTGGTTTAGCCGAGCCTTTGCCCATTAAAGCCATGGGCAGGTTTAACCACGAAGCGGTGGCAATAGACCCTGAGACAGGGATTGTTTACCTGACTGAGGACAGGGGAGATGGAATTTTCTATAGGTTTATTCCCAAGGTACAGGGGAAATTGCATCAGGGCGGAAAATTACAGGCATTGGCGATTGTAGGGGAGAAAAGCCGGGATACCAGGAATTGGGAGGACAGTGAAGGCCCGAAATTGGATTTAATGAGCCCGCTGGACGTATCATGGATAGACATTGACAATGTGGAGGCGCCGGAAGATGACCTTAGAATCCAGGGATTTAATAAGGGGGCTGCGGTATTTGCAAGAGGAGAAGGCATTTGGTTTGGAAACAAGGAATTGTATTTCGCATGTACCAATGGCGGTAAAATCGGTGCGGGCCAAGTGTTCAGGTACAGGCCAAGCAAATATGAAGGAAAGAAGGAAGAGAAAAATGAACCCGGAAAATTGGATTTATTTGCCGAACCCAATGATAGGGAAATTTTGAAAAACTGTGATAACCTGGCCATTGCTCCTTGGGGAGATGTGGTGCTTTGTGAAGATCATAAGCATCCATTTTTGGTGGGAATTACCCCCAAAGGGGAACTTTATCACTTGGCTGAAAACATTGGTTATGAGTCCGAACTTGCCGGAGGGGTATTTTCTCCTTCCGGAAAAACCTTTTTTGTTAATATACAGGGGCCTGGCCTTACCCTTGCCATTACAGGTCCTTGGAAAACCTGATCGGAAAAATGAAGGGTTGGGGAAACAAGGCTGGGATATAGAACATATTGTATGACAACAACATCTTAAGGCGTTGTGAGCCAAATCAGGCATCCTAAATTTGGATTAGGCGTGATGGTGGAAATGGATGCTTCCTTTTATAAAATATATTTCCTCCCAATCGGGGAAACCAAAAATATACCCAGGGATTTTCCAAATTTCGAATTGGTGGAAAAGAAAGAAGGAGACGGGGTTCGGGTAAAGAGGAATGATTTTCTGTCGGGTTTTTTGTTGGGGCAAGTGCCCCAACAGGAAAGCGATCCAATAATAAAATAACTTTTTAATTGTGGGGAAGCCCAATTTTTTTAAAATTTTGAGTCCATTCTGGGTAATTGGGCTTTGGTCCAGCTTTATTTTTTGTAAGATTAAGGCGAATAGGCATCATTAGCCGGTTCTTCGGACACCAATGGTTTGATTAATTTATTGTTTTAAGGAGAGTTGAGAATTTAGCTTTTCCGGAAAATTGAAGGATTATTTACCAGCCAGGTAATCCGTTAATTTATTTTTGTATTTTTACAGCCCAAAAATTTTACAAAAATTATAATTAATTGTAAACAACAAAAAGTTTAATGGTTGAGTTGAAGTGGGGATTTACCGTTTTGTAAATCATTTTTAGGGTAAATAATCGATAAGTTCAATTATTTTATTCAGTGTTTTCTCAAATTGACGTGTAGTGGAAATTTAAAATAGCTGATTATGAAAAAAGATTCTCTTGCCAATAAAGTATATGAGGAATTAAGAAGAAAAATTCTTTCCAACCAATTATTTTCAGGAATGCGGCTCAAAGAAGGCTACTGGGCCAATAAGATGGGAGTAAACCGAATTGCAGTGAGAGAGGCATTGACGCGGCTTTTGGGGGAAAATTTAATAGAGTACGGTTCTAATGGAGGGCATTTTGTGAAATCCTTGACGGTGGAGGAGGTGAAAGAGATCAGAGAAATCAGGGAAATATTGGAATTGGGTGCCATAAGGCTGATTTTTAAAAGAAATTCCAAAGAAGACATGAAGCAGTTGGAAGAAATTTGCGACGATTTTACCAATATGGTCCAAAGGGGGTATTTTGACGGCGCCTTGGAGGCGGATGTTCGGTTTCATGAAACGATCATTAACCTTTCCGGTAATCAGAAATTAAAAGGACTTTACCAGGTGGGGAATATCCCCTTATTCCACCAAAAACTGGGAAAGAGTCAGGTGCATATGAAGGATTATGAACTAACCGATGAAGAACATCGCAGAATTGTATCTTCTTTAAAGACCGGGGACCTGGCCAAAGCAGAAGAAACATTGATCAAGCACTTGGTTCGTGGGGAAATGACTACGCTGGATTTGAACATTCAATAACCATTTTTAGTATTTTTTAAAAAGTGATACCAATTTTAGGCTATGGATATTATTCCATTTTGTTTACTTTTCCTATCCTATTGTTAACTGGATGAATTTTATTGGGCGTATTTTTTTGGATTTAAATGAATTCAATGGTAATCCTATATTATTACTTTAACCCCCTCTTAAACATGATCTGGTTTGATTTTATGAGTGGTCTTCTTCACTAAATTAGTCGAATGACGCTATAATTTGTTGATTTCAGGAAATTTTTTATGATTTAAATTTGATAATACCCTCACCTATAGGGCTGTTTTTCAATGATTTATTACTTATTTGTATTTTATAAAAGGAATTAAATTTAACCCTTCCGGGGTTGATGATTTATTAAATGGCGGAATTTCTTTTTGTGTTCTTGGTTTTACAAAAAAAATTTTGGATTTATTTTTTTTGTAAACAAAAATAGTTATAATTGGTAAACCATAATGAAGCATGAGTTTTTTGCTTGATTTGCAGATCCTTTAACCAATCATGTAAATATTAAAATCCCAAATCGATGAAAAATCTTTACTATCAAGCCATTATTTCCTGTTCCTGTGGAAAGTCGATGGCCATGACCCTGCTCTTGATTTCGTTTGTACCTTGTTTATCTTATGCACAAGAAACGATATCGGTGAATGGAAGTATTACTTCCAATGAAGATGGGAGCCCCGTTCCGGGTGCTACCGTTTTGGTACAGAATACCCAGGTGGGAACCATCACTGATTTAGAAGGAAGTTATTCCATTCAAGCGCCCCCTGAAGGTGTTCTGGTAATTTCATTTATTGGGTATGAAACAGTGGAAGTACCAGTTGATTCCCGTTCGGTTATAGATATTGCCTTGAATTCTGACACCCAATCATTGGAGGAATTTGTAGTAACCGGATATTCCACCCAACAAAGAAAAAATATAACAGGCTCCGTATCGGTGGTGAATGTCGATGAATTAAAATCAGTTCCATCCCGATCTGCTGAACAGGCTTTGCAGGGGATGGCATCCGGTGTGAATGTTACCCGGTCCGGTGTTCCGGGAGCTTCAAGTAAAATCCTGATTAGAGGGATGACATCATTCGGAAATACTGATCCTTTGGTAATCGTAGATGGTATTCAGCAGGACCTGAATAATATCAGCGCCCAGGACATTGAATCTATTCAAGTTTTAAAAGATGCCGGTGCAGCCGCCATATATGGAGTCAGGGGCGCTAACGGTGTTATCTTGGTTACCACAAAAAAGGGTAAAACCGGTGCTCCTACTGTCACCTATCAAGCTACTCATATTATCAGTCACCCACTTCCGGGCAACCCTTTTAATCTTTTAAATTCGGAAGAGTATGTTTCTGTATTTAACAAGGCATTTCCAAATAATGATAGGTTTAACAATGGAATGCCGGATTATATGTATAGAGGTCCGGTAGGAGCCGGCGTAGCCTTTGAAGGAGATCCAGAAGTTGATCCTTCGCTCTATTTTTATGCCAGTCCAAATCGGGGACAAAATTATATCATTCAAGAGGTAAACAAGGAGGGGACGGACTGGTTTCATGAACTTTTTAAAAAGGCACCAACAACAGAACATAACCTTACCGCCAGTGGGGGAAATGACAATGCCAAATACCTGTTTTCGTTGGGATATTTAGATCAACAGGGTACCCTGGTAAATACCTACCTGAAAAGGTATTCGGCAAGGATTAATACTGAATTCAATCTAGGAAAAAATTTGAGGGTGGGTGAAAACCTAAATATCATATACAGACAAAATCCGGGGTTTAACGAAAACTCAGATTTTGGAGGCATCATAGAAACAGTAAAGCTACAACCAATCGTTCCGATCAGAGACATCATGGGAAATTGGGGTGGTACATTTGGTGGACCGGGATTGGGTGATGGCCAAAATCCGGTTGCGGTTCAATACCGGAATAGAGATAAGGACATATTCAATGAGTGGCATATCATTGGAAATGCCTATGCCGAGCTGGATTTATTTAAAAATTTAACTGCTCGAACGAGCTTTGGTTATAATATTCAAAATAATTATACCCAGGACTTTAATACCACACAAGTAGAAAATGTGCAGGGAAATAACAATGAAAATTCATTAAGTGTCAGCGCAGGGTTTGCAAGTCAGATGACTTTTACCAATCTGCTTACCTATATGAACACTTTCGGAAAGCACAGTATTGAAGTGATGGTAGGATCGGAATCAATCGAGAACAATGGAAGAGGAGTGGCAGGAGGTAGACAACGGTTTTTCTCAGAGGATTTTAATTTTCTGATTTTGGGGAATGGCGTTGATGCCTTAACCAATAGCAGTTCGATCTATAAAAACAGTTTATTTTCTGTTTTTGGAAGAATGGATTATATTTATGATGATAAATATTTACTGGGAGCAACTTTAAGAAGAGACGGTTCTTCGGTATTTGGTCCCGAACAACGGTATGGTGTTTTTCCCTCCTTTTCTTTGGCTTGGCGGGTTTCAGAGGAAGATTTTATGGAGTCTTTGTTTTGGGTAAATGATTTCAAATTCAGAGGAAGTTATGGGATTTTGGGTTCTCAAAACAATGTCAGCTCCGTAAATGCTTTTTCCCTTTATGGAAGTGGGATGACTTCGACCTATTATGACATTACGGGCTCAAGTAATTCCATCGTTCAGGGGTTTGCAACCAATAGAATAGGGAATCCTTTAACTGGATGGGAGGAAAACATTGTGTCCAACTTTGGATTTGATTTGACCTTATTTAACAACAGTTTAGATTTTTCCCTCGAATATTATAAGAAAAAGGTCAATGGTCTTTTGTTTACCGAACCTTTGCCTGCTGTGGTAATAGGTGGGGCAAGTGCTCCTTCAGTAAATATTGGAGACATCCAAAATTCAGGACTTGATGCTACCTTTCAATATAGAGGCTCCGTTCCGAATGGACTGACCTATTCCATTGGTGCAAATATTACCAATTATAATAACCTCGTGGTGAATATCCCAGATCCAGGGTATTTCTTCGCAGGAAGCCACCAGGCTGTAGGATCCATGGTTAGAAATGAAGAGGGATATCCAGTTAGTTCCTTCTATGGATACCGTGTAACTGGATTATTCAATAGTCAGGAAGAAGTGGATTCAGCCCCTACCCAAAATGCGGCCGCCCCTGGAAGGTTCAGGTATGAGGACATTGATGGAGACGGGGAAATTACCCCTGATGACAGAACGCATCTTGGAGATCCCAATCCGGATTTCACCTATGGGTTAAACTTGAATATGGGATATAAAAATTTTGATTTTTCCGCTTTTTTCTATGGTTCCCAGGGCAACGAAATATTTAACCTGGCCAAATCTTATACTCATTTTGTTGGTTTCTACCCCACCACGAATTTCAGCAGAGACTTGTTGAATGCCTGGACACCGGAAAATACCAATACCAACATTCCCATAGTCGAATCCCAAGGCACCTTTAGTACCACCCTTGCTCCTAATTCATTTTATATCGAGGATGGTTCATTTTTGAAACTTAGGTCGGTTTCATTGGGATATACGGTAAAGCCAGACGTGCTTAGAAAATTATACATGTCCAGGTTAAGGGTTTATGCCCAGATTGAAAATTTGTTCACCTTGACAAACTACTCTGGCCTTGATCCTGAATTGGTAGGTGGACCTACTTCGGCCATGGGCATTGACCGGGCAAGTTATCCCAACAATGAAATGGGAGTAATCTTTGGCCTTTCCGTTACCTTTTAAATACTAAAATTTTAAAATCAACAAGTCATGGAAATCAAAAATAAAATTATTGTAGCAGCTTCTGTTCTCTTGGGGATAACATTTGCATGCAGTGAAGATTATTTGGAAATAGAGCCATTTGGTTCAGTGAGTGAATCCACCTTGGCCAATGAACAAGGAGTCGATTTGTTATTGATAGGGGCCTATTCTTTATTGGATGGCGGGGGTACCCACGGAGGAAATTATCTGGGGGGGATTGGTCGGTTACGTGGAGGAGATGAAGTTACCCAGGGAACAGAAACCGGCCCCAGCATATTTAATGCTATGATGTTTACAGAAGCTGATGGAGATGTGGAAAACAAATGGCGGAATCTGTATTCTGCAATAGGGCGTACCAATGATGTATTGAAAATGCTTCAAAGGGTGGAGGACGTCAACCCTGAAAAAATGATCCAGGTGGAGGCCGAAGCCCGGTTTTTGCGCGGGGTTTATTACTTATATCTTGCCATGTTTTTCAAAAACGTCCCCTGGATTGATGAAACAATTAATTATGGGGAAAAAAATTATTTTGTTTCCAATTCCTCTGATATTTATCCGAGAATTGAAGCGGATTTCACCTTTGCATCCGATAACCTTGAGGAAACAAAAAGTGAGGTGGGGAGGGCCAATAAATGGGCTGCAAAATCATTTTTGGCCAAAACATTAATATTTCAACAAAAACTTTCGGAGGCCAAGGTTTTATTGGATGATATCATTGCCAATGGTCAAACCTCCAATGGATTGAAATATGAACTTTTGAATTCTTATAATGATAATTTTATCGCAAGAACTAAAAATGGCAGTGAAGCGGTATTTACC
>JBBDSA010000074.1:0-19274 GCA_040905165.1 Cyclobacteriaceae bacterium | reverse complement strand
GATTATTAAGATACTTGATGCTACCACTTTGCATAATATTTAACTTTCCATAAAAATTGACCTCGATCTCCCACCTCCATAAATATGCCTGTAAGAGGGTTTCGATGTCCAGATCATTGTCGGAACAAACCAGGTAACCCGGTTTACGGTACAGCAACCTGCCCCCTTTTTTCAGGCTGTAACTTAACGGGCGGATTGCCACCAATTGAAAAGTACGGGCCTGACCCGCCGTCCTCCATTTAAGTGACTTAACAATTTTTACGTTAAAAGTATGCTTTTTGCCGGCAGCCCATCCTGTAACATCCTGCCATGGGAAGTCGTCTGATTGCCCTATTCGTTCCGGCGTTGGTGCGGGGTCACCGTATATCCTGTTTCTGCCTTTTGTTTTTTCTGATTCCGGCAAATAATTAAGTGTTGCATCCTTCCTCACCCTGCCGATCAGTGTAACCCCGGAAGGCAATCCCTTCAATATTGTCCGGTTGGTATAACTGCCGTCTACACTTAAGAGCAATTGTCTTGCCGAGGCGCCCTGCCCGTCCGGCCTTGACCTTAACAATTTTATCCTTGACAATCCCTGCATACTGAGGTTTTGTTGTTTTTTTGATTCGGCAAATGCGGGCCTGTCTTCATCACCGGCGTTTTTGGCCAATTTTTTCACACTTGACCTGTAATGAAACTTCAAATAACCTGTCGGTATCCATTCTGGAACCCCAGAATAACTGATAGGCAGCGGTCCAGTCCAAAAATTGTCTGCCAACAGCTATAAGCATTCCGGTAATGGTAGCCCGTCCGGTGCAGGTGAGCAGGCCGTGGGCCAGCTCATTGACCCTGGCTTTGGTTCTTTTCTGTTTAAAAGCACTGGTGCAGCGGTCAAAAATGGCATCAAATATTGATTTTAGGTTGGTTTCGTCTTCAGTTTTTTTTTAGTACTGCCACGGCAGAATCGCTTCTTCTTAACACCAGGTTTTGATGGTCGTCGATGAGCCATTCAACCTCTTCGCCGGCGGTAAATTCAATTGCCTGCGCAACGGCTGCCGGAAAATTCACATAGTATTGTTCGCTTTTCAGTCTTTTGATAAGCTGAACTTTGGTTTTATATCCCATATCTAGTCGTTTAACTAGATATAAATGTCAGAAAAAAAGGCCATAAATCAAAATTTAAAGCCTTTTTTATTATTTATCTAATAAACAGCCAAAGTCCAGAGGGCGTAATTGCAAATTACGCCCATGCTGGGAGAAGTCACAGACTGGGTGAGGGTATAAGCTGGGTGAGGTTTGCAACCTCACCCTTATATTTTCGATGAAGTAAACGGATAAAGCTTGTCATAAGGCCATTTGCAATGACCAGACGTATCCGTATCGAGAAACGTTTTTTTTTTAACGTACTTTCAAATAGTCCCGGAATTACAAATGCCTTGATTTTGAAGATAGTACCTACACCCAGTGTCAAGAAAAACATCTACCAAAAATTCTTAATTATTGAGCAGGGGGGAGGGTCTTGATGACACGGGCAGGGTTCCCCCCAACCACTGTATCCTCAGGAACATCTTTGGTGACCACCGCCCCCGCAGCAATGATGCTTCTGTCACCAATGGTAATTCCAGGACAAATGATGGCACCTCCGCCGACCCAAACATCAGAGCCAATCGTGATGGGTTGGCCAAATTCGAGCAAAGACCCTCGTATTTTGGCATCCAGGGGATGCGTAGCGGCATAAATGTGAACATTGGGGCCAAAAAGGCAACGATCTCCAATAACCACCGGGGTGACATCCAGAATGGTGCAATTGAAATTAAAAAAAACCAGATCTCCAACGGATATATTATACCCATAATCACAATAAAATGGGGGTTCAATCCAAAATTCCTTCCCTACTTTCCCTAACAATTCACGACATAATTCCTGCCTTTTTTCGATCTCATTGGGAAAACTGTCATTAAATACTTTGATAAGTTTTCGGGTAGTAAGCCTTTCGGAAGAGAGCTGTCCATCTGAGGCCAGATAAAGTTCTCCGGCCAACATTTTTTCTTTTTCAGTTTTCATAAAACTGAATCATTTAATAAAAGCTTTACCTGCTCCAGGTGTCTTTTTTCATGGGCCAAAATAATCTCAATGGCCTGGTCCAATCCATAAACTACCAAAAATGTGGCAGGGGAAGATATCATGAATTTTTTACCTAGAAAAGGCTCCAGTTGCTGTACATAGGAGGAAAGTTCATGCTGCTGGTTGAAAAAAGCATCATAAAGTGATTGATCGTACATTTTTTCATTTGGAATCCATTCGGTAAAAGTCTTGGTTTTTTTGGAACTGGACATCGCCTGTAATAATAATTCCCCCATTTTTCTTCCAAGGAAAGGAATTTTGCCAATTAAGGGTGTTTTGTATTCTTTACTGATAATATTATCAAAAGTGGGGAAATAGGAGGTATTTACTTTAATCAAATGGGCAATAATTTCGGAAACACTCCATGACTTGGGATCCGGTTTTTTGTTTAGGCCAATCAGATCACTTTTTTTCAGGGTTTCTTCGAATTCCCAGGCAATATTGGCCAATTCCATCTGCCAAGTATCGGCTCTTTCTTTCATGTTATCAATGCGGGGCTTGGCAATCAAGATTTCAAGGTTTTTGGTTAAGGATTAATTTATAAATTATTCAGGATTTAAAGGAAAAGCTCAAACTAAAACAGGCTTAATTTCAACACAAAAATCGTTCTAAAAGTAATAAGATTCAAATTTTATTTTCTATATTCTTTTAATCCATTCCTATTATCAGGCTTTATGAAATACCGGGTTGATAAAATATATTTAAATATATATATAGGCAGTCTATTTTATTTTCTACGGGGATTGTCTTAATTTACTATCCCAAATGTATGCCATTGTTGATATAGAAACGACCGGAGGCTTTTCTTCCCAGAACAGGATGATAGAAATTGCTGTAGTTTTTCACAATGGTGAACAGATAACTGGACACTATGTAAAGTTGCTGGATCCCCTATGCCCCATTCCGGGATTCATCACAGGATTGACAGGAATTGATGCCAAAATGCTGGTAGGCGCACCCACATTTTCTGAAATTGCAGAAGAATTGCTGACCCTATTGGAGGATAAGGTTTTTGTAGCCCACAATGTAGGATTTGATTTCAGCTTTGTAAAAGATGCCTTCCAAAGGGAAGGGATAAACTATTCGCCCAAAAGACTCTGTACCGTAAGGATGAGCCGAAAAATATTTCCGGGGCTAAAAAGTTATAGTTTAGGTCGATTATGTGAATCCCAGGGGATAACAGTAAAGGACAGACACAGAGCTTTGGGAGACGCCTGGGCAACTGCCATACTGTTTGGGAAACTTATTAAAACAGACCAGGAGGGATGGATCCAAAATTCTTTGAAAGGAAGAAAGAAAGAGTTGGTTCTTCCTCCCAATATCAGTTGGGACCAATTTTCAAAGCTCCCCGAGACCACTGGGGTTTACTACTTTCATGATATGAAAGGAAATGTAATCTATGTAGGGAAAGCCATTAATATTAAAAGCCGCTTTACGGGACATTTTTCAGGAAAATCAAAAATCAACCTGAAGTCAGAAATTCATGATGTAAGTTTTGAAGAAACGGGTAGTGAATTATTGGCTTTGATGATGGAAATTTTGGAAATAAAAAGACTTTGGCCAAAATATAACAGGTCTCTGAAAGTGAAATCAGTTTCATGGGGGATAATAATGTATGAGGACAGGATGGGATATTTACGGTTTCAGGTAGGCAAAACGATGAAGGGTATGCAACCTGTTTTTTCTTTCAATCAACATGCGGAGGCCTGGCGTTTTATTACGGAAAATGTTTCTAAGTTTCAATTATGCTCCAAACTCAGCGGCATCCAAAAAACACCTGAAGCATGCTATGATTTCAGGTTGGGGAAATGTAAGGGGGCCTGCTGCGGGATGGAATCCCCTAATGAATATAACTCCAGGGTAGATGTTTTTTTAAAAGAAACTAAAAAGCTGGACAACAAAGTCCTCATTCGGGATAAAGGAAGGAATCCTGAAGAAGAAAGCCTGTTGCTGTTTGAGCAAGGGTTTTTATCCGCATTTGGATTTTTGGACAAAAACCTTCCTGTTTCCGATGAAGTGGAGCTTATGAATTATTTAAAACCCGTAAAAAAAATAGTGGAAACCAATTTCTTACTGAGTTCATTTATAGATAAAATCCCAAAAAGTAACATTCACTTTTTGGGAAAGGGGGTTTTTTAACTTGATTAATACCAATGATCCCAATCATTCATCCTACTTTGAATTTCTGTTGGAGAGCGTTGCCGAATTCCAATAAAATCTTTCAATAAAACCTTAGCCGAAATGGCTTCATTAATTAATAAACAAAATTATTTATGAAAATCAGAGACCACGAACCTTTACCCACCTACGTTCCTTCCTCCAAAAGGTACGAAAAAATGTCCTACAGGAGATGTGGAAAAAGCGGCTTGGACCTGCCTATGATTTCCTTAGGCTTATGGCATAATTTTGGCCATGGGGATGACTTTAAAAATGCCAGAACCATTCTTAGAAAAGGGTTTGATTTGGGAATCACCCATTTTGACCTGGCCAATAATTATGGTCCTCCCTACGGTGCTGCAGAGGAAAATTTTGGCAGAATACTCAAAAAGGATTTTGGATCTTTAAGAAATGAACTCCTCATCTCTTCGAAGGCAGGATGGGACATGTGGCCCGGTCCCTATGGTAATTTTGGATCAAGAAAATACCTTGTATCCAGCTTGGATCAAAGTCTTCATAAAATGGGTTTGGACTATGTGGATATATTCTATCACCATCGGCCCGATCCAAAAACCCCTTTAGAAGAAACGATGGGTGCACTGGACCATTTGGTGCGCCAGGGTAAAGCGCTTTATGTAGGCATTTCACAATATAGTTCGGAAGAAACCCTCAGAGCATCTGAAATTCTAAAGGATTTGGGAACACCCTGTCTCATTCACCAACCCCGGTACAGCATGATGGACCGATGGGTAGAAGATGGTTTGATGGATGTGCTGGAGCAGGAAGGCATAGGGGCCATTGCCTTTTCTCCATTGGAACAGGGGGTATTGACCGATAAGTATCTTAATGGTATGCCGGAGGATTCCAGGGCAATTAAAGACGGGCGTTATCTAAAGGCGGAAAACATTACACCGGAGTTATTGGATAAGGTAAAAAAATTGAATGGTATCGCAAAACAAAGGGACCAGAGCCTAGCCCAAATGGCCATCGCCTGGCTATTGAAAGATAAACGGATCACCTCAGTATTAGTAGGGGTGAGCAAGGCAGCTCAACTTCAGGATAATGTGAATTCCCTGAAAAACCTAAAATTTTCCGATTCCGAACGGAGTGAAATTGAAGGGATTCTAAAACCTTAATCACCATTTCTTTTCTTGGATAGCCCGAAATTCTACCAGGAGGATCGGGCTATTTTTTAATTTTGCAATTTAAATCCTATTGGTCGGTTGATTTTATTTATGATCGGTGTTATTTTTTTATAAAACTTTGTATATTGGATTGATTGATCTTTTAACCCAAATGACAGACCTATGAAAAAATTGATGATCTTAGGGATAATGACTGTTTTTATCAGTCAATTCCTCTATGCCCAAGAAAAAAATTACCTGGTTTTTGAATTCATCCGTGTAGAACCAAATAGTGTACTGGATTATTTGGAATACAAGGAATTTCTGACCAAGGTGCATGAAGTTTCCATTAAGGAGGGGGACATCATAGGTTGGGACCTTTGGTCTCTCCAATCAGGCTCAGAAGGAGAACCCTTCCAATATGTAACAGTTACCTATTATGATGACCCGGTGAAAATGATGGATAGCAATGATATTGAACACTTGGTACAAAAGGCAGAGAAAGCATATCCTGATATGTCGTCCAATGAAATTTTAAATAAAATCAATGAATCCATGGACCAACAGGATCTTGCAGTAAGAAATTATATGGTGGAGGTGGCCAGAACAAATGATAACTATGAATATAACCCCGGCACCCTTGCTTCCTTTGATCTGATGAAAGCCGTTGAAGGAAGATTTCAGGATTACGAAAAAGCGGAACAGGAAGTTTTTCTTCCCATTCATGAGAAGAAAATTCAGGCTGGTTTAATGGAAAGTTGGCGGTTTTTGAGAACTGCCTTGCCTACAGGTAGCGAGGCCAAATCCACTCATTTAACCATGAATGTTTATTCCAATTACTTGCAGTTCTTTAATTCCATGGAATTTGAGGACATAGATGCCACGGAAAGTGATCAATTGGCCGTCGAAGCTGGATTGAGCTCCAGGGATCAAAAATGGGTTTATTTAGCTACATTGGAAACTGCAGTGCGGTAATGGTTTTTATTAAGCTACCAAGGGTTGAAGACGATGTCCTTCCATACTTGGTATTTGCATACCCATGACATCAGCAGGTTGACGCCAGAATGAAATACCATCAATAAAAAGATGGCCAGAATGGGAACCCCAAACACCTGATAGGGCCAGGAATAGGTCCATACCCCTAGATTGATGGTGATGATTTCCCCAATTGTTGGAAAAATAATGGCAACTCCTAAAGCGATCACCATTTTGGTGGTCCAAAGAGGCCTGTTCAATGCCTCAAAAATTTCTTTCTCCAGTTTATATACAAAGGTGAATGCCAATGCCCACGCAAAGGGAAGCCAGTAGGGAAATTGCCGCTCACCTCCTAAATCATGGTATTGCCAATATTCATTCTCGATGCCCCATAATTCACAACAAACCCCAAGAATCCCACTTATGACAGCTCCTGTAAGGTAAATTTTCCGGTCAGGAAGCTTTTTTTTCCACCTTTTGCCAATAGATGTTAATAGATAAAGGCCCAAAAAAGTGGCCACCAATCCATCATAAGCATAAAATAAACCGATAAATAACCCGGCTATACTTAGTTTAAACAGGTTTTTTGAAATTATTTTCCCAACTTCGGCATAGTTGGCATTAAAAGTAGCAACCGTTGTTTTCAATATTTTAGGTTTTAAAACACAAAATTAAATTAAATTTTGGTTTTTTAACCTATTTTCCATTTTCACTATTCCAGTACTGGCTTTTTCCTCTATGGGAATGAGATGCGGATGGGAATGCAAAAAGGGAATTTTAACGTCAATAACAAATTTAGGGGTACTTTCTGGAACATAATCTATCAGCCCGGCAGCCGGATAAACCAACATAGAAGTACCGACTACAGCAAAAATGTCTGCATCCATTGCCTCTTCCATTGCCTCCTCCATCTTAGGTACTGTCTCTCCAAACCAAACAATAAAGGGCCTTAGCTGGGAGCCTTTTTCGCATTTATCTCCCATTTTCAGCTCCCACCCATCCATATTGTAAACCAAGCTGGGATCGCTGGTACTTTGAGATTTAAACAGTTCTCCATGCAGGTGAATGATATGGGTTGAACCAGCTTTTTCGTGTAGGTCATCCACATTTTGAGTGATAATGGTGATTTCATAATCCTTTTCCATGGCAGCCAACCGATAATGTGCCGCATTGGGAGCCACTTCCAGACAAGCTTTCCTTCTTTTATTGTAAAAATCCAAAACCATTGCCTTGTCTTTGTGCCAACCTGTGATAGAGGCTACCGACATGACATTATGGCCTTCCCATAGGCCATTATCGTCTCGGAATGTTTTTAGTCCACTTTCAGCGGAAATACCCGCTCCTGTTAAAACCACCAACTTTTTCATTTCTTTAATCTATGTTTTCATTTCCGTTTTCGTCCCTAACTGTAATTTCCACCTTCCTGTCTTCAAACCGTTGGGCTTTGGAGCTGCCCCTTACCAACAATCCACCAGGATTGATTTTTATCCTGTCCTCCACTATGCCAAATTCCCCAGTGAGCAAATCTTTAATATGATTCGTTCTTTTTTCAATTAGATTCAAGTTATAGTTAATATTTCCTGTATTGTCCGCAAATCCTGATAAGACCACAGAATAGCCTGGATTTTCAGATAGTAAATTGGCTATCGGGACCAAATTCACTTTTTCTTCCTCCGACAATTCGCTTTTATTGATTTCAAAAAATACCTCTGTTTTGGAGTTATTCAGTCCTATGCGGATTTCCTTTTCTAAAAGAACGGTATCAGTAAGGGTAAAATAATTCAAGGGGTTTCCTTCCAGATCTGCTTTTCCCCAGTGAAAGGCACTGTCTTTTAAGAATCTCTGTCCGTTTTCATCCTGAAAATTAGGCAATAAATTCTGGGTTCTGATCCCTGGTCTACCTGGGACCGGTGGATAACCGGTAATAGATGAGCTGTCCTGGCCTGTCTCCCGGGGCATTGGTTGGTATCCTTGGATGGATTGATTAGGGGGGACTGCCTCTCCTGATCTTGCCTGACGCTGAGGAATATAGATAGGAGTGAAGTATTGATTTCTAGGGTTTGAACGGGAATCAGGAGGGGGTAAATTATAATTTTGATAATATTGAGGATTAGACAAATTGCCGGATGATGGGCTGGGTTCATAGGATGGGTACTGTTGAGTCTGTGGGTAATCTCTTCTTTCGGTATTATAGCCTTGGGGATTGGGGTAGGAAAAATAGGTTTGCTGTGACCCCGGAAACTTCCCTTCCTGATCCTGAGTATTTTGTGTGTCAGGCATTGGTTCAAGGCTTCTTTGGCCAGCCATCCGGTTTGCTTCGGTGCTGTACCCCAAAGGCTGCCAGGTGTTATTTTGATTCAAACCTTTTTCCAAAGCATCGGGTAACTGTTCAAGGCCCTTCAGAAAAGAAAGACTATCCAGGCGGCCATACCTTTCATAATCCTCGAAAGGAAGACTTCTTAAACTGTCTAGCTTTATTTTCTGAATATCTTCCTCGGATTTAAGAAGGTTAATTTGCTGAAGGGTGCTGTCACGTTGAATGAACAAGGATTGTCGTGCTGCCTTAAGCATGTCATTTTGTAAATCTTCCGGGTCCTCCAAATTTGACCTGGGTGTAACTTCCAAAAGGTTAAGGGAATCAATTTTTTGGTTCAAAGTGCCAAGGTGACCTTCAGACTGACGGACAGCTTGCCTTTTTCCCATAAGGCGCAACTCACCATCAATGATGTCCAGTTTACGATCCATTCCATTATTGGAAGTCCGGTCATTATTGATTTGTATGAAGGTAAAATATTGGGGACTACCGCTTGGTGCAGTGGTTTTGCTTATACTATCCGCATCACTCTCTGTCATTTCATTTTTCGGCAATGGTTCTTCCAACTTATCCTGAAATACAAAGCCTTCATAATAGGGACTTACCTTGTTGGCTCGAAAAGCTGCCCTGGAGGGAACAATACTGAATTTCAGTCCGGCTTGATGTAACAGGTACCAATCATTGCCCAGGTGGGGATCTCCACGCATTGGCTGGCTGGGGTCGACCAGGTTGGTTCCCGGTTGGGCGGCGTACCTTTGAAATTCGTTGTCATAACTATCCCTATAATTGCCACTTACATCATCCAGGTAATCCGTAGTGGTACCTCTTACATCTGATTGAATAAATAATTCTACTTGTTTTCCCAGCCTGAACCTTAAACCCAGTCCCAATCCTGCATAAAAAGCATGGGCGTCATAGCCCTCATCCAACTCCGTATTAAGTTGGCTTAGGTTGGTTTCAAACGAATAATTATTTACCGTACCTTCCTGTGTATAGTCATAAATGTTACCGTTTTCATTTAACAGATCACCCTTCACAGAAAATCCCAGCCAACCGATTCCCAGACTCAGGTAGGGTGCCAGGAAGGCATTTTTATGGAGTATTCTATCATTATCAGTCCGGAAAATCAAGGCCAGTCCCAAATCCTGAATAATGGTATTGAAATTCAATGCCCGATTAAAATTGGGTAAATTCCTTTCGAGCTGGTTGTTTTTATCCATGTACCGGTCACTCATACTGATGTCATATTGTCCTGCCTGCATCATAATGCCCACAGAAGCACTCAGCCTTTTTTCAAAGGAAATGGCGAAGGATTTTTCCTGTATATAATTAGGGTTAAACTCAAAGGTCCTGAACAGGTTTTTGAAATCCACTGCCTCCCTGATCCTATAAGGACTGAGATCCCCATAGTAATTGCTGTATCCAATACCTGCACCCAATCTGTAATTATAGGGATTGAGCTGAGCCAATGATTGGAAAGAGATCAATACCAGCAACCATCCCACCCATCGCTTTTTGTTTTTCATGTCCAACATCACCTAACGTTTTAAACCCAACCATAAATTGAATTCCGCACTGAATCCGATAAAAGGATATATCGTAATATTTTCAACATTTCCGTTTACCTCGGAAGAGGTAATGGCTCCTCCAGCATTAAATCTTATAATTCTAAATAAGGTATACCCTAATCCCACATAACTGGGCCGGCCAATTAAGGGCCCACTAATTTCAATTTGGTTACTGTTATGCATATTATTAAAAAATACACCGGTGGAAATGGAGGCATTACCCAAAAATTTGGTAAAGATTCTGTTTCCGAGGGGAAGAGATATTCCGACGAAAGGAGAAGTACCATAATCCAAATCATTAAAGCCCCCCTTAAAATAAGCTCCTGCATAGCCCACATTTACAGGTAAATGGTAAGGCTTTTTTTCGGTGGGATAATTTTCTATTTTACGGATATCCACCAACATCAGCATATTGGATCTCAGGTACTGTTCAGTTTCAGCATGGGTAAGGTTAATCAATTCTTGGATCAGCTGTTCTGCATACAATCCCCGGTCGGTGGATAATTCCTCTTTACTTCGCCGTAAAACGTTGAATTTTGCATTTCTGAGCCTCAGACTGTGGGTTTGATCTATTTTCTGTCTTACCACATCACTGAAGCCAATAAAATCCTGATCCAATTGATTGGTGTAATTGGAAATACCCTGTAGCACAATTTGGTTCAACTGGGTAAACATTACTTTTTGGGCAGATAGGGCTTCCAATCCCTTTCTGTTGACCTCAAAGTTGGCTTTAATATAGGACTCAAGGTTGTTATGAATGGCCTCTTTAAGGCTGTTCATTTCTGTACTATCCGTATTTCTATAATAATAAAACTCGAGGGTATAATTTTCATTACTCCGAAGCGGATCAGAAATCAGGACTTCATATTCCTTGGGCAGGCTTTGGTAAGCTGCCTTCCATGTATAGGTGGGGCTGTTTATATTGGATTTTCTGCTTCTGTATACTTTAATCTCTACCAACCTGACACCCTGAGGAATCATTCCGCTAATATAAAAACCTTCCTCAGAGGGTAAGGGCAACCCTGCATTGATTTGATTTTTAGAGGGAGAAAAAGAGACTGACTTTATTTGCCCAAAAACCAAAACAGGGGCAAATAACAATGCCAATTGTAGGATTAGAGTTTTCATAGTTAAAATACATATTGCTTTTATAGGGAAGATACCGATTTTCAAAATAAGAAGAGAAGACCTGGTAAAGTATTTTATTTACTGATCTTTTAATTATACTTAGCAAAGGCAGCTCTATATTGATCAAATCAAACAAAAAACCTGCCAAACCATTACAAGGGTATTTAGGCACCAACGTTTTTTGGGGGGAACAATGCTTTTAATAATATTGTGTAGTTAAAGTACCACTTTTGGACATTTGTGGAGTCCTTGATACATCTTTTTGCAGTTAAATGATCGGAGCAATCCAATCAATTTTACTACATAAAAATTGGGACAAATTCATTGGCAATCCTCAAATTTAATTTCAGGTTTAACCTCATTAAATGATCTACCGGAATAACTTATCGATTTCATTTTTGTTCAAAAAAAAAGGCAGGAATTTTCCTGCCTTTTTTAAATATATTCAGTTTGTTACAACTTATTTACCCTAATATTTCTAAAATAAACAATATCTCCATGGCCTAAAAATCCAATGTGTCCTTTATCCTTGGAAAGACCGGGATGATCTCTGCCATCCAATGTTCCGTTTTCCCTGGCATCCGCAAAATTCACATCCAGGATGGTCGTACCATTGAGGATTACCTTTACCTGATCCCCTTTCACGATGACCTCTTGGTAATTCCACTCACCCACTGGTTTTTGATGCCCTTTTTTAGCGGGGGCAACCCCATAAAGACTACCATGGTATTGGTAATCTTTCAATTGACTGTAAATTTCAGCCGTATTATCAATAATCTGCAGTTCCATACCGGCATAAGCCGCATCGCCGGTTAAGGGGGCCCTTATGCCGAGGCCATTATTGGCTCCAGGTGTAAGTTTAAATTCAAAACGGAATTCAAAATCTTCGTATTCTTCTTTTGTCATCAGGTTACCGCTACCCCCCCGATCCGGGTAGATGGCCAATATTCCGTCTTCCACTACATAATCCGTTTTGTTTCCAGCCCATTGGTCGAGATTGGTGCCATCAAAAAGCACTTTGAATCCCTCTGCTTTTTCTTCTTCGCTAAGTTCGAATTTTTCAGTTTTCAATTCCTTAAGGTAAATATCACGGTAGGCTACGTAAGTTCCATGAGCCTGCAGTTCAATCAGCTCTTCGGCGAATAGAGGTGCTGTTCCGTCCCAGTAGTTTTCTAAGGTGACATTATCCGTTACCAACTCACCATTCAGATAGACCGTTACTTTTTCACCTTTCATAATGATGTGAAAAGTATTCCATTCACCGACCGGATTATCGGCTACCACAAGGGGTTTGCTTGGATGGGACTGGTTATTGTACAGGCCACCAGAACCTACTTCGGCGCCAACTTCCGTTCTTGCGGTATCCCAAATCTGAACCTGCGGAGTACCTCTCAAATATATTCCTGCATCTCCCTCTTCCGTGATTTTCCAGTCAATATACATCTCAAAATCGCCATATTCCTCTTCCGTGACGATGTTTTGGCCTTCGCCTGTAAATATCAGCAATTCATCTTCTACGGTCCAGCCTTTTTCCATTACCTCGTCGGCAATTTGCTGCTCTCTGGCCAGGGTTTTTTCATTCATAGCCGCTCGTTTGAGCGGATTGGCTACCATTCCTTGCCAACCTTCCAAATTTTGACCATTAAAGAGGGGGGTTAACCCTTTTCCTTCGGGCATTTCATCCAGATATTTCTGCAAGGAAGTTTTATAATATTGGCTGTCCTGGCCGCTGATCACTTCTTTGGTTTTTTGGACGATTCCTTTGACCACTTCTCCATGGATTTCATCAATGTTGAGGACAATGTTCATTACTGCTCTGGCAGCAGATTGTTGGTAAGAGGGATTATCCAGGTGATTTCCGGCTACCAATAATGCCTGAAATGTAGGGTAGTTTCCCAATTGAGCCAAGGTTGCCTGGATGGTTTCATTACTTTTGGCCAGCTCAAGGGCGTTCCTTAACATGATGACTTTTCCTTCATCCTTATTTTCGCTTGCATCGACCAATTTTACATAGCCTTTTAGTGCTTCCTCCCTTAGGTTTTCAGTTTCACTGGAACGGGCAATGTTTAAAAGTACGGATGCAGCCATGGGGTCCTCAGCTTGGTTCAATGCCCTCACAATTTCGGATTTCTGTATGCCGGATCCTGACTTGAAGAAACGATCAAGGTTGTCCAAGGCCTCTTTTCCGCCTGTTGTGGAAAGCACCTTGTAAATATAAACCTGCTTTTCCACGTCCAGTTGGGGAATTAAATCCAAAGCCCATTGGGTTTGGGTACCAGGATTATTTTTTTGTGCATTGGCAACAATCAACGCATCTTGGATCTTTTCCAAAGACGCTTCTTGGTTTTCATTTTTCAACAATTCCACCAGCTTATCGAGGTGTTGGGGAGTCACCATGGCCGAAAGCGCCTCTAAAGCGGCTTTCTTAATTTCAGGATTGGAATTGTTCACTTCCCCAAATACGACATCAACTTGGTCCTCAGCTGCCCTGGAAGCAAGGACTTCCAAAAGTGCCACTTTGGCCTTATCATTGGCAGAAGGGATTTTTGAAGCAATTGCCCCGGTTACATTTTCACCTCCCATGGATTGTAGGGACCTTTTCAATACCACCAATTCCTCCTCATTGGCACTGTCCATTACATCCAGAAGATCCTGAAGGGCCAGGTTTTCACCTGCTGAAACCACCGCTTCGATGGCCGATAGCCTCACTTCCTGGTCGCTGCTTTTCAAATAAGGCTTTATGGTTTTGGCAACCTCCACATTCTTGATTTGGCCCATTCTTCTGATAATGGCTGACTGAATGGAGGGACTGGCACCTGAAATGGTTTTTTCCCAATCAGAAAGGTGGTTGATCATTCCCTCATCTGATGCGTATTTTAAAGCAGCACCCCGGTACCGGTCATCCTCTGAGCTGGCAGCTTTCAATAGAAGTTTGTGTGCTTTGTCAGGATGGATAGCAGCCATTAACCTCAAGACGCCACCTTTGGTATGGGCATGGTCCTCGACATTGGTTCTTTTATCAAGCCATTTCAGTGATTTTATTGCTTGCTTTTCATAGCCTTTTTGTGAAAGACCTTCAATGTACTTTAAGTACATCGCACTGGCGTTCAATGGTTCATAAGTAAAATTGGCATTTTCGGCTTCCTGTCTCAGGGCTTTGGCACTTGAGGGGTCCGCAATATTGGCCAAGGCATAAATACTTACTTTTTTTATAGTCGGATTGGAAGAAGAAAGGTAGGGTGTGATTTCTTCAACTGCATTGGGGCTGTTAAAATCTCCCAAAGCCTCAATGTAATTCAATTTTAAAGCCTCATCTTGGGAAGAGTTGAGGGCAAGAATCAAAGCCCTTTCCGAAGATTCAGAGCCGATAGTGGCCAATACCCTTGAAGCAGTTCCCGATAGCCGTTCGTCCTGAAGGTAGGCTTCTACAAAGGGGGTGGCATCTTCTTTTCCGATCCAT
The DNA here is from genome assembly GCA_040905165.1 of Cyclobacteriaceae bacterium. Lineage (GTDB taxonomy): Bacteria > Bacteroidota > Bacteroidia > Cytophagales > Cyclobacteriaceae > Cyclobacterium. The sequence goes on along the minus strand of JBBDSA010000074.1, from coordinate 4,445 downwards.
TTCAGTTGGGACAAAACAAAGTTTTTGGACTCAGGGTCGGACAGGTTTTCCAGGGCTTTGCCATAGGCCTGAACCGCCATGCGTGCCAAAGGCTCCCTTTCCGGCTGGCTGGTATAAAAGGCGAAACCTGCCAGAGCATATTCCAGCTTTTCATTATTCCCATCCGGCTTAAGCATAGAGGCCATTTCAGTGATCCCTTTTTCTCCCAATTCCGCAATTCCCTGCATGGCGGCTTCAAGGCTGGAAGCATCCTGGGTAGGAAGCCTGTTTAGCAGGTCGGCAATTTTTGTGGAAGTGGTTCTATCCGCATCCATCTGGTTTTGGGCGGTGACTAAAAATGCCTGGCCAATGCTGAGGTAAAAAGCCACTGCCATTTTAAATATTAAATGTTTTTGCATTATCATAATAAGGTTCGTTCCTTTTATTTTTTTGTCAAATACTATATGGGGCTCTCATAGGTTGATTGATCAGCCTGTTGGCACCCTCATCATCAATGAAAGTTTGGGCCACCGGATCAAATTTTAAATTCCTTCCCAGCCTGAGGGCCACCAATCCCATATTGACCAAAGTGCAGGAACGATGGCCATTTTCTTCATTCAGGGCAAATTTTTTCCGGTTTTTGACCGCATCAACAAAGTCAGTTACCTGTGGCGTAGGATCAGGGAATTGGGCCAATTTTCTTTCCATGTTGGGTATATCGGATTGAAAACCGCGGAATAACTTACCGTCCGGACCTTCAATATAAGGTGCTTCGGTGGTCCCTTCCCCATCCAGGATTATCTGGCAGCCATCATCATAGGTATAGGTGATTTTTCTCCAGGTTCCTACCGCATCCGGGTGTTGCTGTGGGGCATCGATTTCTACGCTAACAGGATTGGTATGGTCTTTCCCCAAGAAATACTGAATGGGATCCATGTAATGTTGTCCCATATCTCCCAATCCGCCTCCGTCATAATCCCAATATCCCCGGAAAGTACCATGGGTTCTGTGTTCATTATAGGGCTTATAAGGAGCAGGACCTAACCACTGGTTATAATTCAGTTCCCGCGGAACAGGCATGGTTTCCAGGTTGGTTTTTCCCACCCAATAAAATTTCCAATCGAATCCTGTTAATTTACCCACTGTTACTTTTAATGGCCAGCCCAACATTCCTGAATCCACCAGTTTTTTGATGTTCTTTACTTCAGTATTCATTCCATAAAAACTGGACTCGAACCTAAACCAGGTATTCAGGCGAAAAATATTTCCATGGGTTTTTACGGCTTCCACCACTTTTTTGCCTTCGCCGATAGTACGGGTCATGGGTTTTTCACACCAGATGTCTTTACCCTCTCGGGCAGCATCTACTGCCATGATCCCATGCCAATGAGGGGGGGTGGCGATGTGAACAATATCCACTTCAGGTAATTGAATTAATTCCCGGTAATCTTCAAAGGTTTTTACACCGGTTCCCAGCGTTTTCTGGGCAATTTCGATATGACGGGTATCCACATCACAGATGGCCACTGTTTTTGTGCCGGCATATTTAAAATGACCTCTCCCCATTCCTCCTACACCGATGATACCTTTGGTAAGGTGGTCACTCGGCGCCAAATAACCTTTGCCCAGTACATGCCTGGGAACAATACTAATACCCCCTAAGGCCAAAATACTGCCTTTAATAAAAGACCTTCTGGAATTTTTTGAATTAAAATTCATGCTTATGTGATTTGTTATCTATTTTTTTTCCGTGAATATATTCCCATTGTTAGGGATAAGCAAATTATTTGGGACCTAGGGTACATTTTCCCTTTAAAAAATCAAAATCCTACTGTTTTGGAATGGTTTTGGTACTGTTATTTAACCTATCATGATCCAATACTAAAGAAAGACCGATGAGCAATAAAAATAAAAAAGACGGAGAAGAGGGAAAAAAATTCCAGGACAATGCCTTTCAGGATGCCCAGGACGATGCCAGCGATGGCGAAGGACAAAAGAGCAAGAAAACTCCGAAAGGGAATAAACCTTCTGAGAAAGCAAAGGATAACCTTCGGAGGGCCAAAGATGCCGATAAAGAATGGAGCAGTGAGAGTGATGAATTCAGAAAGGATAATGCCTGATGTGATCCAATTTTAAATTGGGTTTAATCATACCAATTACTTTATGATGAACTTAGTAGGTAATTGAAAATGGATTAATTCATCAATTATACAGGTAAAATGGAAAAAAAAATGAATCAAAGAGGCTTGTTTTCTTCTTCCCTTTTCCTGTTCCTTTTTTTTACGGCACTTCTCCAGAAAAAGTAAGCGATGATGACGATGATTGGCAATACTATAAATATAATCAGATTGCTGGTATCACTAAGATCCACAGGGCCACGTGGCTGAGGAATCCCCGGTTGTTTCTGTCCAAAAGCTACAGTGAGAGAAGCGATGAAAATAAAGACTGTATAAAAGGTATGTTTCAATAAATTTTTTGGTTGGCACATTGAATTCTTCGTTTTATGGTGGCTGTTCCCATAAGTCCACAAATAACAAGCCAAGCCAGAAATAAGGAAATGTAATTTTTTATTTCCATCAATAAACGGATGATTCTTAACCTGGCTTTCAATAGATTATGTATCTTTAGAATCTCATTTTACCACGGTAACAAATTATCCATAATGTAAATTACCTATTTTTTTGAACATCGTTTATTTTTAAGTGGTAACCATGCCAGTTCAAATTCCAATCTTGAGGTTTCATTTCGTTTGGCAGTAACACAGAACCCGAAATTGCTGAATTTCTTGATTTCAGGCTGATCTGTTTGATTTTCAAATTAAAAATTTTATCATATTCGTGTGTAACAAGATTTGCCTGAGGTTTATTACACCCCCCAGGTATTCAATCATTGGCGACAGGTTATTTCCATGCCCGCATACCACAATAGTATTGCCCATATACTTTGACTTCGCTTCATCTAGTTTAGAAACAACTGCATTTCTTCTGTTTTGGTATAATCATTGGTTTTGTACACTACGTTTTCCTTGGCATCTGTGATCAGGAAAAAGGGTAGTCCCACCTTGAGTTCAGGAAATCGTGGATCACTGCGGTATATTTCAAATTCGGTAGAAGTGTCATACACTTTGTAAAGTACCGCATTCTGAAGCGCATCATTCAATTCTTTATCTGTCTGTGTATTCGCCTGGAAAGCTTTGCAGTTGGTGCACCAGTCACCGTGAAAATCTACAAAAACCAGCTTGCCCGTTTCTGCGGCTTTTTGATACGCAGCTTCTTTATTTAAATACCAGGTCAGATTACCTTTCTGCTCAATATTTGGGCTAGAGGCGTCCACTGTTCCAGTTGAATTATTGCTTGCCGCACTAGCTCCTGAGGGAAGGATGTTTGCCCCTAAAATAAAAAATCCCAAGACCCCTGTGAGTGCATAAAGAGACACTTTGGCTTTTTGCGGCCTCGATTTACCTGAGTTTTGCAAGTTGAAGGCGGACAGGAAGACCAGCACTGCACCCAGGAAAACATAGAATCCTACCTGATCCGAAAGACCGAACCCGTTGAATCCTTTGAGGAGATAGCCATAGGCAAAATAACCAATTAAGAAAGCAAAGACCCACTGCACATAAAGCATCCTTTTGCCGCTTTTAGGAAGCGCTAAACCAAAAACGCCCAATAGCAAAACAGGGACGCCCACGCCTAAGCCAAAAAGCATCATTTTGAAAGCTGCTGTCATCGCCAGTGAAAAGTTGATTGCGTCTGCATTAGAGGCGATGGCCACCAGAATACTGACCACAATGGGCCCCACACAGGCAGAAGAAAGCAAACCGGCACCGGCACCTATCAAAAACGTGCCGCCCAATCCTTGATTGTCACTATCTACCTGACCACCAAAAAAGGGTAAATGTAAATAGTCCACCGTCGCCAAAGCCATGATGAACAGCAGAATACCGATCGAAAGGTTGGCTAAGGGCAGGCGTAAGAGCTCGTTAAATGCGCCACCTGTCAGCGAGGCAATGATGCCAAACAGAAGATAGATCGCTGCAAGTCCCAGGTAATAAGTCAGGGGATGGGCCAACTTTCCGAGTTTACTTTTCCTGCTTCTCAGAAAATTTACCGTAAGCGGATAAACAGGATAAACGCAGGGCAAAAGACTGGCCATGGCCCCTCCCAAAAATAAAAAAAAGTAGGCTCCAATACCTGTGCTTTCTGCAAGTTGCGCACCGACCCAATTGTTGATTTCGTCAAACATGGATTGCTGTAATTTGAAATTTAATGATGCATTAATGATGGATTTGGAAATTTTGCAGGTAATCTGTCTCCGATACGCATTATTCCAAATCCATTTTTTGTCCTCATGCCTTAACCTGGGACATCATATAAAACATTTCCGTAGCGATCTGCTTGCAGCGTTCGTCATAGGTAGAACTAACATTTTAAAAAACGCAGAAATCGGGATGACGATTTAAATTTGCA
>JBBDSA010000073.1:0-19533 GCA_040905165.1 Cyclobacteriaceae bacterium | reverse complement strand
CCCCTTCCTGTTAGGAAGTATGGCGCTCTGCGTTGCCCGGACTTTCCTCTCTTCAAAAACCGTAAGGTGGTTTGAACAGCGGCAAATCAGCTTGCACGATGCAAAATAAGGCAAATTGGACCATTATATTATAAGTATTTAAAATTAATTGATAAATAGTTTTAATCTATGGGAAAAAACTTTTCATCAGTACAATCAATCATTAATATCATTTCCTTTATTTGGATTGAATTTAAATAGACAATACATTTGTCTTATCAAAAATTAATCTAAATAAGAATTGTGTTTTGCTTTGCTTAAGTGAAAATCCGTTCGAAACCATAAAACAATTTTAACGAGATGGAAAAAATTTTAAAAATTCTATACCTGTTGCTTTTTTTACCGCTTTTAATAGGCGGGCTTGCACATTTTTCCTTAGCAAAAACCACTTTGAAGGGAGAGGATAGGCAAATAGTCATTCAGGGTACGATAAAGTCTGAAGAAGGTGAACCCATTCCTTATGCCCATATTTTGGTAGTAGGCACGGTCAAGGGAGCCTACTCGGATTTTGATGGAGGCTTTAAAATTTATGATTTGGAAGAGGGAAATTATACCGTGAAAGTATCTGCGGTAGGATATAAGCCCATCTATCAGGAGGTGTCCATTGAAGGTGGAAACCACCTCCAAGAACTGAATCTTTTTTTCGACGAAATTGGGATTGAAATGCCTCAGATTACCATTATTTCAAATAGAGACCGGTTATTCAGTAAAGTTCCCGGTTCTGTTGCTTATTTGGACGAAAAGGAAATCAGGACCCTGCAGCCGATCAGTGGAAATGAAGTGCTGAGGCGTTCACCTGGGCTGCATGTTGTGGATGAGGAGGGACTTGGAATGCGGGTAAACATAGGGATCAGAGGATTGGATCCAGATAGAAGCCGATCTGTTCTGGTTATGGAAGACGGTGTCCCTGTAGCCCTGGCGCCCTATGGGGAGCCGGAAATGTACTATTCCCCAGCGATAGACCGGATGGCAGGTATCGAAATTCTTAAGGGGTCCGGGCAAATTCTCTATGGGCCACAAACCATCGGCGGTGTGGTCAATTATATCACACCGAATCCTCCTCAGGAACAGGAAGGTGCCATCCGTATCCAAGGCGGCCAGGGAGGATTTTTCAGCGGATTGGTGAATTATGGTAATACCTTTGGAAATACAGGTGTGCAGGTAAACCTGCTAAAGAAGAGGGCAGATAATGTTGGACCCACTTCTTTTGATATCACAGACTTCAACACGAAGTTTCTTTTTAACACCGGTACCAAATCGGAATTGGGTTTGAAAATTGGGGTATACAGTGAATCTTCCAATTCCACCTATATCGGGTTAAATCAAGTGATGTATGACCAGGGAGGAAATGATTACAGGCACCTGGCCCCGGATGATGAGTTGGGTGTGAAAAGGTATTCTTTAAGTTTTAGTCACCAACACCGGTTTAACGATAAAATAAGGTTAAGGACCATCGCCTATGGTTATACGACCACGAGAAACTGGAACCGGCAAGACTTCGCCATTAATGATGAAAACCAGGCACCCTCTAATTGGAACGGAGTGGTTTGGGGCGACTTGGATATAGCCGGTGGAGCTGTTTTCATGAGAGAGGGAACCGGAAACAGGAACCGGCAATTTGAGGTGACGGGATTAGAACCAAGGTTGGAAGTAGATCATGACCTTTTTCGATTGAAAAACAACCTCATTGTAGGAACCAGGTTTCTATACGAGAGGGCTTTTGAACAGCGTGTAAACGGAACCAAGGCCAATGTCAAGAGCGGGAATTTGGTAGAGGATGAAATCCGAACGGGTTATGCTTTAAGTGCCTATGCACAGAATAAAATCCATTTAACAGAAAAATTCGTGTTGAGCGCCGGATTGAGAATGGAACAATTTAACTATGAAAGGGACATATTTAGAAGGAATTTTCCGGAAATCGGATTAAGGGATACTTCTTTATTGGCGCAGAACAGTATCATGGAAATTATTCCTGGATTGGGTTTCAACTATCGTCCATCCGGTTCCCTCAATATTTTTGGAGGATTACATAAAGGTTATGCCCCACCCAGGACAAAAGACGCCATAACTGCCACAGGAGATGTTTTGGATTTGGAGGCGGAGAAAAGCTGGAATTATGAATTGGGCTTTCGTACCGAGCTGGCCGCCTGGATGTACCTCGAAATGACAGGTTTCAGGATGGATTTCAGTAATCAGATCATCCCCGTAGCAGAGTCGGCAGGGGGTGTAGGCTTTGGTGTGGTCAATGGTGGTGCCACCTTGCACCAAGGTATAGAATCGTCCTGGGTAATGGATTTCAGCAGGGTTTTTGGTATGAAAAGGTCCCAACTGAATTTTGATCTTAATGCTACCTATGTAAATTCCGTTTTCTCAGAAGACAGGTTTAAGGGAGATATAAATATTAATGGAAACAGGACACCCTATGCGCCGGAATGGTTTATCAATTCAGCACTAACCCTTGAAACCAACAGTGGCATTACGATAAGGCTTACAGGTAATTATGTAGGAGAGCAATATACGGATGAAATTAACTCCCTGGTCCCTTCTCCTAACGGGCGGACCGGACAGATGCCTTCCTCTTTTGTTTTGGATGGAACCTTGGCCTATGATGTCAGGCCATGGAACAGTCGGTTTAATTTGTCCGTAAAAAACCTGTCCAATGAAAGGTATATTGCCAGCAGGAGACCTCAGGGCATTCGCGTGGGCTTACCAAGGTGGATTACTTTGGGATATGAATTTAACTTTTAAAAAAATATAAAAACATTTTTATCATCCTCGGGTTATTAATATCGTAAGGCTTTAACGAGCTTTTCTTCATAGTGCTGGGTTTTGCCGTCTCCTTTGGAGGCGGCATTTTTTGCTTTTACCTTTTTCCAAATCAGTATTTGGTTTAATACACATCAAAATGAATAAGAAATAATCAAAACTATTTTGAAATTTCTTATTTATATCTAAATTAAATCTCGAAACCTAAATAACTTAATTATCTAAACCAAATCCAACTATGGGGAACTTATTTAAAGGATTGATCGCAGGCTACGGAGCCTATAAATTAGGGGGAGGATGCATCAGCACCATAATTGTTTTTATATTAATTTATTACTTATTAGGTCAGTGTACTTAAAAATTCTTTAAATTCCGTACCAAATTAATTTTTTGGATCCTCTGTAGTCAGGGGATTTTTTATTATAAAATGTCAGCGTCGAATTGTTTTTTGATCAAGGTATAAAATCCTACCTTTGCACTTTATATCAAATTGTCAGGAGACATGATTTTAGTTGGAAATGCTGTTTTGACAGATGACATCAAAGAAAAATTATTTGTTTGTGATTTGGAAAAATGTAAAGGGGCCTGTTGTGTCCAGGGAGACGCAGGTGCTCCTTTGACGGAAGAGGAAACCAAGATATTAGAAAAAGAATTCACAGCCATATCTCCATGTCTCACGGAAGAAGGTAGATTGGCCATCGCCGAAAAAGGGACTTGGGTGATCGATCAGGAGGGTGAAAAAGGAACTACCACTATTGGAGAAAACGGGGCCTGTGCCTATGCGGTAAGGGATGAAAAAGGAATTCTTCAGTGTGGAATAGAAAACGCTTACCAATCAGGGAAGACCCACTTTAAAAAACCGATCAGCTGTCACCTTTATCCCATCAGGGTTACTAAATATGACGAATATGATGCCTTGAATTATGACCGATGGAGTATTTGTGACCCTGCGTGCCAACTGGGTAATCACCTGGGTATACCCCTTTACCGGTTTTTAAAAGATGCGCTTATCAGAAAATATGGGGAGGCTTGGTATCAGGAGTTGGTGGAGGAGATTGAAGGAAATCCGGAACCTTAAATTTTCCCTTCTTAAATATTTAGAATGAAATCAGAAATTTTCAATTTTTTTTATCGCCTTTTAATAATACAATTTAAAATTCGGGACATATAATATCCTGCCAGATACAATTTTTTTAGTTTGTAATTAATGCTGTTCAGAAAAATAGAATTTTACCCTTTTTCCCATAGGTATTCAACATTTTAGCGCACTTCTATTTTTTTTCAGGCGCTTTTGATAATATCAATAAATTCTATTTATTACTTAAAGTAGTTCAATTATAACACATATAATTTAATATATGTAAAATGGATATTATTTTATACCAAAGATTAAAATGCTTTTTCAAGGCATTAATCGGCGAAATTCCCATCATGAAACGCGGCGGATTTTTTAGGTTGAAATTATTCCGTCAATTATTAAAATATGGGGCACTGTCCACCTCTGAATGCCTATTTTCTAAAACCTAAATCATTTTAGTGCCATTTAATTAGACCCTTACTTTTTCATGTTGAAGCATCACCCTCATATTATATTTTGGATTTTCATGGTCCTGGGATTTGCTCTAAAAACAACAGAGAGCAAAGGTGCTCCCATCACCAGGGATGTTCTGATAATTTATGAATGTGAAAAAATGGCATCCATCCGGGTGAGAAACGGGGTGGCTCCCTATACCTATGTCTGGAGGTATGAGGGAAATGTGTTTCAAACCGATTCAGGGCTGGGAGAAAGTGATTTAAGCAACTTAGAACAGGCCCTGGCCGGAAACTATTCTTTAACCGTTACAGATAGTGAGGGGAATACCTATACGGAGGTAATTAATTTTGCAGAAAGCACAAATTTTATCCTTAATATCCTATATGAAGAGGAACAGGAATGTGAAGGGGAAACTTTTGGCACCGTGTATGGAACCATCGAAAATGGCATAGCACCGTTTACGGTTAATTTTTATGATGAAACAGAGCAGCTGGTGCTGACCGAATTACTTCCAGGAAGAAATATTGACCTAAATCAGGTGCCTGCCGGTAAATATCTGGTAGAAGTAATTGATGCTACTGGATGTAAGGAACTGACAGAAATTGAAATTGAGGAGGTTGAGCCATTGGTAATTGCTCCTGGTTCAGGCACGGGTACAATTCCTGAAACCTGTGTTGCCAATGGAGGTGTTACTTTTAATGCAAATGATTATGTGGGAGCGGTGTCCTTCCGGATCAGGCGGGCAAACGGATCTTATGCCACCGCTTGGCTTCCTGCTTCCTCCGGTGAAGTCAGGTATAACCAATTGGAAGCCGGAGATTATGTTTTGGAAGTCATAGATGATTTAAGGTTTGAGGTTTGTCCGGAGGAAGTAGTTTTCAATATCGGTAATGAAACATTATTGGAGGTGATCCCCACTGCTGATCCGGTAACCTGTTTTGGAGATACGGACGGAACCATTACGCTAGAAGTCAACCGTTTGTTTATGGCATTTCCCACCCCTCCTGATGAGGTAGTAGTAGATATTATTAACCCGGGGGGTACCACTGTAATTAATGATCAAATAATATCCCTTGGCCCAAGCTCCGGACAAGCTACCTTTAACGGGTTTGGTGGAGGATTACACACGGTAATCGTGCGACACGGGGGAGATGATTATCCTGAATGTACTTTGACCTACCAAGTTTCAGTGGGTTCTCCAGCTGCCCCCCTTACGGCTTCTGTTGTTACTACTCCAGAAACTTGCTTTGGTGAAAAGGATGGTACGGCCAGCGTCAACAGGTCCCATGGCTGGGGTGGTTACAGTTTTTTATGGAGTGATGGACAAACAACCAGGAATGTTACAAATTTGGCTCCCGGAAATTATACAGTGACTGTGACAGACAATGGAGGTTGTTCCATCACGCTGGGTGTATCCATTGATGGACCGGCCAGTAATTTGGATGGAAACATTGAATTACTGGAAGCCTTGACCTGTGTGGGCGCAAACGATGGCTCCGCAAGGGTGTTGGATATGGAAGGGGGTTGGGGAAGTTATACCTATTTATGGAGTAACGGTGAGACCGGCCCCACAGCCCATAACTTACCTGCCGGAACCAATACCGTGGTGGTTACTGATTTGGAGGGTTGTGAAAAGGAATTTTCTGTAGATGTTCCTGTACCTGATGCCCCTGAGGTTACCTTCACCCCTACTGAACCTACCTGTTTCGAGGGATCGGACGGAAGCTTAAGAATACAGATCGCAAGTGGTTCTATACTTTTTCAGGTAACCGTAAACGGGGAAACCCAAACAGGTAATGATCTCGTTTTTACCGGGCTTTCAGCAGACCAATATCAGGTTGAAATTACCTACAGCAGTATTTGCAGTATGATTGATTTTGTGGATTTGGGTCAACCCTCTGCCATAACCATTGATGAAAATAACCTGGAAATTCATCCCATACTATGTGCTAATGATGGAAACGGATCAATTTCCGGCCTTGCCATTAGTGGCGGAACCGGTCTCCTCACTGCTCAATGGCAGCAGGAGCTTTCCGGGACCTTCGAAAATATGACCGGGCATACTTTAATGGTACTCGATAATTTATCAGGAGGCGTGTATCGCTTGTTGGTTACGGATGAAAATGGCTGCCAAACATATAAGGATTATACTCTTTCGGAACCTGATCCGCTCCAATCCACTCCTCCTGATGTGGACCATGTAACCTGTTTTGGAGGAAACAATGGAGCAGTCAGTTTCACCCTTTCCGGTGGAACTGCCCCATATACTTATGCACTGAACGGAGGTCCAGCTGAAACCACCTCCGATACCGATATCACCATTAGTGGATTGGAAGCCGGTCTGGATAATTTCATAGAGATCCGGGATGCCAATAGTTGTGCGGTTCCCAATTTAAATTTTGATATCAACTCTCCGCCTGAAATTACCATTACAGATCCTTTGATAGTTCCTGAAACCTGTTTTGACCAGGGAAATGGGAGTATACAGGTGGATATTCAAGGAGGTTCCGGAAATTTGGCCGTAGAATGGTTTGAACCTGGGGATTTATCCACCGTAGTTTCCACCAGCCCAAACCTGACTAATAGAGGGCCGGGGGAATATGTATTAAGGGTTTACGATTTAGATGTTTCCTCCTGTTTTATTCAGGAAACCTTCACCATTCCTCCCACTACGGAATTAGTCGTCTCCTTGGACGGTACGCCTTTGGATGTTTTCTGCTTTGGGGCATTGACTGGGGCAATTAATATTGAAGTGGAGGGTGGGACTGGTACACCCACTTTTGAATGGACAGGTCCCTCAGGATATACCTTTGATCAAAAAAATCCATCTGGCCTTGCTGCCGGACTTTACCATGTTAGGGTGACAGATGAAAATGGCTGTTGGGTGGAATTAAAAGATATTTTGATAAGTGAACCCGCCTCAGGGATTTCCATCAATGTTTTGAATGCGGTAGAACCGAAATGTCATGATAGCATGGATGGAAGGATTGAAGTCCAGGTAGGCGGAGGAAATACTCCCTATGATATCAGCTGGGAAAAGGAGGATTCTCCCGGTACATTTTTACCTGTTCCCGGAAACTCACTGACTTTGACCAACCTTGAATCAGGTGTATATAAGGTCTTGGTGAGCGATGATAATAAGTGTATCCAAGAGGAAATCGTTAACCTGGAGGCACCCGATCCTTTGGAAGTGACATTAATGGATAAGAAAGACGTATCCTGTTTTGGAAGAAACGATGGACAGATTACTTTGGAGGTTTCGGGAGGAACAGGGCTTTATTTTTATAGTTGGGACCACGGTTTTATCAATCAGAATCCTACCAACTTGGGCGCTGGTACATACGGGGTTACCGTAACTGATGCCTTTGGCTGCTCTTTCCGGTTGGACGGAATTGAAATTACTCAGCCAGATGAATTGGCAATCAATCTGGTGGACATTACCGGGCCTTCCTGTAGCCAGGATGATGGCTCTATTGAAGTGGAATTCCTGGGTGCTTCTTCAGCAGTTTCTTCCAACCAATGGATAGACCTTTCCACAAACATTGTCATTGCCCAGGATCAATCTATTGTTTCCGGTTTAAGTCCAGGATATTACCGGGTTGAATACAGTACAGAAAGTACCTGTATGGTCACGCGAACCATCCATGTTCCCGGCCCCAGTGATCCTTTGTCCATTATTACCAATTCTCAGGACGCAGGTTGCCCGGGAGAAACTGGAATTATTTTTCTTTCCGCCACGGGAGGAGTGCCGGCATACACCTATTCCATACGGAAAGATGGTGTTTGGGAAGCTGCATCTAGCAGTATTTTGGCCGGATTGGAACCTGGTATATATGAGGTTAAGGTAGCGGATGCAGTAGGATGTGAAGATTCATCCACCATCACCATCGATGAGCCCAATCCTCCGGTGTTCGATGTGGAAATTGAAAATCATGTATCCTGTTTTGGGGAAGAAGATGGGTCGATAATATTTTCTATATCTGGAGGTTCGGGAGGGTATTCGGTACAATGGTATAAAAAAACCACTTTAGGAGGTAAAACACCCATTGCTGAGAGCAACCTGGGCGGGCTTTTTTCCGCCACCTATTTTATGGAGATCACTTATGCCGGGGGATGTATGATCACCTCACCTGATTATACGCTCAATGAGCCCGACGAGGTGTTGACCGATGAGTCCCTCATCCAACCAGTTTGTGCAGAAGAATTAGGAAGTTTCACCTTGTCTTTTACAGGTGGTTCACCTGGGAAAAATCTTCAGGTGACCTCCACCAATGGCTATTCCATGGAATATGATGATGAAGTTTCCGGAACTTATCTATTTGAAAACCTCCAACCCGGTGATTATTCCTGGGCCTTGGAAGATCAGGGTTGTACTACCCAAGCCGGATCTTTTACCATCCGAAATATTTTAAAACCCCAGTTTAATCATAACCTTCAGCAAATTTCATGTTACGGGGCCAATGATGGTGCTATTCAAATTACCAGCCCTTTGGTGCAGAGTGGAAGAACTTTTGCGGTCTGGATCAATGGTGTCAATCAGGGCACTATGACCGATTTTTTCAATTTGGGCCCTGGCATGTACCAAATCAGGTTACAGGATAGCCAAGGTTGCCAATCCGATCCTCTCCCAGTGGAAATCACCCAACCGGACAGACCATTGGAAATCGCCAATCTATCGAATTTGGATGTTACTTGCTTTTCAGAAACAACAGGAGAGGCCACCTTTGAAATAATCGGAGGAAGGGAGCCTTACAGGGTTTCCCTTTCCGGAGGGGTTGGCCCTGCCGAACAGTTATCAGGATTGTTGGAAAACACAAGTTATGCATTTTCCAATCTGGCGGCAGGCACTTATCACCTCGAGGTTTGGGATAAAGATGATGTGTGTCTAACAGAAGCATCTTTCGAAATCGAACAGCCAGAACCTTTAACCACCACCATGGATAAGGGAGAAATTTATTGTGAAGGCGGGTCAACCTGGATTGAACTGTCGGTAAGCGGAGGAATACAGCCCTATCATTTTTTATGGGAAAAGTATCTATCTTCTACCGATTCCTGGGAAGTGCTGCCTGAGACAGGGTCCAGGCTGAACAATGTCACCGCAGGTCAATACCGATATACCGTTCAGGAAACCAATGGATGTGAGATCCATACTGAAACGGTAGATATGCCTGATGGTAATGGGATTGTGGTAGACTATCAGGCAGAGGACATCCTTTGTTTTGGCGGATCCAGTTTGGTCAGTTTATCCGCTTCATCCGCATCCTCCTCAAATTTTACCTTTTTTGTCAACGGAACCCAGATTTTTGGTAGCGAATTTATGACCCAAGCTGGAAGTTATGTGGTCTATGCCGTAGATAATATCCATGGCTGCTCCTCACCGGATCTATTTTTTGATCTTACCCAACCGATGGAGCCCTTTCATTTAGAAGATTCCGGAACAGGGGATTTAAGCTGTTATGAATCTCAGGATGGCACTGTTTCCCTGACTCTGGGAGGTGGTACCTCCCCTTACTCCATCAGTTTATTGGGCAATACTTTTTCAGCTCTGGAAAATGAGGAAGTCATTTTTCAGGATCTATCCGCCAACACTTCCTATGAAATTTCTGTCATTGATGCCAATGGTTGTACTTTAATCCTTCCACCTTACCAGCTGAGCCAGCCTTTGCCACTACAGGCATCTGCCTCCTTTGAACCAATAGCCTGTTATAACGGCAGCACAGATATTGACCTTCAGATTACGGGGGGGTCAAGCCCCTATAGCATCACCTGGTCCTTTTCTGAAAATGGATTGGATTTCGAGGAACTTCCATCAGAAACCAACCAGTCCATTTTATATGATGTGAGTGCAGGATTTTATTCCTATCGGGTTGCTGATGGTGGCTGTGCCGATGTGGAAGAAATTTTGGATATCAGGGAGCCAAGTCAGGTGGTGCTTACCGCAACATCTGAGGATGTCCTGTGTTTCGGCGGCAATGAAGGCAGCATTGCTTTTTCGCCAACAGGTGGTCCCTCTTCCGGTTACAGGATATTTTTCAATGGTGTTGAACTGCCTGATCCTTCCGTTTCGGGACTTATAGCCGGGACTTACACTGCTTTTGCCCTCAGTGAAACCTGTAGGTCAGAAAACATCCAGATAATCATTGATCAACCTGCCACTCCACTTTCAGGTGATCTGATTTTTCAGGAGGAAGTTTTATGTCATGGAGACCTTTCCAATATCAACCTGCAGGTTTCAGGTGGGACCGCTCCTTATTCCGCCTTTTTGGATGGGACATCCTATTCTGTAGATGGAAGTGGGGAGCTGTTATTTGAAAATATTGTTCCGGGATATCATGAGGTTCGGGTAGTTGATGCTCAAGGCTGTGAGTGGTCGGAGTCCATGGAAATTACTGAACCCACTCCGATAGAAATTTTTACCGAGGAGCTCATCCATATCACCTGTTTTGGTGGAAATGATGGAGAAATCAGGATATCAGTTGCCGGAGGATCTGGTTCCTATGGATATGAATGGTTGGATTCGGACGGCGTATTGGTGGGTGATACCAGAAATCTTACGGGAATCCAGGCTGGAACTTATTACCTTTCGGTAAGGGATGAAAATGATTGTGTCATCCGTGAGGAGTATGAAGTCAATGAACCCGGCCCTGTAGGTTTCTCCTATTCCGTAGCAGAGGTCTCTTGTTTTGGAGGACAAAATGGGAGCATAGCAGTTTCAGGAACAGGCGGTACACCAGGTTATTACCTGGTCATTGACGGCATTCAATACCCGGACTTATTGGCTACTGGCCTGACCGCCAAAACTTATAATGTGTATGTTTTGGATGCAAAAGGTTGTGCTTCTCCCAGCCAGGAAGTTACGGTAGAGCAACCTACTCCACTGACTTTGGACTTGGAAATTTTTCCTGTTGACTGTTATTCAGCTAACAACGGTTCAATCCAGGTGGTGGCAACAGGAGGAACAAGTCCCTACCACATAAGGTGGTCAGATGGTAACCTTTCTATGGGCAGAAATGGATTGGCACCTGGAAATTACGAACTGTTGGTTACAGATGCCAGAGGTTGCACCATCAGAGAGAATGTGGTCATTACTCAGCCTGACCCGGTTCAGGTGACCCCAACAGTGACTGATGTCAGTTGTTATCAGGGGAATAATGGGCAAATATCCCTTGAAATCCAGGGAGGCAATGGCCAATTTGAAGTGCATTGGGAATCGGTCGAAAATGGGGAGCAGTTAGGAACGGGAAGTTTGGTTGACAATTTAAGCTCTGGTTTATATCGGGCCGTAATTAGGGATGAAAACGGTTGTGAATTAATAAGGGAATATGAGGTTTTACAACCCAATTCCCCCATAACGGTTCACCCTTTGATAATGGATGTACGATGTGCCGGTGAAAACAGCGGAAGCATTGATTTGATCGTCACAGGGGGGTCTTCTCCCTATACATACCAATGGTCCACAGGAGAAATAAGCCGTGCTGTTCAGAATAAGGCCGGGGGAAGTTATCAGGTGGAGGTGAGGGATGCAAAGGGTTGCGTAATCATCCAAAACATAGAAATTATGGAGCCTGCCTCCATTCAGGTGGAAGCCAACATTGAGAATGTCTCTTGTAAATGGGGTAATGATGGAAGCATTAGCTTGGATATTTCCGGGGGAACCGGGACTTTTCAGGTAATGTGGAGCAATGGTATGAATGGTTCATCCATCACTGGGCTCAGAGCAGGTGTTTACACCGCTTTTGTCCTGGATGACCAGTCTTGTTTTGAAAGTTACACCTATCATATCATTGAGCCGGAGGAACCACTATCTGTTATTGGACAATCGAATTCGGAACTATGTTTTTTTGATGATGTGATTTCATTGGAATTGACTGTAATGGGTGGGACAACGCCTTATTCCTATGAATGGTCCAATGAAATGACTACCAAAGACCTGGTGGATATTGAATCTGGTACCTACACTGTTCGTGTCACAGATGCGATGGGTTGTCTGGTGGAAGAAACCTTCAATGTTCCGGGCCCTTCTTCACCCATGGATGTTCAGCTCACCGGAAAGTTTGGGATATGCAGCAATGACGAAAGGGGCGAGATATCAGCGACTGTTTCTGGAGGCCAGGCTCCCTATACCTTCCTTTGGTCAAATGGGGCCACCACTTCATCCCTTACCAACCTTAATTCAGGGATTTATAGGTTACAGGTGACCGATGCAAAAGGCTGCTGGGTGGAGGAGACAGTTGAAATCATTCGGCCCAGGGATTTGAATGTGAGCTTGGAAGCCATCAATGGGGTATCCTGTTTTGGTGCAAATGATGGAATGATCCAAATTGCCGTCCACAACAATGATACACCATTTAAAATTTCCTGGAGTCATGGAGTAGCGGATCAATTGACAATATCCAACCTGGCAGGGGGAGTTTACACCGCCACAATCGAAGATACTGTGGGATGCATTACGACAGTTGCTTATCAAATCAGGGAACCTGAAAGCCTGACTTACTATGAAACCGTTGAAGATATTTCCTGTTTCGGAGAGGAAAATGGGGCCATCAGCCTGGAGGTTAGGGGAGGTACAGCTCCTTATTATTACGAATGGTCCAATGGTGCTTCCAGTAGGATGATTAGGGATCTCTCTCCCGGCAGCTATTCGGTTCGCATTACAGATAGAATGGGTTGTACCACTTTGGCTGAATTCCGTGTGGCCGAACCCAAACTTTTAGAGGTGAAGGTTTCCTATTCGGAATTGTTGGTTTGCAATGGAGACGACAATGGTTTTATCAATTTGGATATTATAGGTGGGGTGCAGCCCTATCGGATCAGTTGGAGCGACCGTCCTGAATTGGGTACCCAAAACAGGAATGGACTGGAAGCAGGAAGCTATACCGTTATGGTTACGGATGATAACCATTGCTCCCAGGTGCTTACCCTGGAGGTAGAAGAACCTGATAAGTTGGAAGCGCAATTGAATACCAGGCTTGAGGTGGACTGTGAAAATGAAGTCCTCACCTTTGAAGTCTGGGTGGATATTCAGGGTGGTACAGGAAGTAATTATCAGATTGATTGGAGCAATGGAGAAAAAGAGGTTAACACGACGACCTATCTGGAAGACGGTTTAATAACCGTCAGGATAACCGATGAAAATGGTTGCATGGTGGAGCTTTCAGAGGTGGTGAAAAAGCCATTGGCCTTCACAGAAGCTGAATTTATGTATGCCGTCATATCCACAGGAATTCAGGGAGAAATTCTCCTAAATGACCCTGTTCAGTTCAGGGATCAAACCCTGGGCAATGTCTTTACCTGGGAATGGGATTTTGGGGACGGCAACAAGAGCAATGAGCAAAATCCCGTGCACACCTACGCCCGACCAGGATTATATACAGTTTCACTGACCACATTTGAT
Source organism: Cyclobacteriaceae bacterium (assembly GCA_040905165.1). Classification (GTDB taxonomy): domain Bacteria; phylum Bacteroidota; class Bacteroidia; order Cytophagales; family Cyclobacteriaceae; genus Cyclobacterium. The sequence goes on along the minus strand of JBBDSA010000073.1, from coordinate 5,800 downwards.
GTACTGGGTTGCCTGTCACATACCACCCTGGACTTAGAGGTAGTGGCTTCTTACCGGATTTTGATACCCAATGCTTTCTCACCCAATGGTGATGGCTTGAATGATACGTTTCTTCCAAAATTCCGGGGATTGGAAGATTTTGAATTGCACATATTCAATAAATGGGGAGAGTTGGTTTATTCCTCCTTCAGTTTGGAAGATCAGGGATGGGATGGAATGCTCAGGGGTAAAATGAGCCCTAATGGCAACTATGTTTATAAGATTGTATTCCGTTCGGTGGAAGGAGAGGAAGGGAGTAAAACCGGGGTTTTTACCTTGGTTTTGTAAACTGATCTCGCCGGGTTGTGACATTACAGGTGGGATAAGGGCGAATCCCGTTTTTTAAAGATTGGACATGACGCTTATGAAAAATATTTTTACATTGGTCTTATTAATGGCTTGTTATCATGCCGGAAGGGCACAGGATGTCCAGTATTCCCAGTTTTATGCAGCTCCACTGTATTTGAATCCTGCCTTTACCGGTGCTTCTGAACTGACCAGAATGGGTGCCAATTACCGGAAGCAATGGCCGGGTTTGGATCATTCTTTCGATTCTTATTCCGCTTATATTGATCATTATATGTTTGATATCAATTCCGGCGTAGGCCTTATTTTTAATTCCAGTAGGCAAAGCCAATCCAAACTCAGTACCAATGAGGTAGGCTTGTCTTATTCTTACAAGTTGCACCTGGGTTTGGATACTTTTTTGAGGTTTGGGGGGCAGGCAAGTTTTATTAACCGCGATGCCTATTTTGGAGATTTGGTCTTTGGATCCCAGCTGGATATTGAGCGGGGGTTGGTAGATGATAATAGCGGTGAATTATTTATGGAAGACTACAAGCACAATTACACGGATTTTAATTTTGGGACCGTTTTCCATACGAGCCAATTCTGGCTAGGGGTATCAGGGCATCACCTTTCTGAACCCAACACGACCTTTATCGATGGTAATTTCAGTAAACTCCCCATGAAATTATCCGCTCATGGAGGAATAAAATTCGAGTTGGCAGAAGGCATGATTAATAATTATTACAGCAATACCCGGCAGGAAAGGTCTGCATTTTTTGCTTTTAATTACAAGCGGCAGGATCCTTTTAACCAACTGGATATCGGGGCCCAGCTTTTTATCGAACCCTTGGTAGTAGGGGTATGGTACCGTGGTTTTCCTGTAAAATACAGCCTGCCCAACAATGAATCCCTGGTGGCTTTATTGGGGGTGGTACTTAATAGTGGTATAGATATAGGTTACAGTTTTGACTTTACCATGTCCAAACTTAATCTGATGAGCTCAGCAGGAGCACATGAATTTTCCATTAGGTATTCCTTCCTCTATGGAGATCCAAAAGAAAGGAATAAGAAAAGTACTATTATTCCATGCTTTAGGTTTTAACAGAACGGGATTCAGTCAAACCGGACGATATCAGCTCCCAATTCGTTGAGACGCTGATCGATATGTTGGTAACCCCTGTCGATTTGTTCAATATTGTCGATGACCGAGGTCCCTTCTGCGGACAGGGCGGCTATTAGGAGCGCTACCCCGGCTCTGATGTCCGGAGAAGTCATTCTGATGCCTTTAAGCGGGTATTTTTTATCCAAACCGATAACGGTAGCCCTATGGGGATCACAAAGGATAATCTGGGCCCCCATGTCTATCAGCTTGTCTACAAAAAACAACCTGCTTTCAAACATTTTTTGATGGACCAGCACGGTACCCTTTGCTTGGGTAGCGATGACAAGGATCACACTCAATAAGTCAGGGGTTAGTCCAGGCCATATGGCATCTGAAACGGTAAGGATGGACCCATCGATAAAAGTCTCCAGCTCATAATGATTTTGGGAAGGGATATAAATATCATCTCCTTTGATCTCCAATTGGATTCCCATCCGGCGAAAAGTGTCAGGAATTAATCCCAGCTTATCCACTCTGGCATTTTTTATGGTGATTTCGGACTGGGTCATGGCCGCCAAGCCGATAAAGGAACCGATTTCGATCATATCAGGCAGCAGGGTATGCTCTGTTCCTTTTAGGCTACTGACTCCCTCTATGTCCAAAAGGTTGGAGCCGATACCCGTAATCTTACCGCCCATACGGTTAATCATCAGGCAAAGCTGCTGAATATAAGGCTCGCAGGCAGCATTATAAATGGTGGTTTTCCCTTTTGCCATGACAGCGGCCATGATAATATTTGCCGTGCCTGTGACTGATGCTTCATCCAATAACATGTAGCACCCTTCCAGGTGGCTGCCATCTATCCTGTAAATTTCTTTTTTGGCGTCATAATGAAAGGAGGCGCCTAATTTTTGAAATCCCAAAAAATGGGTATCCATTCTCCGCCTTCCTATCTTATCTCCCCCTGGTTTGGAAATCCTTCCTTTACCAAAACGGGCCAACATAGGCCCTAAAATCATAACCGATCCTCTTAATCCGGATGCTTTGGTTAGGTAATCTTTGGTTTCCAGGTAATCTAACCGTATTTTTTTTGCACTGAACCGAAAACTTTCCGACCCGATTTTATCCACCTGCACACCCATATCCGATAAAAGTTCTATGAGTTTGTTCACATCTCTGATATTGGGGACCTTATGAATGGTCACCTCTTCAGGGGTTAACAATACGGCACACAGGATTTGGAGGGCTTCATTTTTAGCACCTTGGGGAATGATTTCTCCTTTTAATCTGACCCCCCCTTTTACCCGGAATGAAGCCATTAATTTCTTCTTTTTTTATTGTTTGGATTGTTGTTCCTTCTTTTTCCTCCTGCGCTGAAATTTCTTCTTCCGTTGTTATTGTTGGAAGTATTGGAGGCCGGGGTGGCAACATTGGTTTTAAAGTCCCTTCTCATACTGGTTTCAAACAATCCGTTTTCTTGAACTTTTTCCAGGTCAATGTGCAATTTGCCTTTCGAAAGTGTTTTGATATCATCAATGATGATGGAATCATCAAAATTTTCCCTATTCCAGGTAGAGTGGAAACTTCTCATCAATTGGCCGATATAAATGAGGGCAGTTTCCTGTTCATCATCATCTTCAATTTCGATCGCTTTTTCTATCAGTTTTTCGATGTTTCTACCATAATGTTTGAACTTTACTTCCCCTACGGGATAACCTATGGTCTGAGGTTTTTTTCCCAACAACTCTTTTGGAGGCATGGGAAAAGGAGCTTTCACCTCAAGTTCAAAATCAGACATGATATATAGATCATCCCATAATTTTTGGTCATTTTCAGATTTCAGCTGCGGATTGAGCTGCTTCATTAATTCTACCAATGCAAAGGCATATTCCGTCCTTTTTTCTTCATTGGGGACTGTCTTGACGTAATCGACAAGTTTCTGGATGTTTTTTCCGTATTCTTTCAAAATAACTTTGTTTATAGGCTTTTGATTGTCTATCATGATACCTGCATTTAAGTTTCCTGAACTTTTTATAATATACTAAAAATTCGCAAATATCAGGACTTGTCCTATGCTGTACCTTAATTTTTATTTTTATTGTTCTACTATCCGAAGTTTTGCAAAGCTAAGTAATAAAGTTTTATCACCAAAATGCTCAAAGTGGATATGGGCTTTTCGGTTAGTGCCTTCCGTCTCTATGGCAGTGACTTTTCCAAATCCGAATTTTGGATGCTCAATTTTCATGCCTTCATTTAGTTTGTTCGTGTTAGAAGGTTTAAAGTCAGAACTCGGCGTATGGACCTTAGCAGTAGTATGCTGTCGGATCGCGGGTCTTTTCAGCCCAACGAAACCCTGATTCCCTTCGCTTTCCCGGAAACTCGGCGATATGCTGCTCCCCAGTTTTTTGTTCACTTTTATAAAGGCTGGATCTATTTCTTCCAAAAAACGACTGGGTTCACAATTGAGTAAACGGCCGTACCGGTAACGTGTGGTGGCATAGCTGAGGTATAATTTTTCCATGGCCCGTGTGGCGGCCACATAAAAGAGTCTTCGTTCTTCTTCGAGGTCTTCCCGGCTTTGCATCATCATTTGAGATGGGAAAAGATCTTCTTCCATCCCCACTACAAATACATATTTGAATTCCAATCCCTTGGATGAATGGATGGTCATTAATGTGACCGTATCCTGGTTGTCCTTGTTTTGATCCTCGTCTGTCAACAGGGCAATTTCCTGTAAGAAGGCACCGAGACTTTTGTCTTCGTTTTCCAGATTATCCACATATTCTTTGATGGCATTCAGCAATTCCTGAACATTTTCATACCGGTTAAGCCCTTCAATGGTTTTATCTTCATACAATTCCTTCAACAGCCCGGATTGCTTGGCTATGGAGGAGGCAGAATCAAAAGCGTCTTTCCGTTCCGCTTCGATTTTGAAACTTTTGATCATGGTGCAAAAATCATCCACCGAATTGGCGGCCCTACCCGTCAAAAAGCTATTGCTGTTGCTGATTACTTCCCATAGGGGGATGTCATGTTCATAGGCGGCAATCATCATTTTTTCAACGCTGGTATTACCCACCCCTCTTTTGGGATAATTGATGATCCTCTTAAAGGCCTCTTCGTCTTCCTGGTTCACCACATACCTGAAGTAGGCCATGAGGTCTTTGATTTCTTTTCTTTGATAAAAGGACAGCCCGCCCACAATTCTATAGCTGATCCCTGATTTCCGAAGGGCCTCCTCCATGGACCGTGACTGGGAATTGGTTCGGTAAAGGATGGCAAAATCACTGTTGTTGAGCTTTTTGTTGTTTTTTTCTTCAAATATGGTGGTCGCCACTATCCTGCCTTCTTCATTGTCTGAAGAAGCCTTCATCAATTCTATAAAAGCACCGTCATCATTTTTTGTCCAAATGTTCTTTTTAAGCTGTGATTTGTTTTTGGCAATGATGGAATTCGCGGTGTTGACGATGTTTTTGGTAGACCGGTAATTTTGTTCCAATTTGACTACAAAAAGGTCAGGATAGTCTTTTTCAAAGTTGAGGATATTTTGGATATCCGCTCCCCTAAAAGCATATATGCTTTGGGCATCATCTCCCACTACACAAATGTTTTGATGTACGGCGGCCAGTTTTTTAGTGATCAGGTATTGGGACAGGTTGGTATCCTGAAATTCGTCCACCATGACATAGCGAAAGCGTTGCTGGTATTTATACAGGGCATCCGGGTGATCCCTGAAAAGGACATTGGTGTTAAATAAAAGATCATCAAAATCCATGGCGGAAGATCGGAATAACCTGGATTGGTAAGTTTTATAAATTTCTCCCATCCTGGGTTTCATAGCGGCTTCATCGTCGGCTTTGACAAAAGGATCGTTGAGATAAGTCTGCCAGGAAATCAATCGGTTTTTGGCTCCTGAAATTCTTGAAAGCACGGTATTGGCCTTATAGACTTTATCGTCCAATTTCATTTCCTTGACAACAGACCGTATCAGCGATTTGCTGTCATCGGTATCATAAATCGTAAAATTTGAAGGATAGCCTAGTTTATGCGCTTCCACCCTAAGGATTTTGGCAAAAACCGAATGAAAAGTTCCCATCCATGTATTCCTCGCCTCAAGCCCAATCAACTTTTCTATCCGATGTTTCATTTCACTGGCGGCCTTATTGGTAAAGGTAAGGGAAAGAATCTGGAAGGGATCTACTCCATTAGCACGGATAAGGTGGGCAATGCGATAGGTCAATACCCTGGTTTTGCCTGAACCAGCTCCGGCGATGATCATTACTGGCCCCTCCGTTTTCTCAACTGCAGCCCTTTGAGGGGGGTTAAGACTTGCTAAGTAATCCATAAAATCAATTTGTATGCACCCAAAAT
>JBBDSA010000072.1:0-19740 GCA_040905165.1 Cyclobacteriaceae bacterium | reverse complement strand
TCCTCGCAAAGGTAAAGGTTATTTTGGAATTTGAACCCTGAGAAAGGTATACCCAGGTTTCTTTGTCGACATTGAAGTAAACTTCCTGAGGGGGTCCCATAATGGTATAGATCATTCCCCGGTCCGTTGCCCAGCCTTCTTTGAAGTCTGTAAAGAGGATATTGGCAAATTCTATTTGACGAAAATATTCCTTGATGGTCTTTTTGGCGGTTTCCTCATCCCTTGTCATTTTTATCCAATAAGCATCCAATGCCAGTTTTTTGTTGTCTGCTTCCAGCAGGGCTTCATGTTCTTTACGGGTTGAAATATAGGTGACCATCTCAATCATTTCTTCCCAAGTGGAAACCCTTGGAAAGGTTTTGCTTACTGTTTTCAATAAAATTCCTGAAGGTTTTGTGGTATCGGATTGAATAAAATAATACCCTTCTTTTTCGAATGGTACCGGCACGTTGACCAAAAAACTTCCTAATGTTTCCACCTCTGTTTCTTTGGGAACGGCCTGCGGATTGGTTTCCATAGGAGGCAGGGGGATGGGGAATTCCCTGGGATAGAAATACCCAAACAGATTGATGCCTTTTTGACTTTTGAACAATAATGATTCTCCTGCATTTAGGAAATTCTGATCAAAAGGAATATCGTTACCATAATAGGCTCCAAAATTGGGGGGATCAACCATAAAGGGACTGATGAGGTCTGTGTGGAAGATATATTCATCATTTTGCCGAGTATCCTTGGCCTGAAAGATTACGAAGGCCTGATTTTCACCTTGTGGAATTTCTACGGTTTCCTCAAAATAAAAATGGCGGTCCGTATCTTTTTTCAAAAGGTCTGCATCCAAGGCCACGATCATATCATCTGTAATATTCTGATCGAAGCTGTTCACAATGGTGTAGGAAAAAAGGTAATCGTCAAAATTGGATGTTTCTTCTATTTTTTCCACCACCAATTGCAACTTAAATGTTCTTTTTTCAGTTTCAATGGGGATTACTTTCAGGGAAATTCTGGAATACCTGGAATACCGGAGACTTTGATTGATTCCTTGTAGATTGGTTTGAGAATAAGCGGATAATGTTAAGCTGAAAAGCAAAAAGATGCTTCCGATGCGTCTGTTCATGTTCAATGACTTTATTTTTTTTATAGTCGGTTTTAAAAATTAACCTTAATTTTGCTGAAAATAATAAAATTTTAAATGGCTACCTATACAACGGAAATAACATCCGATAAGTTGATCAGTGATAACCCAATTCATCAACGTCTTTTAAAGGCCTACATTGCTGCCAAGGATATGGTTTCTGGTGATTTGCTCGAAATCGGTTGCGGGGAAGGCAGAGGGGTAGAAATATTGGCTCCTTTGGTGGACAGTTATCATGGACTGGATAAGATTGGCGAAATCATTGAAAAGTTGAAAATCAGGTATCCTGCTCATACTTTCGATCAAGCCAATATTCCGCCCCTGGATAAACTACCCAATAATTCTTTTGATGCGGTGGTAAGTTTTCAGGTCATTGAACATATTCAGGATGACCTGCTTTTTTTAAAGGAAATACATCGGGTGCTTAAACCTGGGGGTAAGGCGATTATTTCAACACCCAATAACAAGTTTACCTTAAGCCGGAATCCATGGCATATACGTGAATATTTACCCGATCAACTTTTGGCCCTGTGCGGTTCTGTTTTCAGGAAGGTTACCCCCAGAGGTATCGGGGGTAATGAAAAAGTATGGGACTATCACCATGCCAATCGGATCTCTGTAAACAAAATAACGAAATGGGATTTCTTCAACCTTCAGTATTGGCTGCCTTCCAGTTGGTTAAAAATCCCTTATGAAATATTAAACCGGGTGAACCGGAATAAATTGCATAAAAAGTATGGTGAGCAGGTAACCAACCTCCACCATACCGATTATCTGCTGGTAGATGACTCCGCTAAAGGACTGGATTTGTTTTTCATTTTGGAAAAATAAAAATGGTCATTAATGATGATGGCCATTTGCAAAGGTTATATTTCGAGGCTATTAATCCAATTGTTTGTTCTGGTTTTTGGTAATGACTATGTTTTTATCAAATAAGTTAAAAATTTCAGCAAACACCTGAGGATATACCGGCTTCTCCAGATAACCGATTACTTGTGGATACTTGTTGGATTTCAGTTTGTCAGCGGGATCTGTGGAGGACGTTACCATGACCACCTGAATTTTATGTTTGTAATCTTTATATTGAAGCAGTTCCAAAAAGGCCCATCCGTCCATTACAGGCATGTTGATATCCAGAAAAACCAAAATGGTATCACAATCTTCTTTACGGCCATCCAGGACTTCAAAGGCCAATTTTCCGTTTTCAGAGGTGTGGATGGGGCCATTAATGGGTGCTGTTTTTACTATATTTTTGATATAATGGAGGGTTAACATGTCATCATCCACTATAACAGTTTCAAGTTTTTGTTTCATAATTTCCGTTAATTAATAACCCTCAAAATTGATGTTAAAATTCTTTTCATTGTTATATTTCTCGAATATATAACTTTAATAAGGATTAACAAAATGGACTTTGAAAAAATAAGTTTTAACGTAATAGCGATAAGATAATGGCCTTTTAATTTGATTAATTGAATAAATAATATAATTTTTTAAATAATAAAACAGGGTGGATTCTACCTGAAAATGAATTTAAATGCGGTATTATGCATTTCCAAATATATTTTTTTCTGATTGAATGATTTTTTATTGATCATTGATTCAAAACAAAATGAAGTGGATTTCCTCAAAAATACCATAATTTTTGCTTTTTGCTCCCCGATAAATGTCTTTAAATTTTCTCTATTTATTTAAATTAAATTTTATTTTAAAATAATCACATTTTGAAAAAATATTTTTTTAATAAATTTTTATAGAATCCTTTATTAGTTGTTTTATCAAATTGGAAAAATTCAATTTGCAATAATATATACGGAAAATTTGAATTTAATACCCAATAAATGCTTTGTGAAATTTTCTCTTGTGAATGACAAAAACTTGCTTTTAATTTATAGAAAATTTAGAGGCATTTGTACTATTTCAAACCTTTAATAGTAGTCATAATCATTCATTCATCTTTCAAATTTAATTTTTACTATGTGGACCTCAGAAAAAAAATCAAACCCGGCTTTGGAAGGACCAAGTTCCACCTCTTTTTTTGCGCCAGGATTTCGGATGATCGGAGACATCGAATCCGTTAATGACGTTCGAATAGAAGGAATTGTTCAAGGCAATATCACAACGACTAAGAAAATAATAATTGGTAAAACCGGCCAGATTATTGGAAATGTAAAAGCCAACCAAATTTCAGTAATGGGTGAAGTTGTTGGTGAAATCATGGCTTCCGACATTGCCATCATTGGAGAGTCCGGAATTGTTCATGGAACCATCGTTTGTAACAAGGTGAAAATTGAGACTGGAGCTGAAATTGAAGCCTGTATAAAAAAATTAAAATCCCAGCCGGAAAAAGAACTGAACAATCATTCCCAACCCAAAAGGAATGAAAAAAAATCGGATGTAAATGCATCCGATCTTAAGTTGATTACTGCCTGAACCATAGGTCAACGTATCAGCATTCGAAGAAAGGCCCCATATTCCAGTAAAAAACCTTAATTTCTTACTGGAATAGGGGAATTGAACCGTTGTTCTGACAAAACCATTTTGGAAGCCATTTCCAATATTTTTCCTAATTTTCTATTATCAGGGTTTATTCCATTCAATACCAATTTTGTGAATCCGTCTTTATCAAGAAAATATACGGGATTGATTAATTTGGTTTCTTTCAGATCTGCCGATCCAATTGTAAGTTGATCAACCTGATCCACTTGATCTGGTTCGTAAAAGACCGGAAATACCTGCTCCTCTCCTAAATAAGAATTTACCCAGTTGAGGCATTTTAAATGGTCTTGAAAGGTACCTTTGTTGAATCCAAATAAACTGAAATTCAGCTTTTTTAATTGTGCAAGTTCCTGGATGAACCCTTCAATTTCCTGCTCATGCCTTGGAATAAGGTCTATGGGATTGGTATATACGATGGTTCGTTTGTCACCGATTAAGGACTTGAGATGAACATTGCCATATCTGGTTTTTACCAAAAGGTTGGGAAAAGGATAGTTCAGCTCTAAAACGGATGATATATTATTTTCAGGTTTCATTTTATTGATAGGGTTTAAGGTGAGAAGTTGGTCTTTTTCTTCCTGTCATAAATATATAAAAAAAAAATTGTATTTTATTAGGTCATATGGGTAAAAATTAGTCTGAACTGATTTAAATCATAAAATGAATGTAGTTTGAATCTCGAAATACGGTTTTTATGGATTAGCCACCCACATCTCATATTAGTCAGCCCAAATTATCAAATTTGGTTATATTCATACAAAAAATATAAATTATTAAATAGAGTAAGGATGGTTTAACTTTAAATTGTTAAATTGAAACGGAAAAATTGACCGTATTTTATGGATTCTGGAACCATCTTCTACATTATTGCCATTTTAGCCTATTTTATTTATACTACTTTCATCCAAAAGAAGGCAGATAAGACCTCAATCCCAACTGATGATGAAAGTGGTAATGAAACCGGGCATTCACCCCCAAAAAGAGGTGTTTCTTTTGATGAAATGTTAAGGGAAATAAGAAATGAGCAGTTGGAAAGAGAAAGTGATTTAAAGCCTGCTGGGGATTCTATCGAAAAGGAAGTGAGCGAACAAGTAGAAGTTCCTTATCAGGAGGAATTTTCAGAACCCGTGGAATATGAAGAAAATTACAAAAATCCCTATCGCGAACTCAACCAACCCCTGGTGAAATTGGATGATCAGGTGGACATCAATGACAATAAACAATTATTGGGAAGTGTAGAGGATGTAGCAGAAGAATACCAGGGAAGAAGCAAATATGCCGCCATGCTCAAAAATCCGGAACATGTAAAAGATGCGGTGATTCTCTCCGAGATTTTAAATCGCCGACATTTCTAAGCGCAATCAATCAGGGTTTTAAAAAGTACTCAAAAAAAGTATAAATGATTTCGTTGGATGCCTCATTGGGAGAGTGATCTTCTCTATTGGTCATGCCTACCCTGTTTTTATGCCCATATAATTGATTGACCTCCAAACTGTAATTCAATGGGATCCACCTTTCTTCGGGGTCTTCTGAGCCCCCTGATACCAGAAAAGGCCGTGGAGCCATCAGAACATGAAGTTCATGAAGATCCATATTCTCTTCCAAAAGTAAGGGATAAAGCCCTTTAGCAGGGTTTTCTTCATCCGGAACGCCTCTTTTTCTCCATGGGGGAGGATGGTAACCCAAATACCAAGGTTCCCAATAATTGATACTCGGTCGGCGCTTGTCAAACATGATGCCCGGGTCAGACCAGGCTGCTGCTGCGAAATTTTCAAATAAACAGGAGGCAAACATGGCCCATTTGCCGCCATAAGAATGGCCAACAATTCCAATTTTTTCGTGATCCACTTCCGGCATTTCCGCTAGCAGGTGCCAGGCATTTGCCGCAGCGTAGGCCAACATCGACAAAGGTTCTACAGAAGCACTGTCTATATGTGGGTAATAAATGGAATAGGTTTCATTTTCAGTAGTTTCGGTGGTACCTAGAGAGAGGGTCACAAATCCTCTATTGGCCAATTGAAGCGCAAAATCTCTTTGTGGCTTTCCTTTTCCTATGGCAGTTTCCGGTTCATAGTATACCGTTACCACTGCAGGAGAATTGTTGGCATGATAGGGAATCAGTAAATAGCCTTCTGTAAATTGGCCAGGTACCCATTCAAATTTTATTTTCTTTTGGATAAACTGCTCTTTTTCCTCAATATTCAAAACCTGAAATCCCTGTCCTTTAATAAATGAGGGCCATTTCCCCATTTTTGAATGCCATTTCCCCAATATTTCTGATCTTCTCATTTCCCAATCGGCTACATCTTTTACCAAAGAGCTGTCCTCAAAAATCAAAGGATCCTTATAGCTGCCTTTTAGGTTTTCATATTCATAGGGAATCGAAAAATAGGGTGCCAAAAAATCCCACTGTATCATGTTTTTTAAATGGGCAGGGTAGGTTTCTCCTTCACTGGTCCCACTGCCCGGCACATTGGGCCCGAATGTAATGCTGTCTCCAAAAAATATGATCTTCTTTTTACCCTGAATCTTTCCACTCACCACAAGGTATTCAAATATTTTTTGAGCAATAATCCTGTGGCCTTCACTGGTAGGGTGCACCCCATCCGGTTCGCCCGAATTGGCCACATTCATTATCAAAGAATTTTTTCCTGGATGGGGGGATTTTCTACTTAAAAATTCCTGGTGTAGATCAATCATTTTTAAATTATTGGTCTTCGCCAATTCTGATATGATGGCATTGGCCTCATTGATTTTTATAATGGGAGGAGAATCAAAAAATTCCAACTCATACCTGGAAGAAATGGCATTGGTATCTACAGGGGTCAGGTTTAACAAAACAGTTTCAATCCCGGCCTGTTTTAACTTGGTGATGATTTTTTGGTAAATTTTTTTAAATGTATGGTAATCCACAAATTTATGGAGATTGATCATGTCATTAACGCCAACCATAATAAACACCATATCCGGATTTTCTTGGATAATATCAGGTTGAATCCTGGCCAGAAGATCCATGCAGTTATTTCCACCCACACCTTTATTGATAATGGTCCAGGTTTTATCCATAGTACCTTCATTTTGGGTGGAATCCTTCTCCCATTCAGAATAAGCACAGCATAAACCCCAACTGAGGATGAAAAATATCAATAGGGGTAAAAATTTAAAATGCATTTATTTAGGTTTAAAGAAGTTTTTTTTAAATTTAACAATTTCATCTCTCTTTTGCCTAATAAAAAAGGATTATTTATTGGGTTAGCAGTGTTTTTTATTCGATCGCCTATAGGTTGCAGCGTTTGAAGGGCATCTAGCCCTATATCATTTGGTAACTAAGATTTTTTTAGATTATTTATAAATGTATATTGCATTGTTTTTCACTCAATCGTTTCCGGGATATGTTCAAATTTCTTTCTGCCGCTATTCTTTACATTTTCATCATCACAGGTGGTTTAGCATCGACAAGAGACACCATTTATGGAGTAGGGGATGTGGAAAATGACTTGTTTATTTGGTTGAAATCGGAAGGTTTTGATTTGGAAATTTATTCAGACCTGGGAAAGGCAGTAAATGAAATTCCTGCTTCTGCTGTCCTTTTGATAGTGGCGGATCAATACCCCGGAAAAAGGGTTCCTGTCGAGAAAGGGCTGGTGGAAATGATGGAGGAGAAAGACATCCGATATTATTTGGAATACCCTTCCATTTTTCCGGGCAGGGACCTTTCCCAAGAAGCCATTCGGACCAGACTGGAGCGGGGAGTGGTCGTTTCGGAGGCATTTGGAAGTACCTTGTCACCGATGAGTATTTTAGGAATAAATGATTGTCTTATCATTCCGGTGACACATGACCAACCCATGGTGGTTTTGGCCAAAGTTGCCGGACTGGACCAAGCAGCATACGGCCTTACCGATGTTCCGGTATATCCTTTACTGGTTAAAGAAGGGGAAGGTTTTTTGTCCCTGACAAAGTTGTCCGATTTTGCTAAGGGCAGATATGGTCCGGAGGACCATTGGCAAACCTTTTGGGGATTTATTGGATCAGCAATCTTATTTTGACAGGGCCGAAAATCTTATTGATTTTATCTTCAGGGAAAACCTGCGATCGGGTCCCAGGAATCATCCGGACTCAGCAGCCTTTGGGTTGATAGGCTGGTCTTACACCTACCCGGGAGTGTATTATGGTGATGATAATGCCAGGGCCATCTTAGGCATATTAGGGGCCTCCGCCCATCTTGAAACTGAGCAATGGGATAAGGAGATGGTGGAAGCCATCCTGGGCAATTTCAGAACCACAGGCCAAAGCGGTTTTCGTGGCAATAGGCTGGAAAACAAAGACCTTCAACGCTTGGGATGGCGGCATTTTCATAACCGTTCCGTTACCAATCCCGCTCCGCATTTTGAATCCTGGATGTGGGCCCTTTACATATGGCTGTATGACAAGACCGAATACACTCCGTTTTTGGAGCGGACCAAATTAGCCATCCAGACCACTATGGATAGCTATCCCGACGAATGGTTATGGACCAATGGGATACAGCAGGAGCGGGCAAGGATGATTTTGCCGCTGGGCCTGGTTCAGGGCTTTTGATTACGAAAGGTGGGAATTTTGGGCTTCCAATGCAGATGTAGGCTGGGGGGCATGGGGGACCCTCACTGGGTGGACCCAAAGCTGGATTGTAGCCACGCAGGCTTTGGTAATTAACAAGCAAAGTTATTGGGAGCTTACCGATCAGACAAAAATAAAAACCCAATTTGACCAAACCCTGGATACGATGTTAAAAGAGTTGAAGTAGGGAAAACCTACCCTTGCAGAAATTCAAATTTTCATACAAAGGTATTTTTCCCCTTTTGGTGTTTACCCAGACTTCATCCGGAAAGCATTTTATCCCAATAAAAGGGGTTTATAATCTTCGGATTTTGATATTTCTGAAATAAACTTTGTCATTGTGATCCGTAAGTAGGATGTGCCCGCTTTCCAATTCGCCATATTGGGCGTCATCCTTGAATTTGGTGGCTGCTTTTCTTTTCAAATAATCCTTGCTTCCCCTTTTATAATTGACCACTTTGACCCCATTGAGCCAATGTTCCACCTTATTTCCCTTGGCAATGATCTTACCGGTATTCCATTCCCCATGCGGATGCAGGGTTTTGTTTTTAGGGGCATACAATAAGTAAGCAGCACCTGAGGAACTGGTACCATTTGGATCATCTTGAATCCCTTTATAATTATAATCATCTATGATCTGGTACTCCGGTCCATTGACCATCATTTGGTCAGTGTTATTTTTGTATAGGGTATCCACAAAATATTTAAACCCACTGTTGGCACCTACTGTGAGGTTGAATTCGAAGACCAGTTCAAAATTGCTGTATTTTTCTTTGGTGATGATGTCCCCACCCCCCTTTCCATCCAAGAAAAGCGTGCCGTTTTCTGTTTTCCAACCTTTTGAAGGGAAATTCGGGCTTTGTTTGCTCCTCCATTTTTCAGTGGATTGGCCATCAAAAAGCACTTCCCAGTCCTCATTTTGTGGTGGTATACTGATAAATGCCACAAACATTGCAGCCGCAAGGAGGATCCAACTAATTGAATAATAAAACTTGTTTTTTTTCATGTGAATAGGTATTTAATTTAAGGACCAATTGATGGCGTTGTTCAACAAACGCAGGAAATTTGGATGCAGAAAATCTGTTGGGTAACCCAGAGAAGTATAAAAGATTTTGCTATTATTGACTTTTCTTGTCCAGGCAATCGGTTCAGCGTATTCTGCTGATTGTCCTTCCAGTATGACTTTTGATTTTTTATCCAATGTGGGATGGATTAAATAGATATTGCCATTACTGAACCACGGATATCCCGGTATATTTTTTAATAGTTGCTTTGACTTGCCTTTTTTAAGTACTTTGGTTTTCTCATTGGCAGGGCCATAACCCTGATTTTCATGTCCCAGAATCTCAGGTACAAATTCCCACCAATCCTCATATCCTTCCGGTATATTTTCATCGTTTACTGAAAAGGCATGGTTGGCCGTTCTGATTCCCACCAAGGGTTTGCCCAGTTGGAGGTGTTGTTGGATCAGGTCCATTTGTTGGTGGGATATGGCCACCCTTCTTAAAAAGGTGACCACCAGATCCGCCTCCTTTATAGCATCAAGACCTGGTAAATGGAATGCTTGTCTTTCCCCTTCCCCTATGATCACCTGCGTTTGATGCCCACTTTCCTTCATCAATTTCGCCGCAAAAGCTGGTATGGTCCAATGGGCCTCATAATTATTGGGGTCTTTGCTGATTAAAAACAGGATTTTTTTTGGGGATTCTACTTTTTGCAACAAACCTGTTGGCATCACCTTTCCATAAACCTTAAGCTGGTAATCCCTGTAGGTAGTATACCTGCCCGAAAGCCAGAGTACTACTTCTTTTTCATCATCTGCCAGCACGATGGGTCGGATATTATCTGAAGCGGATTGATAGGTAACCGGGGTGAAATGCCAAGGTGATCCCGAGCCCAACCGTTCCGCCCGGAATACTTCATACCTTCTCTCCCCATCCACCAGAAGGGGATTACCGGATTGTGGATCCACATCCGTTGAAAAATATAGAACATCCTTATTTTTTGGGTGCAGGCTAATTAAACCGGTATATTCGTTTTCCCCGGGATACAACCTGCTTCCTGCAAATGCAATTTCATCTTCTATCCATTTTTCTCCATCCCATTGGGCAAAATGATAGCGGTGATCATTTCCCCCAAGGCTGGTATGTTGGGTCTCTCCTCTGGTAATCGGGTCTTTGGTCACAGAAAATACGATGTAGGGAAGACCATTCTCATCCAGTTTGATATCACTTGTCCATGCTACGTCGGTTCTGGTGGCCAAATCACCATTGTAAACCATGGTAAAGTCGGAGGGTTTGAAGTTACTTTTGGTGGTTGAACTTAATGGCCCTACCAAGGTGCCATCTGAACGGTAAACCTGATCATTTTCTATATACCCATGATAGATATTATTGTTAAAATGTCTGGGATGTCCATCCGTTGTAATGAAATGAATCCTTTTTTTTCCATCTGAAGCATACCGGAGATAGGACCTTCCACGAAATTCAAATAGCCTGCCACCAAATTTCCAGCTGTCTCCATCGTCTGATGAAACCAGATAATGGGGATTACTTTCATTTCCCCTAAAAAAATTATAGGTCATCCCGGTGTCCTCTAAACGGTAAACATTGGAATAACAAACCCTTCCATTGGTTTTAAATTGTTTTTCTTCCTGCCAGTCATCAATCCGCGATGCTGATTTGGAAACCCGGTACCTTACCAGGCTATCAATGCTATGGCCTGCGTAAACGGTTAGAATTTTTCCATCCGGCCTTATCATTAATGCCCCGACGTTATGGTCGTCTGCAGGGAGGCTTCCCGAGCTCAATTGGGTGGTTTGGGTAAGGTGGGTATTGAGGTTCCATTCCGTGATCGTATTATTGCCTGAGGAGGTGACCCCCGAAAAAAAAACTTTATCTCCGCTCAAAATGGCTCTGTCATCCTGAAACCAACACCAACTGCCATCTTCTGAAATCATTTGAGGCTGATAGGGATCATTTTCTATCTCTCTTTCTTGAAAGGCCCACAAGGGGATACAAATGGACAGGCAACAAAAAATGAGCAGGTTTATTCTAATATTCAATTGCATGGGAAATTACAGATTTGTCGGATCAATAAATATGGTTACAATTTAAAGGTAAGATGCAAATAGGGCATCAAAATGGCCAGAAATTTCCATTTAATTTAAAAAAACTACATGAACGGAGGCAAGAAATGAGTAATCAATAATAATTAAGTTGGTTTTCAGGCTCCAATGCCTCTACGGTTCCCACTTCGTTAATATGGCTCAATGTAAGGGTTTTGATTTCATTGATTAACAAGGGGTCATACTTTGCGGCCACCCTAATATAATTTTCGGTAAACCCATTCATTTTTCCATTTTCAACATCTTCTTCAAATAACACCTGATGGTTATTACCCAAATTTTCCTCATAAAAATGTCTTCGTTTTTTTTCAGAAAGGATCCGGAGCATTTTGGACCTTTTGATCCGGGTTTTCATTGGAACAACTCCCTCCATATCAGTTGCCCTGGTATTGGCTCTTTCAGAATAAGTAAATACATGAAGGTAGGAAAGCGGAAGAATATTTAAAAATTCATAGGATTCCAAAAAGTGATCATCTGTTTCTCCCGGGAATCCTACGATTACATCTGCCCCAATACAACAGTGGGGCATCAGGGATTTGATTTTTTCCACCCGATCTACATAAAGTTCCCTCAAATATCTTCTACCCATCTGTCTAAGAATGGAATTGCTCCCCGATTGGAGGGGGATATGAAAATGGGGAACAAATTTCTTGGACTGCGCGACAAAGTCAATGATTTCATTGGTCAATAAATTGGGTTCGATGGAAGAAATCCTAAACCGGGCAATGCCTTCCACCTCATCCAATGCCATCAGCAAATTGATGAAATTTTCAACTCTTTTGCCGTTTTGGATTCCAAAATCTCCGATGTTTACCCCAGTAAGTACTACCTCCTTTACTTCAGTTCGGGCGATTTCCCTTGCGGAGTCCAGGATGTTGGAAATGGTATTACTCCGGCTTTTACCCCTTGCAAGGGGAATGGTACAGAAGGCACAGCCATAATTACAGCCATCCTGAACTTTAAGAAAGGTTCTGGTTCGGTCATGAATGCTATAGGCAGGGTTAAAAACCGATGCATCCTGAATTTCAGTAGCCAATACCTTGGTTTCCTGGTTGGCCGCAAATCCATCCAGCAAGTCGATCAATCTGAATTTCTCGGCAGCACCAAGCACGGCATCTACTCCTTTTATTTCTGCGATTTCCCGTGGCTTGAGTTGGGCATAACAACCTATAATCGCCACATAGGAATGAGGAGAAATCTTTTTGGCTTCCCTAACGATTTTTTTACATTTTTTATCTGCATTTTCTGTTACCGAACAGGTATTGATAATAAAAATATCCGGTTGCATGTCAAAAGGGACTTTTTCATACCCTTTCTTTTCAAACATCCTGCTGATGGTGGAGGTTTCTGCATAGTTAAGTTTACAGCCCAATGTATAGAATGCTACCTTTTTCAAAGCCTTTGGTATTTAAGTTCAGACCGCAAAAATAGGGAATATCTTTGAAGTTTTCAATTTTGCAAAAAAAGGAGGGTAGGCCCCAAAAATTAAGTGGTTTGATTGATAAATTAGCTATTTTTTTTGACAATACTATAAATTTGACGGTAATCACCTCTAATTTTTACCAATTTTGTTGTAAATTCATTTATTTTCCTACTTTTGTAAGTAGTTTTTAAACCACAAAATCAAACAATGGCAACACTAAGACAACAAGCATTAATGAAGGTACAGTCCAGGCCTCGGGTTACCGCTGTGGCACCTTCCTTAAAAATTTCCGATTACTTTGGATCACAGGTATTTGGTTTAAAAGAGATGCAGGAATCCCTTGCTTCCTCCATTTTCCAGAAAGTAAAAACCGCAATAGAGAAAGGAACTAAGATCGACATGTCTACTGCAGATGAGATTGCTACTGCAGTAAAAAGTTGGGCCCTTTCGAAAGGAGCCACCCACTATACACATTGGTTTCAGCCCTTGACAGGTTCTACGGCAGAGAAACATGATACTTTTTTTGATGCCCATGCCGGCATGGAGAAATTTAAAGGAAGTGCATTGGTGCAGCAGGAACCTGATGCTTCCTCATTTCCAAGTGGAGGAATAAGGACTACCTTTGAGGCCAGGGGATATACCGCCTGGGATCCCAGTTCTCCTATTTTTATCTTTGACCAAACCCTTTGCATTCCGACCATATTTGTTTCCTTTACCGGGGAAGCATTGGATTTTAAAACGCCTTTGATCAGATCTACAGAGGCCATCAATAATGCGGCGGTGGAAATTTGTCAGTATTTTGACAGAAATGTCAGGAAGGTAACCCCATCCCTGGGAGTAGAACAGGAATATTTTGTAATTGACCGTGCGCTGTATGCAACCCGACCGGATTTGGTGATGGCAGGAAGGACCGTTTTTGGTCACAATCCAGCCAGGGGACAGCAATTGGATGACCATTATTTTGGATCCATTCCATCAAGGGTGAAAGAATACATGAAGGATTTTGAAATTGAAGCCCTTAAGCTGGGTATACCCGTTTCAACCCGACACAATGAGGTGGCCCCTGGCCAGTTTGAAGTAGCACCCTTGTTTGAGGACATCAACAAAGCAACGGATCATAACTTGCTATTAATGGATGTAATGGAGAAAGTGGCTGAAAAACATGGTTTGAAAGTACTGTTTCATGAGAAGCCTTTTGCAGGATTGAATGGCAGTGGTAAACACAACAACTGGTCATTGATTACGGATACAGGTGTTAATTTATTTCAACCTAGTAATTCCGCCCGTGAGAACCTTCAGTATCTCTGCTTTTTAGTGGCTACCATCAAAGGAGTCTATGACAATGCAGACCTGCTTAGGGCCAGCATTGCTTCTGCGGGTAATGATTTTCGTTTGGGTGCCAACGAAGCCCCTCCTGCCATTATTTCGATATTTCTCGGTTCTACCCTTACAGGTATTTTGGATGAACTGGAGAAGAATGGAAATATCAAAATTGAAAAGGGGGATAATATGTATATGAAATTGGGTATTTCCAAAATTCCTGAAATCATATTGGACAATACGGATAG
This sequence comes from Cyclobacteriaceae bacterium, assembly GCA_040905165.1. Lineage (GTDB taxonomy): Bacteria > Bacteroidota > Bacteroidia > Cytophagales > Cyclobacteriaceae > Cyclobacterium. The sequence goes on along the minus strand of JBBDSA010000072.1, from coordinate 5,392 downwards.
AAACAGAACTTCACCTTTCGCCTTTACAGGCAATAAATTTGAATTCCGGGCTGTTGGATCGAGCGCCAATCCCGCAGGTCCTATGACCGCACTGAATGTAATTGTGGCCGAAGTGCTGAAAGACCTTAAAAAGGATATTGACAAGGAAATCGATGGTGGCAAAGAAAAGAAACTTGCGATTGTTGATGTGTTGAGAAAATACATAAAGGAAAGTAAAAAAGTAAGGTTTGAAGGGGATGGTTATTCAGAAGAGTGGGAAATAGAAGCGAAAAAAAGAGGCTTATCCAATTTGAAAAGCACCCCTCATGCCTTAGATGTTTTGGTTTCCAAGCAGGTTACCAATCTCTATAAGAAACACAATGTGTTGAATGAGAAGGAATTGCATGCAAGACATGAAATAAGGTTGGAGAATTATATTATGAAGGTGCAGATCGAATCCAGGGTGATGGGCGATTTGGCTTTGAATCATATTATTCCAACTGCCATTCTTTATCAAAATAAACTGATTGAGAATGCCAATGGTCTTAAAGGGCTGGGGCTGGACCATAGAGCGGCTATCGATACCATTGAGGAAATCAGCAAGCACATTGAATCCTTGAAAATGAATGTCAGCGCAATGATTGAAGCCAGAAAAAAGGTCAATAAAATTGAAGACATTACAGAAAAGGCCAAACTTTACAGTACTGATGTAAAGGAATCCTATTTCGATAAAATCAGGTATGCTGTAGACAAACTTGAATTATTGGTTGACGATGAATTCTGGCCTTTGATGAAATACAGAGAAATGTTGTTTTTGAAATAAAGTTTAAAACCCGACCCAAAATGTCGGGTTTTATTTTTCACCTTGATTCTGACGTGTATGGATTAAAGTTCAAATAAAGGGATATACCATGAAATATACCTGTTTTCTTCAATTGGGAGGCAGTTTTTATTATTTTCCACCCTATATTTCCTTTGAACTATTTCCTCGATCCGTCCATAATCGATGGGATATTCTGAAGGATCATTTTCCGAAATAAAGTAAACATTATTAATTTCCCCCTGAAAATCGATGTAAACCCTTACCTGTATCTTAATGTTCAGAAAAATGGTGGCCATTTCCTCATCAATGAAACCTTTGATTTTGGAGAAATTCAATTCCTCGTTTAAGGAAGCTGTAGAACAGTCTAAGCCAGTCCTGGAAACTTCCAGAGAAGTTGGGGAATAATTTTTTGATTTGACAATAAAGGCATTTCCGGTTTTGATGATTTCATAGGCATCCTGTTGCGCCCATGTGTATCCACCAGACAATAAGAGCGTTAAGAAAAGTGGAATGATGATGATGATATTCATTTTAATTTAAATTCCTTTCGGGTTACCTTATTCAATCTTGAAAATTATTTTAGGATTTCAAAAAAACAATCTACAACCGGAAAATTGGGGTTATGAACGGGTCATTTAAAAGGTAACCATGGCCTTTACCACATTATTTTCCGGCTTATTCCAATTGGGAAATTGATTGATGATTTCCTCAAAATTCACTTGATGGGTGATGTAGGATTTAGTTGGGAACAATTTATCAGAAAGGGCTTGAATTACCAATTGGAAATCTTCCCGGGTGGCGTTTCTGCTGCAAATGATGGACGTTTCCTTGGCATGGATGGCCGGATGGTTGAATACCAATTCACTTTTGTAGAGGCCTACCAAAACATACCTCCCTCCATGGCCCATATAGCTGGGTCCCAGTTCCATCGCTTTTTTATTGCCTGTAGCATCAAAAACCGCATGGTAATGGTTCAGATGGGCCTTGGCCAGGACAGCATCATTGGCCAAAATATCCGCATTAATTTGATGTTTAGCTCCGAAATCATTTTGGGCCAGGTCCAGCCGCCAGGCATTGATGTCCAAGGCAGTCACTTCGGCTCCTGCCAATCTTGCAAAAACAATTAAGGCCAAACCAATAGGTCCGCATCCCATTACCAATACTTTTTCTCCCTTGATAATTTTGGCCCTCTTGACGGCATGGGCAGCAACTGCCAGAGGTTCCACGGTGGCCATCTCTTCCCATTTCAGATCCGGTGTAGGAAGTAGAAGGCTGGCTGGGAGCGCCAATTGACCCTGCATGGCTCCATCTGTATGTACACCCAATACTTTCAACTGAACGCAACAATTGGTTTTGCCCACACGGCAAGCCATACAATGACCACAGTGGAGGTAGGGAATCACCACCACTTTATCCCCTTTGACATAGTCAGGGTGACCATTTGGATCCAGTATTTCTGCTGCAATCTCGTGCCCAAGTATCCTGGGGTAGGTAAAATAAGCCTGGTTTCCCATGAAAGCATGTAAATCTGTTCCACACACCCCCAGTTTTTTTACCTGCACCAATATTTCTCCTTTCTTCGGTTCAGGAGAAGGTTTTTCCCCTGCTCTGAAATTACCGGGATTTTCACATACAATGTATTTCATGCGATCTGATGAAGTTTGAAAAATGATTAATTTCCGGCTTTCCCCTTTAATTTACCATTTATTTATTGCATTATAGGGTGCAAAATTAAATCATTTAACCTTAAATAAAAAATCACCCATGAGCAGGATTCCTTATATAGAACTGCAGTCCACCTTTGAATCCATTCTTAAGATGAAAACGTTTTCCCCGGAAAAGGCTTCGGTTTGTGCCACCTTGTTTGCCAAAGCCAGTTTGGACGGGGTGGCTTCCCATGGGCTGAACCGTTTTCCTGCTTTTCTGGAAATGGTAGAAAAAGGTTGGGTAGATCCCCATGCTTTACCTAGCCTGGAATTTGCCCTTCCTGTATTTGAAAGATGGAATGGTCACCTTGGTCCCGGAATGTTCAATGCCCAACATGCCATGGGAAGGGCAATCGAAATGGCGAAGGGAAATGGAATGGGCTGCGTCGCTTTAAATAATACCAATCATTGGATGAGAGGGGGGAATTTCGGGTGGCAAGCCGCCGAAGCAGGTTGCGTGGCCATCTGTTTCACCAATACCTTACCCAACATGCCGGCATGGGGAGGGAGTGAACCCAAAGTCGGGAATAATCCATTGGTGATGGCCATTCCCAGGGGAGAAGATGCCCTGGTTTTGGACATGGCCATGACCCAGTTTTCATATGGGAAGATGAGCGGTTTTCAGAAAAAAGACATTGAAATGCCTTTTGATGCTGGATTCGATGAGCAGGGGAACCTGACCAAAAATCCGGCCTTTATCCTCGCCAAGCAGTTGGCACTGCCCATGGGACTTTGGAAAGGAGCAGGACTTTCCATGATGCTGGACCTAATGGCCTCCTTATTTTCCAAAGGAAAAGCGACCCATGAAATTGGAGAACTGGAAACGGAGTACAGCATCTCCCAGTTTTTTTTATGTTTGCATCCCGCCACCTGTGGTTTGGATAGGGAAGAAATGGATGTACATATTCAGGCAGTTCTCGATGATTTAAAGACATCCGCCGTTTTCAATGATAACGAAGTATGGTATCCGGGGGAGCAATCCCTGATCCGCAGAAAAAGCAATTTAGAAAATGGGGTGCCCGTAGATCCTGAGATTTGGGAAAAGGTAAAATCCATGTTGAATTAAATGATCATGGTTGCTGTTTTTTTGAATAATTAAGTTTAAGATTAATTAACTTTAAGTATGTTGATCATCGTCATGGGACTACCGGGTTCCGGAAAAAGTTTTTTTGCGCAAAAGCTGGCTGAAAATTTGGGCATGGCTTATTTAAACAGTGATGTCATACGGAAAGAAATCCGTATGCAGGGACAATACCAACCTGCACAGAAATGGGTTGTTTATGAGAAAATGGCTGAGAAGGCCCGGGGTTTTTTGCAAATGAAAAAAAGCGTAATCGTAGATGCTACTTTCCAGTTCATGGAAAGCAGAGAACTGTTTAAGGATTTGTCAGGAGAATTTGGACAAGATCTGGTTTGCTTTTATATCTGGGCGGTAGAACCATTAATAACTGAACGCTTGTCTCATGAAAGGCAAGACAGCGAGGCAGATTTTGAAGTTTATCGCTTGGTGAAAATGGATTATGCTGCCATTCCCTCCCATTGCCACTCCATCCAATCCACCAATGAAAACATCAATGATATGATCAATAAAGCAAAAATCCATTTGAAGCCAAATCAATGAATTCAAAGGAGGTAAATGAACTGGCCCAAGCTGGAAGGTTTAAAGGATATCAATTGGAGGGTGAGGTTTTGGAAACCCATATTTCATGGATTATTTTATCCGGGGATTTTGCTTTTAAAATAAAGAAACCATTAAAACTTTCTTTTTTGGACTATTCTACCCTGGCACTTAGGAAAAAATACTGTCAACTTGAATTGGAACTCAATGGCCGTTTTTCTGATATCTACCTTTCGGTGGAAGAATTAAGGAAAAAAGAAGGGGTATGGATCGTTGGGGGTGGGGAAGGAGAACTCATGGATTATGCGGTATGTATGAAAAGGCTTCCTTCGGAAAGAAGGATGGACAAATTATTGGCTGCCGGAGAAGTGGGGGAAAAGGATATCCGGGAATTGGCAGAGACGGTGGCAGCTTTTCACCAAAAACAGGAAGCGGTAAATCCATCTTTCGACTTAGAAAAAGCCAAAGCACTTTTCAATGACATCACCTCTGTGGCTGATGCGCTGGAAGAGTCAGTAGGTAAAAAGGCCGTGAAGAACCTCCGGGAAATCATCACCTGGAGCGACAGGTTTCTGGAGGCCAACGCCGAGCGGTTTTCGGAGCGTATAGCAGATGGTTTTGTAAGGGATCTCCATGGTGACCTGCACGCTGGCAATGTCTTTTTGATGGATCAGCCGGTATTATTTGATTGCATTGAATTCAATGCGGAAATCAGGACCACGGATATCCTCTATGAATTGGCCTTTCTGTCCATGGATTTGGAAAAATTCGGCCAAAATGACCATGCCCGCTTGTTTTTGGTACACTACAATCAAATTTTCCCGGTGATCTTCAACCAGCAGGACAAGGAAATATTCAACTACTTCAAATGCCTGAGGGCAAATATCCGGGTCAAGGTATTGACCATTAAAGGGCAACAATCTGCGGGGATGGATGCGGAAAATACAAAAGAGATCGGGGAATACCTGAATTTGATGAGCAAGTATGTAGAATGAATTTGGTCATATGTCAAATTTCTCAACCCTTGACTTGAAGTTAATTAATGGGTCCTTGGGTGGATGGGTCGATAGGTCTAAAGTGCCGGTACCGGGTTGGATTATTCATCCCAACTGTTAGGAATTTGAGCTTGTTCTTTGGTTGAAAAGTGGGGCTGTTAAGGGTTAAAGTGGCCGGTACCGTAGTGGGTTAACCAGACCAGCGGCTCGGCATTTTGACTTGTTTTGGGATAGAAACGTGGTTGTTAAGGGTTAAAAGGTCAGTCTCGTA
>JBBDSA010000071.1:0-20147 GCA_040905165.1 Cyclobacteriaceae bacterium | reverse complement strand
GTTATTAAAGAAAGGCCTTTATAGGAAGGAATATCCGGAATTATTCATACATCTGCCCAAGATTAAAGAAGCCATAGGAACTTTGATAGGAGGAGAAGAGCTTATTGTTGTTCCGATTGTAATACGCTGCGAGGGAGTACATCATCTTGGCCTGAATTTTTGGGTTGTTTTTAAAAATTTCCAGGATGGCGTAATTGGGAATCACCCACAGGATAGCTTCTTCGGATTCAACTAGGGCTGTATAAATCCGTTTTGTATCCTCCAGCAAAGAGTTTTCGCCAAAAGCATTTCCTGGCTTCACATGAATTATGGTTTCGAACTGGGATTTGATATCGATATTTAGGGAAACATTTCCTTTTTCTAAAATGTACAAGGCTTGACTGGGGTCATTTCTGAAAAATACCACTTCATTTTTTTCGTATTTCCTTTGGTGGATGGCCTTTAAAAACCCGGATAATTCCGAGAATGTCAGTTTCTCAAAGAAATTCACCCTTGATAAAAAATCAAATTGCTTTAATTCGGAAGCTGAATATTTTTTTCGGAAGGGATTATACATTGTTTCCTTTTTTAAAATACAAAACAGAAGTAGTAGAACGGGTTACTTTAAACCGGTCATCAATTCTAAATCCCACTAGCCATACTATCTGCCCTCCGGAACAAAGTACCTTCACTCTGTTTTTTTTGATCAGAGGTACTTTCAAATCTATTAAGAAATCGGAGATTTTTTTAAATCCTGACATGCCCAAAGGTTTAAATTTATCCCCCTCTTCCCAGTTTCTGATTTTTAAGGGAAAAGAAAGCAGGGACTTGTCCACCATGGCATTATCCCGTGACCTATCTATTTCTTTATCGGGCTCAAGGTTGAGCAATTCATAGGTCACTCCATTGATGATCACCTCAATATCATGTTGATTGACTTGGATGGATTGAGTAAGGGTTTCAATGGGTCCTAGAATAAATTTGTCCCGGTCCAGGTTTAACATAAAATTCCCTGATAAAAAATACTTCCCCGATATGCCGTTTTCCCAAGCTTTCAGGATATCCCGGACCTGGAAAAAACTAAACCCTTTGTCCTTGAGCCAATACTGTAAAAAAGTATTTTTCCCAGGTAACTCCCTTAATTTTTGAAAAATCAGGTATTCATAATTTTCTTCCCGGATGATATTGTCATTGCGCCACTTATTGAATAAATGAAAAAATGCTTTACCCGTGTCTTTTATCCTTTCAAAACTAAACCGCATTAACTCACTGGCCTTGGGATCAAAAGCATTTAGTTCGGGGATTACCCTATTTCTGAGAAAATTGCGCTTATAATCGTCTTTTTGATTGGAGCTGTCCTCTCTCCATTCCAATTTTTCGGCTTTGAGGTAGTCTTTAATCTCTACTCTGGTAAAGGGCAGCAAGGGCCGGATAATATGGTCCCGTTTAGTTGCCATTCCATATAAGCCTTCCAGACCCGTACCTCTTAACAAGTTAAGTAAGATGGTTTCTAATTGGTCATCGGCATGGTGGGCAACCAATATACCATCTAGTTGTTCTTCCTCATATAATTCTTTAAACCAAAGGTACCTTAGGTTTCTGGCGGCCATCTGGAGGGAGATACCCTGGGTTTCCATATAGTTTTTGGTGTCAAATTTTTTGACAAACACGGGGACTTTTAATTCCAGTCCAAGACGGTTAATAAAATTTTCGTCTGCATGGCTTTCCTCTCCCCGAAGCTGAAAATTACAATGGGCCAATCCATAGTTGAAGCCCCCTTTCTTGAGCAGGTGAGCTAAAACAACGCTGTCAATTCCCCCACTTATTCCCAAAAGGTAATAACTTTGGAAATCCAAAATTTTATTTTCCCGTACATGATTGATAAAACCTTCCAGCATAAATCAAAAATACCATTTTATATTAATTTTGCCTCAGAATATAATCAAGATGATCAAAATCAAACTTTTTTTCCAATGCGCTTTGTGTTTCCTCTATGTTTTTCCTGTTGCCGCACAAAGCGGAGATAAGGAAAGTGGCAGATTGGAAATTCTGCAGGCCGAAGAACTTTTGGGAGGGAAGGGTTTTGACCGGCTTATCGAGGATGTAATCATGAAGCATCAAAATTCTCTGATTTATTGTGACTCTGCCCATTTTTATGGTCAGGATAATTTGGCGAAGTTATTTGGGAATGTTAAAATAGAGGATCAGGAAGATCCAGTGGTTGTCACCAGCTATTATGCTGAATATGATGGCGACTCCCAAATTGCAAAATTGAGAAACAATGTAGTGCTGGTGAATGAAGGCACTACTCTTTATACTGATTTTTTGGATTATAACAGGGAATCAGGTGTGGCCAATTATTTTAATAACGGAAAGGTGATGGATACAACTAATGTGTTGACCAGTGAAAATGGCACCTATGACACACAGCTTAAAAAAATTACTTTTACGGATAAGGTGGTATTGGAGAATCCGGATTATGTGTTAAAATCCAATATTCTATACTATTTGACTGAACCCAAAACCGCAGAAACTGAGGGGGTCACCAATATTCTGTCCACAGATGGGGACAAACTCAATGCACAAAGGGGCAGTTTTTATGATACTGAAAACAAAACTTTCAAATTTTACGATGGAGACGTGGAAACGGCAACCAGTACGGTTTATGGGGAAGTCTTGTTTTTCGATGAGTTGGCCCAATATTATGAAGGGATTAAAAATGTGAGCATTTACAATAAGGAAAGGAATGTAGAGGTTTTCGGGGATGAGGGTAAATATTGGGAAGCAAAGCAATTTTCTAAGGTTTATGGGAATGCAATGATCCGAAAATACTTTGAAAAAGACACCTTATTCATGATTGCCGATACTTTGATCACCCAGGATGGGGAAGGTGCGGAAGACAAATACATGTTGGCCTTTCCCAATATGAGGATGGTTAAATCAGAATTGGCAGGCAGGTCAGATTCAATGGCCTATCGGTATTCGGATTCTACGATTTATCTTTATGAAGATCCAATTCTATGGAACAATAAAAGCCAGATAACGGCAGATAGTATTCGCTTTTTGATTGCAAATGAGGAAATAGACAAAACCTTTTTAAGGGAAAACGCATTTGCTATTACGAGAGATACAATTGGGAATTATAATCAGATTAAGGGTAGGAAAATGACCGGGTATTTTGTGGGCGGTGACATGGATAAGTTGGATGTGGAGGGAAATGGGGAATCGCTGTATTTTGCTTTGGAGAACGATACCACCTTTAAAGGCCTGAACAATTTGCTTTGTGGACGGATCATTATGCAGTTTAAAAATGGGGGCGTTTACAAAATTAACCATTCCATAAAACCTGAGGCATCTTTTATTCCACCACACCAAATAGAGGAGGACCATAAGCAGTTGAAGGGCTTTATATGGCGGGAAGAAGAAAGGCCCAGCCGGCAAATCATTAATGACTGGCGGATTCCAAAAATTAGAATAAAAAACAGGTTTAACTTTTTTAATGAACCCGATGTGGTCCTTCCCTATCCCGATGAAAATGAAATACAAAAATACATGGATGACTAAGTCATATTCCACTATAAAAAACAATTTTTTGGAAAAATATGTTTCAAAGGAATTCCCACAACGAGGGACAGTAAAAAAAATTTTAAACCACTTAACATTTTTTAACCCCAACATGTAAAAAAAACGGAACCAATTTACTATTTTTATACGTATATATGATTCAAAGGCACTATATAAATGATATAGTTATAGAAAAAAAAATTTACATGAGGTCCATATTTTGCATTTTTCTTTTAATCACATTGCTTTTTCAGCTTCAGGTTGAGGCTCGGCAAGTGCGTGTATTAAGCGAAAAAGTAGAATTTAATGGCAAAGTAAATACCACGCAACGGAAATCTTTGATTCTTCAAAATGATTCAGATCAACCGGCAGAATATTTTCTGAGGTATTTGAGGGGTAATATTGGATCTTCCCAAAACATTAAAATCTGTTTAGGCGATAATTGCTACGATCCCAGAAAAGACCTTTCCAAGATTATCATCCAACTAAAACCTGGAGAAATATTCACCGATTTATACATAGAGTTTGATTTGGGTATTACTGAAACCAAAGGCACATTTGAACTTCATTTTTTCAAAACGGGGGATACCAGGGATGCATTTTTTATTGAAGGGCTTTACAATGTGATCTCGGACACCCCTTCGGAAAATGTCAGTCATAAAGACATTGATATTGGAGGAATTTACCCGAATCCAAGTAGCAGGACAGCCCAAATCGATTATAAAATAAAAAACTCAGGGGCAAAGGCGCGGATAGTCGTCAATAGTTTTATAGGTAACCCCATCTATGATTTTAGCCTGGACCCCACCCAGGAAACTTTGATTATTCCTGTGACAGACCTCTATCCAGGAGTATATTTATACACATTGATTGTTGATGATAAAAATATTATCACCAAAAAGCTCGTTGTAAAGAGGTAAGTTCCATTAAAGTGGTACTTGGCTAACCTTGCCCTTGAATACCAATATTAAATACGTTATATTTGCAGGTCAAAATTATGAATATTAAAAACTATATTATCTTATTTGTCGCTTCATGGTTATTGATTGGATGTGGAGAATTCTACAAGTTGGAAAAGAGCACCAATTGGGATGAACTGTATGACGCTGCCAATAGGTATTATGACAAAGGCGATCACAACAAAGCCATTATTTTATATGACAGGGTATTGCCGGTAATCAAAGGTAGTGGGAAAGCAGAGCTTGCAGAATTCAACTATGCTTATGCCCATTTCCGGCTCAATCGATATTTGGAAGCAGCAGGATATTTTAAAACCTTTTTTGACACCTATAATAGGTCCCCTTTGGCAGAGGAAGCTTTGTTCATGAATGCCTATTCCCTTTACCTGGATTCTCCGGATTACAACCTGGATCAAACCAGCAGTAGAGAGGCAGTCAATGCCATTCAGTTATTTATGAACCGTTATCCTGAATCCGACTCCTATGAAAGAGCATTAGGAATGATCGATGATCTTCAGAAAAGGTTTGAACAAAAAGCCTATGTGGAATCCAAGATGTATTACAGGCTGACAGAAGGTCTTTTTCCAGGGGAATTTTACCGGGCATGTATCGTTAATTTTCAAAATTTTGCCAAATCATTCCCGGATAGTGAATACAATGAAGAACTTGCTTTTAAATTAGTAGAGGTAAGTTCTGCCTATGCGGAAAGAAGTGTATTTGACAAAAAGGAAGAAAGGTTAAAACAAGCCCTGGAGTTTGCAGAAACATTTGAGGAAAGATTTCCCGATAGCAATTATTCCAAGGGAGTAAACAACCTTATTGCCCAAACAAAATCAGAATTGGATGCCCATTATCAATTGAAGGAACAATATGAAACCAGGTCGGCTGAAGCAAGACGTCTGAGGGAAGAAGAAGAAAAAAACCAAGAAGCCAGTGAGGCTTTGAGATCCGTTGAAAATTAATAAATAATCTATAATATTATGGCAGTTAATCCATCCATTACTACCCGGGATTTAGACAAGGTAGGAGAGAAATCAGGAAACCTTTATGAATCCATTTTCATTATTTCCCAGAGGGCAAAGCAGATATCTTCTACGATGAAAGAAGAATTGAACAATAAACTTTCAGAATTTGCTTCCACAGTGGATAATTTAGAGGAAGTATTTGAAAACAAGGAACAAATAGAGATCTCAAAATTTTACGAGAGAATGCCCAAGCCAAGTACACTGGCCATGGAAGAATTTATGGAAGAAAAAATTATGTTCAGATATCCTGAAGAGGAAACAGAACAGTAAAATGCTATTGTCTGGTAAGCGGATTATACTTGGAGTTACCGGAGGCATCGCCGCGTATAAGGCCGCCCATCTTACAAGACTATTAATAAAAGAAGGAGCAGAAGTCAAAGTCATCATGACGACTTCTGCTCTTGATTTTATCAGACCCCTGACTTTGGCCACCTTATCCAAAGGCCCCGTTTACCATCAATTTTTTGATGAACCTACCGGGGAATGGAATGACCATGTTTCACTTGGGTTATGGGCAGATGTATTTTTAATTGCCCCACTTACCGCTTCCACATTGGCTAAACTGGCAAATGGGCAAAGTGATAATTTACTTTGCGCTACTTATTTGTCCGCTAAGTGTCCTGTGATGATAGCGCCGGCTATGGACTTGGATATGTACCGGCATCCTGCTGTTAGGTCCAATTTTGAAAAATTGAAAGAATTCGGCAATTTGATTCTTGAGGCCCGTTATGGCGAATTGGCAAGTGGGTTGGTTGGACATGGAAGGATGGCAGAACCAGAAGCAATAATGGAGGCTTTGCACTTCCTATTTGATAAAAAAAGGAGTTTGTCCGGAAAAAAAATGATGATAACTGCTGGTCCCACTCAAGAAGCAATGGATCCGGTCAGGTACATCAGTAACCATTCCAGTGGAAAGATGGGCATTGCTATTGCCGAAGAAGCTTTTAAAAGGGGAGCTGAGGTGACACTTGTGTTAGGCCCCACTGCCTTAAGGCCAAAGTACGATGAAATTCTTATTATACCGGTTATCAGCGCCGAAGAAATGTTTGAGAAAGCTGCCAGCCTGCATGAAAAAATGGATATAGTTGTCTTTTCGGCAGCGGTGGCCGATTACCGGCCTGCCAAAATATACAATGAAAAGATAAAGAAATCAGACGAATTGCTGTCCATTACCTTGGTAAAAAACAGGGATATTGCAAGGAGTTTAGGTCAGATGAAACGCAATGATCAGGTGCATATTGGGTTTGCGTTGGAGACAGAGGAAGGTTTGGAAAGTGCCCAAAACAAACTTCAGCACAAAGGGTTTGACTTTATAGTCCTGAATTCATTGAAGGATCCTGGTGCGGGTTTTCAGAAAGACACCAATCAGGTGACTTTCCTTTTCCATCACAAAGCACCTTTTAAGACCCAAGTGATCAGCAAAAATGAAGTAGCTGAACTTATTTTGAAAGAATTGGAAATCCTAACAAATAAAACTGAATCCAAGTAAAAACGTTTACATATTGGGTGAGGTAATAAAAGTTTTAAAAATGATAAATCGGCACGCAAAAAAAATTAGAATTGTTTCTGTTATTTTAATGCTGGTTTGCTTTTTTCAAAGCGAAGCGTCATTTACCCAGCAGCTTAATTTTTCTGTTACCATCAACAGTGAAAGAGCAAGGACTCAGGACAGGGATATATTTGAAACAATGAAAGCTTCATTTGAGCAATTTTTAAATGGCAGGAACTGGACAGATGATGAATTTAAGCCCGAGGAAAGGATCAAAGGTAACCTTCTCATCACCATAAATGAAATGCCGCAGGTTGGGGTATTTTCCGCTACTGTACAGGTACAGACTGTCCGTCCGGTATATGGCTCAGTTTATGAAAGCCTTTTGTTTAATTTTGCAGATAGAAATTGGTCCTTTGAATATGTGGAATCGCAGCCATTGGAATTTAACCAATACTCCTTTTTGAATAACATCACCTCCCTTTTATCTTTTTATGCATACATTGCCCTGGGTATGGATTATGACACCTTTTCTCCCAGAGGCGGTAATCCCTTTTTTGAAACAGCCAATAATATTGTTGCCAATGCACAGCAATCCTCACGGCCGGGTTGGAACCAAAATCCATCCGATAAAAGGAACAGGTATTGGCTTTCCAATGACTTGTATAATTCCCAGGTGATGGTTCCGGTGAGGGATGCCTATTACCTGTATCACAGGAAGGGGTTGGATTTATTAAGTACCAATCCGGATGAGGCTTACCAAAATATCCTTGAAGCGATTATTAAAGTTTCTGAGGCCAACCAGGCTCAGCCCAATAGTATACTTACCATTAGCTTTATTGATGCCAAGTCAGATGAAATCAGTAAAATATTAAAATCTGCCTCTCAAGAACTCAGGCAGGAGGCAGTGGAGGTCTTACTGAAAGTCGATCCCAATAATGCCAGAAAATACAATGATATTTTAAAAGGATAATCCTACTTTTTGGTTAATTTTAACATCCTGAACGAAACCAATTCCAAATGTTAACCAACCTTAGCATAGCCAATTATGCTTTGATAGAAAAACTGGACATGGAGCCATGCTCCGGCCTGAATATGATTACCGGTGAGACAGGTGCTGGAAAATCAATTATGTTGGGTGGGGTCGGATTATTACTGGGAAACCGTGCCGATACCAAAGCCCTTTTTAATGAGGAAAACAAATGCATCATTGAAGGTGAATTCAATATTGCGACTTATGGGTTAAAGGGGTTTTTTGAAAAGAACGACCTGGATTTTGATGAAGTATGTTTAATTCGTAGGGAAATAGCTCCTTCCGGAAAATCCAGGGCTTTTATCAATGATACCCCTGTTAATCTCGAAGTTTTAAAGCAATTGGGTAAAATTCTTGTTGACGTTCATTCCCAACATGAAAACCTCTTATTAAGTGCTTCCTCTTACCAATTATCCCTGATTGATGCATTCGGTCAAACCCAAAAGGAGATGACTGAATACCAAAAAGTATTTAAGGAATACACCTCCCTCCAACTAAGTGTTAAAAAACTGGAGTCGGAGGTATTTTCCCTGAACCAGGAGGCAGATTATAACCAATTTCAGTTGGAAGAGCTTTCCAGTCTTGCTTTGGAATCCGGAGAGCAGGAAATATTGGAATCCCAGCAGGAATTGCTCCAACATGGTGAGGAGATCAAAAGCAAAGCCAATGAAATTTTAAGGTTTTTGGATGATGATCAAATCGGGGCTTTACAGACTTTGAGCACGATCAAGCAACAATTTCAATATCTGACAAAATTTGGTAAACAGCTTGATGAATTGAACAATCGCTTTCAAAGTGTATGGATTGAGTTGCAGGACATCGCTCAGAGCCTTGCCTCCGAGGAACAAAATATTGAGGTTGATTTTGAAAAACTGGAAGGGACCAGTGAGCGCTTGAGTAAAATATATCAGTTACAAAAAAAGCATGGGGTGCAAACCGATAGGGAGCTAATTGAATTGACCAATTCCCTTTCAGAAAAGGTAATCCGAATGGATCATATTGAAGACCAGTTGGCCCAAAAAAGGATTTCTCTTGAAAAAGTCCAACAATCCATGATGGGCCTGGCTTCTCTACTTTCTGAAAAAAGAAGGGGTGTATTTGGCCATTTTAGCAAAGAAATCCAGGAATTACTGGGGTATTTGGGAATGGAAAATGCAAAGGTGGAAGTGAGGAGAAAGGAAATTGCTCCCAATGCCTTCGGAACAGATGAAATTGACATCCTATTTTCGGCCAATAAAGGCATCGCTCCCCAACCCATCGGGCAGGTGGCTTCCGGAGGGGAGTTTTCACGGTTAATGTTTGCTGTAAAATTTATCATGGCTGATAAAATGGCCCTTCCCACTTTGATTTTTGATGAAATTGATACCGGTATTTCAGGGGAAGTCGCACTTCAAATGGTCCGAATGATGCAGAAAATTTCCAAAAACCATCAGGTGATCTGCATCACTCATCTCCCCCAGGTGGCTGCTAAAGGAGAAAAACACTACTATGTTTATAAAGATAACAGTCAACATAAAACAATTAGCAAGATAAAATTATTGTCTGAAAGCGAAAGGATGTCAGAAATTGCTAAAATGATATCGGGTTCCAATCCATCTTCCTCTGCCTTCGAAAGTGCTAAGGAACTGTTGGGCTACTAGACCAAATTATTGAGGAGTAATTGGTTTAAACAAAAAAAAAAAGTATTCACTTATATTAGTTAATCTTATACAATATTATTTAATTTAAGTTACAAATTAAAAATTTAATATGCCTGAGAATTTATTAAAAGGGAAAAAAGGAATCATAACCGGTGCTTTGGATGAAAATTCCATAGCCTGGAAGACTGCCTTAAAAGCAAAAGAACAAGGAGCCCAATTTGTATTGACCAATGCCCCCATTGCCATGAGGATGGGCGCCATCAAAGAACTGGCGGAAGAATGTAATACCATAATTATTCCTGCTGATGCTACCTCAGTTGAAGATATTGAAAAACTTTATGATGAAGCCAAGGAATATTTAGGGGGAAATTTTGATTTTCTCCTTCACTCCATTGGTATGTCTCCCAATGTTAGGAAAGGAAGAGCATATGGGGATTTGAACTACGACTGGGTTCAAAAATCATATGATGTTTCTGCTATTTCTTTTCATAAAATGCTTCAGGTGGCGGAAAAAAAGGATATACTCAATGAATGGGCCTCCGTAGTCGCCTTGACCTATATTGCCGCACAAAGGGCCTTTCCGTTTTATTGTGACATGTCCGAGGCCAAAGCTTTATTAGAAAGTATTGCCAGAAACTACGGGTTAAGGTATGGTGGTCTTAAAAAAGTAAGAGTGAATACCATTTCACAATCTCCCACCAAAACGACTGCAGGTTCTGGTATCGGTGGCTTCAATGATTTCTTTGATTTTGCGGATATGACTTCACCCTTAGGGAATGCTTCTGCTGAGAGTTGTGCGGAATACATCGTAACACTTTTTTCGGATTTTACAAGAATGGTGACCATGCAAAACTTATTTCATGATGGAGGTTATTCCAATACAGGAATTACCCAAAAAGTAATTGATACATTTGTGGAAAAAATCAAGTAAATTTTCCTGGTAAAACCATGCACAAAAAAAGGTGCTGTTTTTCGAAAAACAGCACCTTTTTCTTATTAATAAAATGGCAATTTCAGGCATTTAATATCCTTTCGGCCAACCAATCTCCCACTTCGGACGTAGAATAGGCTTTTTCGCCTTTTCCATCCACAAGGTCTTCTGTTACGATGCCTTTTTCCAAAGAAAGATTCACCATATTGGAAATTAAATCAGCTTCCTCCTGGAGGTCAAATGCATATTCAAACATCATGGAGGCAGACAAAACGGCAGCTAAGGGATTGGCAATGTTTTTCCCTGCAGCCTGGGGATAGGACCCATGGATGGGTTCAAATAATTTGTTGTGGGTTCCCAATGAAGCAGAGGGCATTAAACCCATTGAACCGCTGATTACAGAGGCTTCATCAGTAAGGATATCTCCGAATAAATTTTCAGTGATCAGGACGTCGTATGCTTTTGGCCATTGAACGAGCCTCATTGCCACGGCATCTACAAATTCATATTCTACTTTTACATCGGGATATTCAGGTGCCAGCCGCTGCACAGTTTCTCTCCAGAGCCTGGAAGTAGCCATTACATTGGCTTTATCCACGCAGGTGAGCAGCTTCCTTCTTTTTTGGGCAAATTCAAATCCCATTCTGGCCAATCTTTCGATTTCTTCCACCGAATAAATGCAGGTGTCAAAGGCCTTGGTGCCTTGTTCATTACGTCCACGAGGTTCTCCAAAGTATATTCCCCCGGTTAGTTCCCTGAGAAAAACCAGGTCAGTTCCTTCAATTCGTTCTCTCTTTAGGGGAGATTTATGGAGCAATGAAGGGAAGGTAAAAGTAGGCCTCACATTGGAAAACAGACCCAGGCGTTTTCTCATTTCCAAAAGGCCTTGCTCCGGTCTGACCTTGGCACTTGGATCATTGTCATATTTCGGGTGGCCAATGGCTCCGAATAATACAGCATCCGATTGTAGACAAACCTGATGGGTGGCTTCAGGATAAGGATGTCCTACCGCATCAATGGCGGTCGCACCTGTTATTGCTTCCTTAAAGGAAATATCATGTCCGAACTTTTTGGCTATGGATTTTACGGTTTTTACAGCTTGATCAATTACTTCAGGTCCAATGCCATCACCAGGCAATAGGGCTATATTCATTTCCATAAGGATTCTTTTTTTCTGTTCTGTTGTTGATTGATATTTGTTCTAAAATATTGAGCATTTTTTCCGTACCCTTCATGGCCGCAATCGTTTGGTCACTGTCCAAACCCTTGGTTTTGAAAATTCTTCCATTATAGTCCCAGGTAATCACACATTCGACAAAAGCATCGGTTTTTCCTCCTGGGGGTATGCTGATCTGAAAATCAATCAGCTTTGGTATTTCTTTTTGCAGGGATTTGTATATCCTTTTTAAGGCCTTCATAAAGGAATCATATTGTCCATCTCCGGAAGCATTTTGTTCATAAAATTTATCAAAGATTTTCATCCTAAGCTGAACAGATGGCTTCAAACCCTTGGAGTGAACCATATGGTATCCATCGATGACAATATTTTGATGAATGGAATTGTTTTGTAAAACATCTGAAATGATGTAGGGCAGATCTTCCGTCGTTACCCTTTCTTTTTTGTCCCCCAATTCAATGATTTTTTGAGTCACTTTCGAAAGCTCTTCCGGCTCCAAAGAAATCCCTAATTCAATCAGGTTTTTGAGAATATTGGCCTTTCCGGAAGTTTTCCCCAAAGCATATTTTCTGGTTCTTCCGAAACGCTCAGGAAGAAGATCACTAAAATAAAGGTTTTTCTTATTATCTCCATCCGCATGCACCCCTGCGGTTTGAGTAAATACATTTTCTCCTACCACAGGTTTATTGGCAGGAATCCGCAATCCTGAAAATTGCTCCACCAGCTTACTGATGCGATATATTTTACGTTCATGCACATTGAGTTTACAATCGGTAAAATCCTTGATGACGGCCACTACCGACTCCAACGGCGCATTACCGGCCCTTTCTCCAAGCCCATTTACAGTGGTATGTATACCCTTGGCCCCGTTTTTCACCCCCTCTAGCACATTGGCGACCGAAAGATCATAATCATTATGGGCATGAAAATCAAAATGGATATTTGGAAATTCCTCGCAAATGTGATGCAAAAAACTTTTAACTTCTTCAGGACTCAAGAGGCCCAAGGTATCCGGTAACATGATGCGCCTTACCTTGAGGGTAGTAAGAAAGTGAATCAGGGACATGGCATATTCTTTGGAATTCCTCATCCCATTACTCCAATCCTCCAGGTAGACATTAACGGAGATACCTTTTTCTTCAGCATATTGAATGCAGGCTTCTATTTCCTCAAAATGAGCTTCAGGGGACTTCATCAATTGATGTGTCAAATGATTTAAGGAGCCCTTTGTAAGTAAATTCATTACCTTCGCACCCGCTTCCACCATCCAATCCACAGACTTTGGGGTATCTACAAAACCCAATACTTCCACCCTGTCCAAATAGCCTTTCTCTTTTGCCCAATGGGTGATTTTTTTCACACCCTCCAATTCCCCTTCGGAAACCCTGGCCGAGGCCACTTCAATCCTGTCCACATTCAGTTCCTCCAGCAGCAATTTCGCAATTTGAAGCTTTTCGGACGGAAGAAAGGATACTCCCGAGGTTTGTTCACCATCCCTGAGGGTGGTGTCCATGATTTCTATTTTTTTATCTCTGGTCATTATCATTTCCTATCAATTTATCTTTCAATAGAAGTCCTTTTGGGGCTTAAAACTGGAGGCGTGTTAATAATATTCTCCTTTTTCTGCAAAGGTCCGGATGTCCTCTTTTAAGTTCAATAAATAATCTATGTCGTCAAAACCGTTTTTCATGTTTCCCTTTTTGTAATCATTGATGATAAAAGATTCTGACTTTCCTGTGGAAAGGATGGTTATGGTCTGCTTATCAATATCAATTTCCACCAGGGTTTTGGGATCCCTTTCCACTGCTGCAAAAATTTCGTCAGCGAAAACAGGCGTGACGGTAACGGGCAATACACCTATGTTCAGGCAATTGTTTTTAAAAATATCGGCGAAGAAGCTGGAAACCACACATCTAAAACCGTAATCATATATGGCCCAAACAGCATGCTCCCGGCTGGAACCGGAGCCAAAGTTTTTTCCGGCCAATAAGATTTTTCCCTCATAGGTAGGATTATTCAAGATGAAATCGGGTTTGGGTTTACCCTCACCGTCATACCGCCAATCTCTGAATAAATTGTCTCCAAAACCTTTTCTTTCTGTGGCTTTCAAGAATCTAGCAGGTATGATTTGGTCTGTATCTACATTTTCAGAAGACAACGGAACCACGGTACTTGTCAATACATTAAATTTATCGTATGCCATTATTTTAATTTTCTAATTCTTGAAACAAATCTCTGGGATCAGATACCTCGCCGGTTATAGCCACCGCAGCTACAGTGAGCGGACTGGCCAATAATGTTCTGGATCCAGGACCTTGTCTTCCTTCAAAATTCCTGTTTGAGGTGGAAACGGCATATTTGCCGGAAGGAATTTTATCATCATTCATGGCCAAGCATGCAGAACATCCGGGCTGGCGTAACTTGAAGCCGGCTTCTTCAAGGGTTTTCACCAAACCTTCCGCTATGGCTTTCTTTTCCACTTCCCTGGAACCTGGAACTATCCATGCCGTAATATTATCCGCTTTTTTCTTTCCTTTGACAAATGCAGCAACGGAACGGAGATCTTCAATACGGCCATTGGTGCAACTTCCAACAAATACATAATCAATTTTCTTGCCTTTCATGGATTCTCCGGGTTTAAATCCCATATAATCCAGTGATTTCAGATAAGACCTCTTGGTATTGACATCCATCCCATCAGTAGTTGGGATGTTGTCCCTTACTTTTACTCCCATTCCGGGATTGGTGCCATATGTGATCATTGGCTCAATATCCTCTGCCCGATATTGGTATTCCAGGTCAAACTCGGCCCCCTCATCGGATTGTAACTTCCGCCATTTTTCTACTGTTTTATCCCATTCCGCCCCTTTTGGTACATATTGTTTCCCTTTCAGGTAGGCGAAAGTGGTTTCATCGGGAGCAATCAACCCACCTCTGGCACCCATCTCAATGCTCATATTACAGATAGTCATCCTGGCTTCCATACTTAAGTCCCGGATGGCACTCCCTGCATACTCTATAAAGTAACCGGTGCCGCCACTGGCGGATATCTGGGAGATAATATAGAGAATAATATCTTTTGAGGTGACCCCTTTTCCCAATTTCCCATCCACCGTGATCCGCATCTTTTTGGCCTTGTTTTGCATGATACACTGCGTGGCAAACACCATTTCCACCTCAGAGGTACCTATCCCAAATGCAATTGTTCCGAAAGCGCCATGTGTGGAGGTATGGCTGTCTCCACAAACAATGGTCATTCCTGGTTGCGTGATTCCCAATTCAGGACCTATGACATGAACAATGCCGTGGTGATCTGAACCCAGGTCATGAAGCTCAATGCCATGTTTTTTACAGTTTTCCCGTAATTTCTCCACTTGCATCCGGGAAAGTTGATCTTTTATGGTTTTGTCCTGGTCAATGGTAGGCACATTATGGTCAGGGGTGGCCACTGTTTTTTCAGGGAACATGACCGAATTGCCTCGTTTTTCCAAATTAAGGAAAGCTACCGGACTGGTCACTTCATGGATAAAATGCTTATCTATAAAGAAAACATCCGGTCCATTTGGGATGGATTTGACTACATGTGCATCCCAAATCTTATCAAATAATGTTTTTTTCTCCATTATGGTTTGTGTTTTGTCAATCTTGATTGACGGGTAATTTATTCAAAGCATCCACAAATGCCTTGGCAGAAGCCAATACGATATCAGTCTCAGAACCAAATCCATGATAAGGTTTATTTTTGTGCATCAGCCTCATGTGTACTTTACATACATCATCACTTCCTTTGGTCATGGCTTGAATTAAAAATTCATCCAATATTACCTCATGATCGATCAATTTCTTAATGGATTTGATGACGGCATCTACCGGCCCGTTACCGGCTGCCTTTCCCTCCATCAATTTATCTCCTACACTGAGCGTGATCTGAGCTTTGGCTTCTTCTCCTTCTTTGCCGGTGTACGTGATTTCTTCAAGGGTGATAAAGGGAGAATTTTCAATGTGTTCGCCAATCAGAGACAACAGGTCTTTTCTGCCGATATCTCTTTTGGAATCGGCAAGGACTAAAAAATCCTCGTAGATCTGATTTAATTTTTCCCCTTCAAATTCAAAACCGAGCAGTTTTAAATGATGTTTTAGAGCTGCCCTACCGCTTCTTGCTGTCAATACAATGGAAGATTCTTCCACTCCGACATCTTTCGGGTCTATGATTTCATAGTTTTCCCGGTTTTTCAAAACCCCATCCTGATGGATTCCTGAGGAATGGGCAAAGGCATTCCTACCCACTATGGCCTTATTGGGCTGTATGGGCATGTTCATCAATTTAGAAATGATCCTGCTGGTCTCGTAAATCTTTTTGGTATTGATGTTGGTGTAAACCGGAATCTCTTTGTGGCTTTTAATGGCCATTACTACCTCTTCAAGAGCGGTATTTCCAGCCCTTTCACCAATACCGTTCATGGTGACTTCCACCTGCCTGGCCCCATTGAGTACTCCCGATAAAGAATTGGCTGTGGCCAAACCCAGATCATTGTGGCAATGGGTGGCAATAATGGCCTCATCAATATTGGGAACATTTTCTTTAAGGTGCCGTATGAGCGCACCATATTGCTCCGGAAGACAATAGCCAGTGGTATCTGGAATATTGACGATGCGGGCTCCGGCTTTGATTACTTGTTCGAGCAATCGGGACAGGTATTCCTTGTCTGCCCTTCCCGCATCCTCTGCATAAAACTCAACTTCCTCCACCAGGTTTCTGGCAAATTTGACGGCATGGACGGCCTTTTCGAGAACGGCTTCGGGAGTGCTTCTTAATTTATGTTCAATATGGTAACCGGAGACACCGATACCGGTATGGATTCTGCCTCTTTTAGCAAACCGAAGGGCGTCTGCGGCTACCTGTATGTCCTTCTCAACCGCTCTGGATAATGCACAGATGATGGGGTTTTCCACAGCTTTGGAAATTTCAACGACGGATTTGAAATCCCCTGGGCTTGAAACCGGAAAACCGGCTTCGAGGACATCTACTCCCAACGCTTCCAAAGCCCTGGCTACAACAATTTTTTCCCTGGTATCAAGTTGACAACCGGGGACCTGTTCTCCATCCCGTAATGTGGTATCAAAAATCCAAAGCTTTTCCGACATCTTATTTTTTAATTGTTTTCAGGTCTTAATTTTCTGACTGTAGCTCCTGCCTGCCACATTTCAGACTCTCTTAATTCCTTCAGCTCTTCTTCAAGCTTGACTCTGTAATCTGACTTGCTGTTGGATTCAATGGATTTGCTTGCCTCCTTGCCGGATTTTACACTGGCATAAAGTTTTTCAAAGACAGGCTTGGTGGCATCTCTAAATGGCTTCCACCAATCCAACGCACCCCTTTGGGCCGTAGTAGAACAATTGGCATACATCCAATCCATCCCATTTTCCGCTACCAATGGCATCAGACTTTGGGTGAGTTCTTCCACCGTTTCGTTGAAGGCCTCAGAGGGGCTGTGCCCATTGGCTCTTAATACTTCATATTGGGCAGCAAATATTCCTTGTATAGCTCCCATCAGCGTGCCTCTTTCACCGGTAAGGTCAGAGGTCACTTCTTTGTAGAAATCTGTTTCAAACAAATATCCTGACCCCACTCCAATACCCAACGCGACTACCCGGTCCCTGGCTTTACCAGTAGCATCCTGGAAAATGGCGAAAGAAGAATTTAGCCCTCTTCCTTCAACAAACATCCGTCTCAAGGAAGTTCCGGAACCTTTTGGTGCCACCAGAATTACATCTACATCATCAGGTGGAATAATTCCTGTTTGATCTTTATAGGTAATACCAAAACCGTGGGAAAAATACAAGGCTTTTCCGGCAGTCAGGTGTTTTTTGACCGTAGGCCATAAGGCAATCTGTCCTGCATCAGACAGCAAAAACTGAAGAATAGTGCCTTTTTCACAAGCCTCTTCCAATTCAAAAAGGGTTTCACCGGGAACCCAGCCATCAGCAACGGCTTTGTCCCAGGTTTTGGATCCTTTTCTCTGGCCTACAATTACATTGAAACCATTGTCTTTCAGGTTAAGAGCCTGGCCGGGGCCCTGCACGCCATACCCTAATACGGCAATGACTTCATCTTTTAATGTTTCTTTGGCTTTTTCAAGAGGAAATTCTTCTCTTGTTACTACGTTTTCTTCAACTGTACCGAACTTCAGTTTCATAATGATAGGTTAATTAATTTAATGGATATTATAAATATTTATCAATGGTTTCCATAGGTTTGGCCAATGCCACTCTACCGGACCTCACAAATTCCAGAATGTTAAAATCTTTTAAAACCTCTAACAACTCCTGGGTTTCTTCTTTGTGTCCGGTCATTTCTATCACCACAAAATCCTTTTCTGCTGAAATGATTCTGGCATTGTGTTGTCTGATTACCTTTTCCAATCCAGGATCAAGGCTGCCTATCGGAAGTTTGTATAAGGCGATTTCCTGGAATACCATTTCTTCATCCAAATAATAAAAGGCCTTGATCACATCGATAATTTTTTCAATTTGTTTGGAGAGTTGGATAATTAACTCATCGGTGGTCGTGACCACTATGGTAATCCTGTATATACCTTCTTCTCTGCTTTCCGACGCGGTGAAACCATCAATATTAATACCCCTTCGGGTAAAAATGAGCGTGATTCTACTGAGAATACCAATAAAATTTTCTGTAAAAACAGAAATTGTATATCTTTTTTTCATTTGATTAACTTAGTCTGACTTCTTCTACTGAACTTCCTGATGCGATCATTGGGAAAACGTTATCTTCTTTTTCAACGACCACCTCCAGAAAATAAGGGCCATCATGGATAAACATTTCCGCTACAGCCTGCCTTAAATCCCCTCTTTCATCCACTTTCTGTACTTTAAAATTATAGGCTTCTGCTATCTTTATAAAATCCGGATTGTCCAGTTCAGTAAAAGAATAGCGCTTGTCGAAAAACAATTGTTGCCATTGTCTTACCATTCCCAGGAAGTTGTTGTTTAAC
The DNA here is from genome assembly GCA_040905165.1 of Cyclobacteriaceae bacterium. GTDB lineage: Bacteria > Bacteroidota > Bacteroidia > Cytophagales > Cyclobacteriaceae > Cyclobacterium. Next base: position 1,337 of record JBBDSA010000071.1, on the reverse strand, counting down.
AACACCACCTTAACCGGGGCTTTCGTCTGCATGATGGTTCCCAATTCCTGAAAAGTCATTTGTATGCCTCCATCACCCACCACACAGATTACCTGCCTGCTGTAATCATGGAGTTGTGCCCCCAAGGCTGCGGGAAGAGCAAATCCCATGGTGCCCAGGCCGCCCGAGGTAATTTGGGTACGGGTTTTTTTGTACTCAAAATACCGCCATGCCACCATTTGGTGTTGCCCCACATCCGTTACCAAAATAGCATCATCAGCCTTGAATTCGTTGATATGGCGGATGACTTCTCCCATGGTAAGCCCTACCTTGGTTGGGGAAAGATCATTTCCCACGACCACTCTTTTCTCTTCCGCCTCCAGCTCTCTGAATTTATGAATCCACTCCGGATGTTCCCTTTTATTTATTTTTTCGGTAAGTTTCTGAAGGCTTTCTTTACAATCTCCAATAATAGGTACTTCACACTTCACATTTTTGTCAATTTCTGCAGGGTCCAGTTCCAAATGAATTATTTTTGCCTGTTTGGCATAGCGCTTGATGTCTCCGGTCACCCTGTCATCAAACCTCATTCCAACGGCGATGAGCACATCGCACTGATTGGTCAGCAAATTGGGACCATAATTTCCATGCATTCCCAATTTTCCTACATAACTGGGATGATCCTCGGAAAGTGCACCTGTTCCCAATAAGGTACAGGCAGCAGGCATTCCGGATTTATCCAGGAAAGCCGTAAGCTCTGCTTCCGCATTGCCTATGACGGTGCCCTGGCCATAAAGCACATACGGTTTTTTGGCCTCATTGATCAGTTTTGCCGCTTTGCTAATGGCCTCATCTTCTATTTTGGGATAAGGTTTGTAGGACCGTATATTTAAGCAGGGGACGTAATTGAATTCACCCATGGCGGTCTGGGCATCTTTGGTAATGTCTATCAGAACAGGGCCCGGTCTTCCGGATCTGGCTATATGAAATCCCTTTGCAATAGCAGGTGCGATATCGTCCACATTCCGCACTTGGATGTTCCATTTGGTGCCGGGCATGGAGATGCCGACCACATCGGTTTCCTGAAAGGCATCGGTCCCAAGCAAATGAGAAGCTACTTGACCGGTGATGCATACCAGGGGGGTACTGTCTATCAGCGCATCGGCCATGCCTGTAATAAGATTGGTAGCACCAGGGCCTGAGGTAGCCATACAGACTCCTACATGGCCTGATACCCGGGCATAGCCCTGAGCAGCATGAATCGCTCCTTGCTCGTGGCGGGTAAGGATATGTTGGATGAGACCCATATAATCATATAGGGCATCATATACTGGCATGATGGCTCCCCCGGGATAGCC
>JBBDSA010000070.1:0-89048 GCA_040905165.1 Cyclobacteriaceae bacterium | reverse complement strand
TGACTTTGGAAAAAATGCCCAAAAAGATGGTTGTCGTAGGATCTGGAGCCATAGGCGTGGAATTTGCCTATGTGTACAGTTCAATGGGTGTTGATGTGACCATTGTGGAATTTTTAGACAGGATTGTCCCCAATGAAGATGAGGAAGTTTCCAAAGCTTTGGAAAAGATTTACAAGAAAAAGGGCTTGAAAATCATGACAAGCGCAGAAGTAACGGCGGTGGATACCAAAGGATCCGGATGTAAAGTTACGGTGAAAACCAAAGATGGGGAGGAGAATATTGATTGTGATGTAGTGTTGTCCGCTGTAGGAGTGGTTTCCAATGTCGAAAACTGTGGATTGGAGGATGTAGGTATTTTGGTGGACAAGGGTAAGATCAAGGTGGATGAGTACTATCATACCAACATTCCGGGATATTATGCCATAGGGGATGTGGTTCCCGGACCCGCCCTCGCGCATGTGGCTTCTGCTGAAGGGATCACCTGTGTGGAAAAAATTGCCGGTCAAAATCCAGAACCCCTGGATTACAACAACATTCCAGGCTGTACCTATTGTATTCCTGAAATCTCCTCCGTAGGCTATACCGAAGCGCAGGCCAAAAAGGAAGGTTATGAGCTTAAGATTGGAAAATTCCCCTTTTCAGCTTCCGGAAAAGCTTCGGCAGCCGGAGCAAAAGATGGTTTCGTCAAACTTATTTTTGATGCCAAATATGGTGAGCTTTTGGGTGCCCATATGATCGGATACAATGTTACGGAGATGATTGCCGAAATTGTGGCCGTTCGTAAGTTGGAAACCACCGGCCATGAACTGATCAAAACCGTACATCCACACCCCACGATGTCAGAGGCAGTGATGGAAGCCGCTGCTGCTGCCTACGATGAGGTCATACACCTTTGATGGATTGATTTGAATTACATTTAAAAAAAGACGACTATCCCTCAACAGTCCTATTGTTCATTCAATGAGTTGGAAGAAAGAGAACTCATATTAGGATTAAAAGGTAGGCCATATACCTGGATGGCCAACATCTGCCGAATCACAGCCATTGACAGAACCAGGTCAAAATAATTTTCAAAAAGCAAAAAGACCAATACAATTGATGATTACGTATATGGTTTGGATAGCGGGGCAGGAACTGCCGAAGAAGTGGATGGAATTGTTGTAAAAGAGCTGATGAAATGGTCATGAATCCCTGGAAACAATATACAGTTGCGGCATCCTTGGTAGCCTTCCTCGCTTTGGGCACTGCCATCTATTTTGCCAACAGGTATTATGATGCAGAGGAAAGGTTTACAGTAGCCTTGCAGGAAAATGCTATTTTGGCAGAGGATGCGCAAAGCAATCAGGTGAAATTAGAACAACTGGATACCAGCATGGAACAACTGCTGTCAGGAAATTTCCAAAGGGTGCCCATGAAGGGGGAAGGACTGCCCATACAGGAAGATGCCCTGGTAGATGTCTTTTGGGACCAGAACAGCAAGGAAGTATTGCTTTCCGTTAATCAGTTATCCCAATTGGATGAAAACAGTGATTATCAACTTTGGGCCATAGGCGAGGAAGGCCCCGTGGGCATTGGGCTGGTCAATCCGCAGGAAAAGCTAAGTTTACAGAAAATGGCATTGGCAAAGGGAGCCCAGGAATTTGCCATTACCATAGAGCCTAAAGGGGGGAGTGAAAGTCCGAGCTTGGATAAACTCGTCGTTTCAGGGGAAGTTTCCTGATAAATAAACGGATAAATAATTGGACCCTGTCAAATGACGGGGTTTTTTCTTTTTTTGGTTTTCACTTTTTGTTGAGCTGATGAAATGAGGGTTTAATGACACGATTTCGTAATGATGTGGTCTTTACCAGCCGATGATATAAATAATTCATAATTTCAGGAGATGTAATCGAAAAAAGTCCCTCAGTTTGTATTTACATTTTAAGGCGCCGTTCCGTCATCTCTCTGTTATTTTTCTTTAAATTGTAAATCATTTATAACGGCTATCCCATATGGAATTACAATTATCCACGCCTGCATTATTGTTTTCTGCCATCACCCTGTTAATGTTGGCTTACACCAACCGGTTTTTGGCCATGGCCAATTTAATCAGAGGTCTTCATAAGAAATACCTTGAAAGCAGCCAACAGGAGAAGGCCATTATCGGGCAGATCTACAATCTCAGGAGAAGGCTGAATATGATTAAAAACATGCAGATCTTTGGGGTATTGAGTTTCCTGTTATGTGTAATCTGTATGTTCATGCTGTACCAGGAGTTCAGGATGGCGGCTAATCTAACCTTTATGGGCAGCATGCTCTGTCTTTTGATTTCGCTGATTATTTCTTTGGTGGAATTACAAATTTCAACCAGGGCACTCAATATTGAGCTGTCGGATATGGAAGATGTCCTGAATCATTCCACCCGCAGCTCCCTCGAAAATATTTTCTATAAAAACCCCAATACTTAAGTATTTCGCTATGCCTGATATCCGGATAATAGATCTTAGAAGTGATACCCTAACCCAGCCCACAGAGGGAATGAAATCGGCCATGATGATGGCCAAATTGGGTGACGATGTGTTTGGGGAGGACCCTACAGTGGTGCAATTGGAAAATAAGCTGGCCGATATTTTCGGCATGGAAGCAGGGCTTTTTTGTCCTTCCGGCACCATGACCAACCAAATTGCCATTAGAATTCATACCCGTCCCCAAACGGAAGTGATCTGCCATAAAAATGCCCATATTTACTTGTATGAAGGTGGGGGTATTATGTCCAATAGCCATGCATCTGTAAAGTTGCTGGATGGTAAATTTGGTAAGCTCAACCCCATTGATATTCAAGAGGCCATCAATCCGGATGATGACCATTATCCGGAAACTGCATTGGTTTCACTCGAAAATACCATGAACAAGGGGGGAGGGAGTGTTTATTATCTGGAGGAAGTGGTTCCCATCTATAGGCTCTGCCAGGAAAAAGGGCTCAAAATGCATCTGGACGGAGCCAGGATTTTCAATGCCCTGGTTCATTCAGGAGAACGGGCCCACGATTGGGGAAAAATGTTCGATACCATTTCGGTATGTTTAAGTAAAGGCTTGGGATGTCCGGTCGGGTCGGTTCTATTGGGAGATAAAATGACCATCAAAAGGGGCAGGAAAATCCGAAAAGCCCTGGGTGGAGGAATGAGGCAGGCCGGAATTTTAGCTGCTGCCGGTATTTATGCCCTGGATCATCATATTGGACGCCTGGAACAAGACCACCGAAGAGCCAAGATCATTGAAGATTTATTGCACCAACAAGGTTGGGTCAAGGAAGTGATACCGGTGTCTACCAACATCGTAATTGCCAAATTGAATGGAATAGGAGTAGCCGAAATACTGAACAAATTGGCTGCAATTCAGATCAAAGTCGTAAAATTTGGTAAAGACCAAATCAGACTGGTCACCCATTTGGATTTTGATGACCACCATTTGGAAGAATTTGAAAAAAGAATTCAACAATTGGGTATATAATGGCAGTACGGCTATCCCTATTACCAGTACCAATGTATTTTTAACTTCACAGGTTAATCATGGAAAACATACCTTTGGCTGAGCGAATGAGACCCAGCAAGATAGAGGATCTGATCGGTCAGGAACACCTGTCCAAACCCAATTCTTTTCTGTATAAAGCCATTAAATCGGGTTCAGTCCCCTCCATTATTTTATGGGGTCCCCCGGGTGTAGGAAAAACCACGATGGCCAATATTATTGCGAATGAAATCAAAGCCCCTTTTTATACCCTAAGTGCTATCAGCTCAGGAGTAAAGGACATCCGGGAAATCATTCAAAAAGCTAAATTTCAGCAGGGAGTAGTGCTATTTATTGATGAAATCCATCGTTTTAACAAATCCCAACAGGATGCGCTTTTAGGAGCAGTGGAGAAGGGCACCATCCGGCTTATTGGGGCTACAACAGAAAACCCGTCCTTTGAGGTCAATGCTGCCCTGCTTTCCAGGTGCCAGGTTTTTACACTTAATCCATTGGGAAGGAAAGAACTCGAAGCCATCATGCATCAGGCACTCAATAGGGATACCTTCCTTAAAAAGAAGAAGGTGGAGCTAAAGGAAACGGATGCGCTTTTAAGAATATCCGGTGGTGATGGAAGAAGATTGCTCAATTTGCTGGAAATAGTTATCGACAGCACCATTGAGGAACCTATTCTGATCCATAATGAGCTGGTGATGGAGGTGGCCCAGCGAAAAGTGGCCCTATATGACAAATCCGGTGAACAGCATTATGATATCATCTCGGCCTTTATCAAGTCAATCCGTGGATCTGATCCCAACGCTGCAGTGTATTGGTTGGCCAGGATGATAGAAGGGGGGGAGGATGTGAAATTCATCGCAAGAAGGCTGTTGATTTTGGCCTCTGAGGATATTGGAAATGCCAATCCCAATGCCCTTTTATTGGCCAACAATTGCTTTCAGGCCGTCAACGTAATCGGATATCCCGAATCCAGGATCATCCTTTCCCAATGTGTCACCTATTTGGCATCATCCGCCAAAAGCAACGCCAGCTACATGGCCATCAACCAGGCCCAGGCTTTGGTCCGGCAAGAAGGGGATTTACCTGTCCCCCTGCACTTGAGGAATGCACCTACACAACTGATGAACGACCTGAACTATGGAAAGGCTTATCAGTATGCCCATGATTTTGAAAACAATTTCGTCAATCAGGAATTTTTGCCGGATAATTTAAGGAATACCAAACTATATGACCCCGGCCATAACCCTAGGGAAAATGAACTGCGGAAAAACCTGCAGAAGCTCTGGGGTAAGAAATATGGGTATTAATCTGCTTTTCTGAAGGTATAGCGGAGACCGACCAATGCCCTAAGTGCAAAACTTTCACTGCCATACATAGGCATTCCTTCCAACAAAACAGAAAATTGCCTGTGGTTGATGATGGGTTTGAAACTTAACCCTAAAGGAAGGCCGGCGCTGCCTTCATCAAAATCATAATATCCCAACATCAGCCCTGCATGTAAATTGTACCAATCTTTTCTTTGAAAGTTATAATGTCCCAATGTTTCGATACCAAAGACAGAATTCACTATTCCTCCTGCTAAAAGGCGTACCTCTCCAAATAATTTATTTTCAGGATCTGTTCCCGCACCGATATGGTTCAGGATACCCTCTTGGTAAACCCCTACATGAACCTGGGCCTGGACCATAGCTGCTGTCATAAAAAATAAGGTAAAAATCAAGGCTAAAAATGTAGTTTTCATTTTTTTAATTTTCATTAATTTTTTTTGCGCAAAATTACTGACACGTTTCGTTATAACAAATGAGGTGTGGAAAGTCACAGAACAAGACTTTAAAAAAAATTAGTTTTGTATAAAATTTAGCTGATGATAAACTGGAAAAAAGAAATTAAAAGTTGGGCGATTATGTTGGGCATTTTTGCCGTCTTATATTTTACGGGAATGATCACACCAATAGTGGGAGGGGTGCAATCCCTCATGTTATCTACCGGATTGATCAAGCCCAAGGTGCTTTTGGATAACAAGGAAAGGGAAGCATTTGATTATTCCGGACAGTTTGTGGACGGTTTTGGTGACAGGGTGGGATTATCCCAATTAAAGGGGAAAACCATTTTTATCAATCTTTGGGCTACCTGGTGTCCTCCCTGCCGGGCGGAAATGCCGCACATTTCAGATTTGTATGATACGGTAAAGCAAGAAGGGGATGTGGAGTTCCTGATGATTGCTCTGGATGATGATTTTAATAAAAGCAAGAAATTTGTGGAAGACAAAGGTTTTTCATTTCCCATCGTTCATGCAGCTTATGGACTGAATCCTTCCCTCCAGAGCCAGTCCATCCCCACTACCCTTGTAATCAGTCCGGAAGGAGAAATCGTTTTTTACCAGGAGGGCATGAGCAATTTCAATAATCAGGAGTTTCAGGACTTTCTTTTAAATCTTTAGGCAAAAGTGGATAGATTGATCCATCCCATTTCTGGACATTTAATGCCTGAATTTTGTACTCCTAAGAATAATTTTTATTAAGCCTGGGCCTTTTATCCGCACAGGAATGCAAGTTTCCGTAAATGGTGTCATTTTTAATAAGGTAGAAATGGTTGATTTCATGATCGTGGAATTAAGGGAATACTTTTGCCTGTTGGTTGGATAATATTTTATCTTTGTGCTAATCCCTTTCCAAAAATAAATATTCTACCTGAATTCAAACAGTAAATATGACCATTAGTCCGGAAAATATCCTATTAATAGGTTCAGGCCTGCTGATTATCAGTATTCTTGCCAGCAAAACAGCTGGTAAAGCAGGTATTCCTGTGCTTTTATTATTTTTAGGAGTAGGCATGTTGGCAGGATCCGACGGGCTGGGGGGAATTGCATTTGAAGACCCCAAAATTGCTCAGTTTTTGGGGATAGTGGCCCTTACCTACATTTTGTTTTCTGGGGGATTGGATACCAAATGGCCCACTATTCAGCCCGTGTTGGGTCCGGGCATAATGCTGTCCACTATCGGAGTCCTGTTGACAGCAGTATCTTTGGGTTTTTTTGCCTATTGGCTGTTTGATTTCAGCTTATTGGAAGGATTGCTCTTGGGGGCCATCGTTTCTTCCACAGATGCCGCCGCCGTGTTTTCCATATTAAGATCAAAAAGTATTGGTTTAAAGCATAATTTGAGACCATTATTGGAATTGGAATCCGGAAGCAATGATCCAATGGCTTATTTTCTTACCATAGGTTTTACCACATTGATTGCAGTGTCGGCTTTCACTTGGCAGGATTTGATCCTTGTTTTTTTCCTTCAGATGCTTGTAGGGGGCTTGGGAGGGTTTTTAATGGGAAGAGGAATAGTTTTATTAGTCAATAAGATCAATCTTGAATATGAGGGTTTATATCCTGTCCTTATGCTGGGCCTGGTGATTTTATCCTATGCCTTGATTGACCTTTTGGGAGGAAATGGGTTTTTGGGCGTATATATTTCCGCCTTGACTATAGGGAACGGTAAAATGCTGCACAAAAAAAGCCTGATCAAATTCTTTGATGGTGTCGCCTGGCTGATGCAGATCATTATGTTTATTACTTTGGGGTTATTGGTTTTCCCTTCCCAGGTAATTCCCGTGATGGGGTTGGGATTTTTTATAGCCCTATTTTTGATTTTTGTGGCCAGGCCCCTGGGTGTATTTGTTTCCCTGGCTTTTTTCAAATTCAAACTCAGGGAGAAGTTATTTGTGAGTTGGGTGGGTTTAAGGGGTGCCGTCCCTATAGTTTTTGCCACTTTTCCACTTATTTCAGGCATCGATAAATCAAGCATGATCTTTAATGTGGTATTCTTTATTGTACTTACTTCGGTGGCTTTGCAGGCTACCACTTTGTCCTTTGCGGCCAAATTGCTTCATTTATCTGTACCTGATGGATTGAAGCGGCGGTCCCTATTGGACATTGAGTTGTCGGAGGATTTTAAAAATGCCCTGGTTGAGGTGGAACTGGATAAGAAATCCCATGTAAATGGTAAAAAAATTGTGGAATTGGATTTCCCTAAAACCTGTTTAATTGTGCTGATCAACAGGGCAGACAAATACATCACCCCCAATGGATTAACAGAATTACAATCCGGAGATAAACTAATGGTGATGATGAACTCAGAAGAGGAGGAAGCAAAAATAAAAACAGCCCTAGGGATTGGATGACAGGGATATTTAGCGTTTTTTCATGGAGTACAGATAGTCTTTAAGAGAGGGAGTGAATAGCTCCGTGGATAATACTGTAAAGAATATCTATTACGGCCTAACCTGTCCCTGTCCCCTGATTACCCATTTATAAGAGGTCATTTCTTCAAGTCCCATTGGGCCTCTGGCATGTAGTTTCTGGGTGCTGATTCCGATTTCTGCCCCTAAGCCAAATTGGGCCCCATCTGTAAATGCGGTGGAAGCATTCGCATAGACCGCAGCGGCATCCACTGCTTTTAAAAAATGGGAAATGGACTTTTCGTCTTCTGCAATAATGGCTTCACTGTGGCGGGAACTGTATTGGGCAATATGATCCAAGGCACCCTCCAGGTTCTTTACGGTTTTGACGGCCAGTTTTAAGGATAAAAATTCAGTGCCAAAATGTTCTTCTGCGGCAGGGGAAAGCCACTCAGCTGGATATTGTTTGTCCAATGCCCTGTAGGCCGATGAATCTGCGTAGATCATTACCTTTTTCTCTGCCAATCTTTTTACCAGGTTAAAAAGGTCTTCCAGTCTATTTTCATGGATGATCAAACAATCCAAAGCATTGCAGACACTGACTCTTCTGGTTTTGGCATTAAAAATGATATCAGCACCTTTTTGAAGATCCCCCGAAAGGTCAAAATAGGTGTGCACAATCCCTGCCCCTGTTTCAATGACAGGTACTTTTGAATTGTCCCTGACAAAATTGATCAGCCCTTGGCTTCCCCTCGGAATGATAATGTCCACATAACCCACTGCATTCAATAGGGCGAGGGTGGCTTCCCTGTCCACTGGAAGTAGGGTAACGATATTCTGATTGACTTTATTTTTCATCAAAACCTTATGAATGACTTCCAGGATGCAGGAGTTGGAATCATGGGCATCTGCCCCCCCTTTTAGAATCAAAGCATTTCCGGTTTTTAGGCACAAGCTGAAAACATCGAAGGTTACATTGGGCCTGGATTCATAAATAATTCCTACCACACCTAAAGGTACCCTTGTCTTTTTTAAGAGCAGTCCGTTGGGTAATTTTTTTTCAGAAATGGTCTGGCCCAGGGGGGAATCCAGTTTGGCGACATTGATCAGGTCCTCGGCAATGCCTTCTATTCTTTCTTCGGTCAGTTTCAGTCGATCATATTTGGGATCTGAAGGATCCATCCTGTCCAGGTCATTCTGGTTGGCTTCCAAAATTTCAGGTGTATACTTGATCGCTGCCATGGCCAGGTCATCCAGGATTTTGTTGATTTTTTCCTCAGACAACATGGAAAGTTGTCTACTTGCAGCTTGGACTTTTTTAAATATTTCTTCTGAATTTTTCATAGGAAGGATAGGTCGTTTACTGAATTTTAATTTAAATCAGATAGATAAAGGTAATCATAATGTATCAGGGGCTTTTGGCCGGATAATCCCATTTTTTCCAGCGCATTTTTTGCGCTGTATTCAGCTTTTCCCAACCCGATTTTATCACCGCGATTATCCATAATTTTGATGATATCCCCTTTAAGAAAATCACCTTTAATTCCTGTAATGCCAATAGGTAGGAGGCTGGTGATTTTTTCAGATAACAGGGCATTTTTTGCGCCATCACTGATCATGACCTCTCCTTTGGAATAGTTTTCGCTGTGGGCGATCCATTTTTTTTGATTGTGTCTGGATTTTCCGGGTTCAAAATAGGTGCACACCAATTTATTGTTGAAATAATCCTCCAATACGCCGTTTTTTTTACCATTGGCGATCATCACTTTGATGCCCAGATCAGCGGATTTTTTGGCCATGGTCATCTTGGTCAGCATTCCCCCTTTACCAAATGAAGATTTTTGATTGGAAATGTATTGGCTTAAATCGGGCATTTTTTGACCCACTTTTTTGATCAGTTCCGCACCGGGATCCGATGGATGGCCTTTGTAGATGCCATCCACATTGGTGAGAAGTATCAAAGTATCCGCATCAATCATGGCAGCAAGAAGTCCCGCCAGTTCATCATTGTCAGTAAACATTAATTCGGTGACGGCAACGGCATCGTTTTCATTGATAACCGGGATAATCCGGTTTTTTACCAAACCGTCCAGACAGTTCTTCATATTCAGGTAATGCACCCTGTCCCTAAAATCTTCTTTGGTGACCATTAGTTGTGCAATTTGATGTCCTTTTTCCAAAAAAAGCTCTTTATAATGCCGGATCAATTCAATTTGTCCTATAGATGCCCAAACTTGTTTTTTGGTAATGGCATCAGCTTTACTGGACAAGGCCATAATTTTCCTTCCAAAAGCCACCGCTCCGGAAGTGACCAATACTATTTTTAGGCCATTATTCTGCAAATAAACCATTTGAGCCACGAGGGAGGCCATTCTTTCATAATCCGGTGTACCATCCTCCATAGTAAGGACATTGGACCCGATTTTAATCACGACGGTTTTGGAATTGGGGGTCATTCGGTTTGTAGCGCTATTTCCATTAATTGCAAAAATAGAAAGCTTTGTGCAAATAGGCTATTTTTTTCTATTGCCATTTCCAGGGTCATGGCCCAGAGCCAATATTTGTTTTTAAGGATTATTGATTACTTTGTGATTTGGAATTTTGTGAGAATCAAAAAACGCAAAAATGGTAGGAGACTATATCATAGCCTTCAGTAATTGGATTTGGGGAACCCCCTTATTGATTTTGCTGATGGGCGGAGGTTTTTTTATGTTGTTGTATTCGGGATTCATTCCATTCAGGGGTTTGAGACACGCACTGAAGGTTGTCGGAGGGAAATACGATGATCCCAATGCCTCAGGAGATATCACTTCTTTACAGGCCCTTTCCTCTGCCATTGCCGCTACGGTAGGGCTAGGCAACATCAGTGGGGTGGCATTGGCCATTGGCATGGGGGGACCAGGGGCCATTTTCTGGATGTGGGTATCTGCCCTGGTAGGGATGGCAACTAAATTCTTTACCTGTACCTTGGCCATTATGTACCGTGGAAAAGATTCTTCAGGGCATGTTCAGGGAGGCCCCATGTATGTGATAGAAGAGGGGATGGGAAAAAAATGGAAGTTCCTCTCGGTTATTTTTTGTGTCGCCGGCATTATGGGCCTGCTGTCCATTTTTCAGGCCAACCAATTGACGGAGGTGTTGAGGGTGGTGATGCTCCGGCCATTTGGCCTGGATTGGGGTCAGCCAACCCGTTGGTTAATTGGAATTACCATGATGATTTTGGTATCGGTTGTTATTTTAGGAGGGATCCAAAGGATTGCCAAAGTGGCCTCAAGGTTGGTGCCTTTTATGGTAACCATGTATTTTGTTTGTGTTTTTATCATTTTGTTCAAAAACCTGAATGAAGTTCCTACCCTACTTTGGTTAATAATTGAAGATGCCTTTACAGGAAATGCGGTTATGGGAGGGGCTGTGGGACAGGTAATCATTATTGGCGCCAGAAGGGCTGCTTTTTCGAATGAAGCAGGAATTGGGACTGCACCTATGGTACATGGGGCCTCCAAGACCAGTGAGCCGGTGAGGGAAGGTTTGATCGCCATGTTGGGACCCTTTATTGATACCATCGTTGTCTGTACCTTGACGGCCCTGGTCATCCTTGCAACAGGCGTGTGGAAGACCGGTGAGCGTGATGGGGTTCTACTTACTTTGTCGGCCTTTGAACAGGGGCTTCCGGGAATCGGTAAATACCTTTTGATGATCGCCGTATTGGTATTTGCCCTCTCCACCATGTTTACTTATTCTTACTATGGCCACAAATGTTTCAACTACCTTTTTGGGGCTGAGAAGGCAGATTATTATAATTATTTTTACCTGATTACCATAGTAGGCGGGGCGGTAACCTCTTTGAGTGTGGTCATTAGTTTTGTGGATGGGATGTATGCCATCATGGCCTTTCCCACCATGATATCTGCCATTTACCTGTCACCAAAGGTAGTCTTGGCTGCCAAGGATTATTTTAAGCGAATGAAAATTATAGATGAAGAATGAAATGGCTGGTAGCACCCAATGCATTTAAAGGGACCATAGAAGCAGATAGAGCAGCTGAGGTCATAAAAAGGGCCATTTTAGAATTTTTCCCAAATGATGAAGTAGGCTGCTGTCCCATAGCTGATGGGGGAGATGGAACCTGTTTTTTATTGAGTGGGCTGCTGGGATTGGAAAAGGTTTCTGAGATGGTTACGGATCCTTTGGGAAGACCCATGGAAGGGTTTTTCAGTTACGATCCCCGTTCCAATACGGCTTATATGGATGTGTCGACGGTGTCCGGGATAAAATGGTTGGAAGAATACGAAAAGGATCCAACGATTTGCAGCAGCTATGGGACCGGAGAGCTGGTTCTTAAGGCCCTTCAAAAAGGTGCCGATCATATTGTGATAGGATTGGGAGGCAGCGCAACCATAGACATGGGCAGTGGTATATTAAGGGCCTTGGGCTTGGTTTTTTTGGACAAAAACGGGAGAGAAATACCTGTTTATTCTCCTGGCTTTATAGAGAAGGCGGAACATATTCAGATCACTGCCCAATTGCCAAAAATTAAATTCACTTTTTTATGTGATGTGGAAAACACCTTCTTTGGCAGAGAGGGAGCCATCCCAGTTTTTGGTCCCCAAAAAGGTTTGAAGCCTGGGGATTTCAAGAAATTTGAAATTATTTCAGAAAAATTTTTCAAACTTTTAAAATCCAAAAGCAGAAAAAAAATGGAGGATCAAAAATGTTTTGGTGCTGCCGGAGGGATCGCATTGGGTGTCAGTACTTTTTTTGATGCCGAGATAGTACCCGGAGCCGCCTATTTTTTTAATGCGGTCAATCTCAGAGAGAAAATGCAGGCCTCGGATCTGGTGATCACAGGGGAAGGCCGGTACGACCAACAGTCTGCTAAAGGTAAGGGCAGTCATGAACTCTTGGTAATGGCTCAATCAATGGGAAAGAAAATCTGGTTGCTTACCTCAGGAAAAGAAGGGAATGAAAGTGGATTTGACCGCGTGTTACAGCTTCCCGACCTGGAAATGGATTCAAAACAAATTGAAAAAACTGCTGAAAAGCTGCTGTCTGATACCATGAAACAACAGCTCCAATCCTTAAGGGATTAAAAATATTTCTGGATATTACCAAAATAGTTTATATTTCTACTTTAGAAGGTAAAAATTTTTATTATGTTCCCCGAGATTCAATTTTACCCCGTCTTTTTTTTCCTGCTGGTGTTGGCGATAGTACTTTTGGGATTCCCTATATTTTTAAGGCAAAAAGACCAAAAAGGATCTTCCAATTATTTTTTATGGTTGATGATGGCTTGTTTCATTTATTCTGTTTTTAATGTTTTGGAGTTAATGTTGGTTGATCAGGAGCTGAAAATTGCCATGGCAAAATTTCAGTACCTGGGAGCAGTCTTACTCGGTCCGTTAATGCTTTTGTTTTCATTGCACTACACCAGAAATGAAATCCGGCATCAAAACCTTTTTAGGTTTATCATATTTTTGGTTCCTGTCATTAATCTGATTATGGTAGGTACCAATGAGCTTCACCACCTATTTTATAGCTCATTTTCTCTGCAAAGCAATGGCTATTTTAATTTATTGGTATCGGAGAAGGGGATTTTTTATTGGGTACACCAGGGATATACCCTAACACTTCTAATCCTCAGTTTGGGTCTCCTTTTAATAATGGTTAGGCAAGTTCCTCCCTCGGAAGCCAGGCAGGTGTTCATGGTAATTTTTGGACTTGCATCCCCACTTTTATTTTATTTATGGTACCTTTTGGGTGAAGTACCCTATCAAATTAATCCCATCCCTTTGGGGTTTTTAGGTACGGGAATATTTGTCTTTTTAGGTTTAAAGAAGTTTAAACTGTTCAAAATTGCTCCCCTTGCTTACAGAACCCTTTTTGACAACTTGAAGGAAGGGGTGTTGGTAACTGATGTAGATAATGAATTTGTCACCTGTAATCTTGCTGCCAATAATATTCTGGGTTTTAATATTTTGGAAGCGTCCCAACCCCTGATGGCAATAGCACAAAATTGGCCTGAAATTTCAGATGTTGTACAATCTTCAAAAAAGCATGTGGTGAGAGAGTTTGTCCGGGAAAATGAAGGGTATGATCAATGGTTTTTGATTACCAAATCCCAAATAATGGATAAAGCCCAAATGGAGATTGGGAGTATTGTCCTCATCAGAGATATTTCTCAGGAAAAACATTATCAGTTTCAGATTGAAAAATCCAGGGAGGAAGCCGAAAGTGCCAACAAAGCCAAAAGCGATTTTTTGGCCAATATGAGTCATGAAATCAGAACCCCGCTGAATGGGGTCATCGGCTTTACCGAGCTTTTGACCAATACCCAACTGAACGATCAACAAGATCGGTATGCTAAAACGGCACTCAATTCAGCCAATGCTTTGTTGGATTTGATCAATGATATTTTGGATTTGGCCAAAATTGAAGCGGGAAAAACTGAAATCAACATTCAAAAGGTCAATTTATTGGAACTGCTGGAAAACATCATCAATGTCATGAGTTACCACGCCCATGAAAAAAACCTCGAATTGATACTGGAATTGGATGATGATATCCCCGATTTGGTTTTTTTGGACGAATTAAAATTGAAACAGGTATTGATCAATTTAATAAATAATTCGTTGAAATTTACCCAGGTAGGGGAAGTGATTTTAAAAATTGAAAATTTAGGGTGGTCAGGGGAAACTTCCAACGGCACTTTCCACCTTAGATTTATCATCGCGGATACCGGCATTGGCATTGAAGACAATAAGAAGCAATTAATTTTTGATGCTTTCTCTCAGGCGGATTCTTCCACGACCAAGAAGTTTGGAGGTACTGGTTTAGGGCTTACCATTTCGAGTAAACTGCTTTTTTTATTGGGTAGCCAGATGAATTTGGAGAGTCAGGCGGGAAAGGGAAGCAGGTTTTATTTTGATCTAAATTTGAAATCTGAAGGGGGCCTGGTCAGGTATCCGGACTTTGGTCAATTATCCACTATCTTACTTATTGATGACAATAAGTTAGCCGGAGAAAATATTAAGGATTTTTGCAAACGGTCTAATGTCCAAACTTGGTTGACAGGGAGCATTCATCAAGCTTTTAAATGGATTGAGGAAGCGCATGAATTTAAGGTAATTATGCTCAATCAAAAAATTTTGGGAAAAAGCAGCATCACTGCGATGGAGCGGATGATGGCTTTGTATTCATCTAAGGGTAAAAATGCACAGTTTGTACCCATCATTTACGCCAATGATCAAGAGGATCTGGTCAGGAAATACAAAGATATTGGCTGCCAGGGGATATTGGATAAACCAGTGACTTTAAAAAAATTACAGTTGCTATTTGAAAGCCTTCTGATGAAAGAGGAAACCGTTCCAAAAAATATTTTGCCTGAAAACCGAATGGTTCAACATCCCAAGGTAAAATTATTGCTGGTGGAAGACAATGCCGTGAACAGAATGTTAATCAGGGTTTTTGTCGATAGGCTTTATCCTAATACTTACATCATTGAAGCTGAAAACGGAAATACGGCTTACCAATTATTTCTTGCTGAATTGCCCGATCTGGTCATCACCGACATCAACATGCCAGGGATGAAAGGTTATGAATTATGCGAAGCCATCCGGAAGCATCCTTCTGGAAAAATGATCCCCATTATTGGTTTTTCCGCTAATGTATTTATACCGGATGATGAAAAGACCAGGTATTCCTGCTTTGATGATTACCTAACGAAACCTGTAATGCAGAAGAAATTTGCCAGCATCATGAATAAATGGATGCCCGATAAATAAACCCTCTGAATGGATGCCGGAAATTTGGCATCAAAAAGAATTTAGGATTCAATTATCTTCCCCTCTTAGTTTAATAATGGCCCCTTCCAAATCTTCGCTGATCCGGATTTGACAGGCCAACCTGCTGGTAGGATAAAACTCAGGTAAAGCCTCCAATTGATCCAGTTCCACATCAGTAGCCTCACCCAAACCATTTTTGCCATCCAGGATTTCAACATGGCAGGTGGCACAGAGGGCCATTCCCCCACAGGTAGCCAAAATGGGGTATTCTGATGCTTTAAGCACCTCCATTAAACTCAAACCCATATCATCAGGGGCCTCTATTGATTGACGTTTACCGTCATGATCTTCTACTGTGAATGTTACCATGCTGCAAAAGTACGATTAAAATGAATTCACGCCATTCACAGTAGTATATTTAAAACTTAATTTTTGATCTGGATAGACATATTTAAAGGCAGAATGCATCATGATGGCTGCTTCATGGAAACCACAAAGAATCAATTTGAGTTTTCCAGGGTAGGTATTGATGTCCCCTATGGCATAAATCCTTTCTACCCCTGTGGAATAATCCCGGGTATCCACCTCAATGGCATTTTTATCTACTGTAAGGCCCCAATCCGCAATCGGCCCCAATTTAGGGCTTAACCCAAAAAGTGGTATCAGAAAATCCGTGTCTACCTTTATCTGAAACTTGGCCTTATCTTCCAAAAGAACCGATGCCAAATGGCCATTTCCGCCCAACTCTTTTAGGTTAGCTGAAAGGATCAGGTCTATTTTGCCTTGATTGGCCATATCAAAAACTTTGGCGGCTGAATCCGGAGCCCCCCTAAAGGTTTCATTTCTGTGCACCAAAGTAACCCTTTTGGCGACATCCGCCAAATAGATGGCCCAGTCCAAAGCAGAATCACCACCACCGGCCAACATCACTTTTTTATCCCTGAACAATTCAGGATTCTTGACCATGTATGCCACACCCTTACCTTCAAATTGATCCAATTTATCCAATACCGGTTTTCTGGGTTCAAAACAACCCAACCCACCGGCAATGATGATCACCTGGGCATGAATCTGGGTTTTGTCATTGGTTGTGAGTACGTAGGAACCATCCTGTTGTTTGTTCAGGTGGTCCACCCTTTCTCCCAATGAAAATGTGGGCTTGAAAGGCTTGATCTGTTCCATCAGTTTATCTACCAACTCCTGGGCCTTCACTTCCGGATATCCCGGAATGTCATATATCGGCTTTTGGGGATAAATTTCCGAAAGCTGCCCACCCACCTGTGGCAATGCGTCAACCAGGTGGCAACGCATCTTTAACAAACCTGCTTCAAAGACTGCAAATAGGCCCACAGGGCCGGCTCCGATAATGCAAATGTCAGTAGTGATCATGTTTAATTTCCTGTTTTATGTTTTCAACCCCGATTCGGGTTAATTGTTTGTACAAATATAATTAGTATGACAACTAATTCCACCAATCTTTTCATTTATTGTTCAAGATTATCGTAAATGGTATTTAATATCCGCTTAAATTCATTGAAATCATTTTCATTGAGATTCTGCCAAGCCTTCTCACGTATCATCGCTATCTGAGGCTTCAGTTCTTCGACCTTTTCTTCACCGGAGGAGGTGAGGTTCAGGTGAAAACTCCGCCTGTCATTGGGATGCAATGCCCTTTCTACATATCCCTTTTTACATAAAATGTCTACGATCCGGGTCAATGTCGGATGGTCTTTAAAGACCAACTGAGCCAGTTCTGTTTGACTTAATTTTTCATTTTCCGACAGGTTTTTCATCACCAACCACTGATCTACTGTTACGTCAAATTCATTTAATTTGAATTTCTGCTGGGCATATTGCTTTACCTTGCGGGCGGTCCTGTCCAACAGAAAAGAATATTTGCTAAATTGCTCGTATGTCATACCAATAATTAGTGGAACAAATATAAGTAATAATTTAAAAACAATCTCAACTTACCCTATAAAATTTATAGGTTTTGTTGAATTATGTGTTCCGTGCGGAAATAAAACCTTTAAAATTTATTTTGGGTGTTTTGGGCCAGCATAATGGGACCATTGGAAAAGGTATGATTAACCACTATATTTGATCATCATTTTTAAAAATCCTAAGGTATGAAAATTGATTTAAACGGATACAGGGCCGTAATAGGCGGTAGCAGTAGGGGATTGGGCTATGCCATTGCCTGTCAGTTGGCTGATTGTGGGGCACAGGTTACTCTGATGGCGAGAAACCGGGAAAAATTACAGGATGCCCTGAACCGCCTGCCCCAACCCTCGGGAGCTGCCCATGATTTTCTGGTAGTGGATTATTCCCATTTTGATCAATTTCAAAGTTTGACCAATGAATTTTTTAAAGACAAATCCATTGATATTTTAGTGAATAATACCAATGGTCCCAAAGCAGGGAGGGTATTGGAAAAAACAGTCGATGATTACCAGGAGGCTTTTGACCTGCTTTTCAAAACCTACCACCACCTCAGCCATTTGTTGTTGCCAAAGATGAAAATTAAGGGTTATGGACGGATTATCAACGTTTCTTCCATTTCAGTAAAAGAACCTATGGCCAATCTCGTTCTTTCTAATTCAATAAGGTCTGTGGTGATCAGTTGGGCCAAATCCCTATCAAGAGAACTTGCCGAAAACGGCATAACGGTGAATAATATCCTTACCGGTTCATTCGAAACTGAAAGAATAGAAGAGTTGGTCCAAGCCCAATCTGAGGAAACAGGCATTTCTTTTGAAACCTTACTGGAGGAAAAAAAGAACGCCATTCCTCAAAAAAGATTTGGACAACCGGAAGAATACGGTTATTTGGCCGCCTTTCTTGCCTCCCCCTTTTCCGCTTACATCAATGGAACCAATATCCCAATAGATGGGGGCTTCCTGAATTCCTTTTAAGAGTTAGGCCTATTCCCTGGTCGGCTTTTACCCCCTGGCTTTATATTTGACTATCTTATTGTCAACAGGGTCAATACTTTGAAGGTAGGCGAAAATGGCTTTCAGGTCTTCCTCCTTCATACCTGAATACATGGCCCATGGCATGATGGTCTGCATCTCCCCTTTTTTTACCTTGGGAAGGGTTTCATGGTTTTCATATAATTTAAACCGTTCAATGAACATATTTTCATTCCAATTGCCCAAACCGGTGGCATGGGGGGTTAAGTTGGGGGAAGTCAGAATACTTCCGTCTGGAAATCCAAATTCTCTTCCTCCGGCAAGCCATTCCCCAACATATTCTCCACTTTCAAATTTGGTATGGCAATCCCTACAGGCTGCTGCGGTTACCAAATAATATCCATACGCGATTTGATCCGAAGGATCAGGCCGTGTCGTGAAATTGGCTTCTTTCGGCATGGTTCGCATGACAAGATTAAATGGAAAGTCCGGTTCGGAAGTGTCATTTTCAGAAGAAATGGGATCCAATGAACGGATATAAGCAATCACAGCTTCGATGTCTTCCGGGTCAAGTTGGCCATAATTTTCATAGGGCATAATGGGGAAAATAGGATCCCCGGTATTTTTAACACCAGTGGTGATCACCCGGAACAATTCGCCGTCTGTATACTCTCCGATACCAGCAGGCGTAATATTAGGTGAGATGAATACACCAGGGAACCCCATTGAATGGTCAAAACGTTCTCCCCCTGCTGCTTCCGACCCTTTAATTGGGGGGGCGCTGAATAGGCTAAAATCCCGTTTAGAGTGGCAATCTACACAAACCATTACATGGTTGGCCAGGTATTTTCCTCTTGCAATTTTATCAGGTGTGGAGATAACCTTTAATGCTTCGGGGGCAGGGCCTACATTAGGGAGTGCCATAGAAATATATAAATAGCCTCCTATAATTAAAATAACCAGGAAAGAGACCATATAGGCTATAATTTTCAATATTTTTTTCATAGCAATGAGATATTTTGGGCGGAAAATATATTATTATTTCTAAATATATTATAATTGTTAATTCAGAAATTAATTTATATTTAATTTTATATTTATAATTAAATATAAGGTATTATTAGGAAATTTTAAACCAGAAAGAATAAAATTTTTTATTAATTTCTTTAAAAAAAATTTAAATATCAAATTTTATGAATTTTTTTTGAAATTATTTTTCAGGTAAGCTGTAAACTCTGAGAGGGAGCTGAAAGCTTGATTGATACTGCCTATCTGTACTTCAATGGAGAAAGGCTTCTGCGCTGCTTTGATGATCAGATGAGGGGGTAGGGACAAAGGATGAAGTTTTTTAATGGCAGATTGGATCCAGATTTTCAAAATATCAGGCCCGATTACTTCCGGATATTGAAAGGGTAAATTCAATTCTATTTTACCCGTATTTGAGTTGATTCCCCATTTTTTACCAGGGATCAATTGGTTGATTTCACCTGAAATCATCAGTTCTTCAGGGCTACCACAGGTAAGGGGAGTTTCACAGGACATGATCCAGAGTTGATCTGCCGTTTCCAAGGCAATTTCCAAGTCATGGGTCACTACCAAGATGGCTTTGTTGGATTCTTTTGCCAGTTTTCTTAACAAATACATGATTTCAAAGCGGTTGATAAGATCAAGGTGGGCGGTAGGTTCGTCCAAAATCATAATCTTACCATCCTGCGCCAATGCCCGTGCGATCATGACTTTCTGGAGCTGACCATCACTTAATTCGCTGATTTTACTTTCTTTGATGTATTCGATATGAGTGGCTTGAAGGACATTTTCAATGACCATCCGGTCATTGGTACGGAGGTGGCCCCACCAGCCTGTGAAGGGCAATCTACCTAAAGCCACCAAGTCCTTTACCCTCATATTTCCTGAGATAATCCGGTCGGTAAGTACCACCGACAATTGCCGGGACAGCGAACCTCTTGAAAAATGGTTCAGGTTTTTCCCATTCAAAATAATGTCACCTTTAATGGGTGGGTTACTGCCTATCAAGGCCTTGATCAAGGTGGACTTTCCTACGCCATTGGGCCCCATCAGGCAGGTAATCTCCCCCTCAAAAAGCTCGAAAGAAAGATTTTCAGTCACCAAATGGCTACCGTAACCTAAAGTCAGATGCTGAGCGCTCAATATGGGTCTTTGCCTCATAAGGATATTAAAATTCTTTACTGAAATCCCTTTTGATAATTAACCAGATTACCACAGGGGCTCCTATCAAAGTGGTGACGGCATTGATGGGAAGGGTCTGGTAGGAGCCGGGAAGTTGGCTGAGGGAATCACAAAATAAAACACCTATGGTACCAATTAATGCCACAGCAGGGAACAGGATTTTATGGTCACTGGTTTTAAAAGCCATCCTTGCAATATGGGGTATGGCTATTCCTATAAAGGCAATAGGGCCACAAAAGGCAGTAATGCTCCCTGTCAAGATCCCAGTACTTATAATCATGACCCATTTCAAGTGAGTGGTGTTAACCCCCAGGCTTTGGGCATAGTTTTCCCCCAATAACATGGCATTGAACGGTTTTATCCATAAAATGACCGGTATTAAACCCACTAATATAGCCACCGCCAGTACCTTTACCTGATCCCAACCCGTATCCCCTAGGCTGCCCATGGACCAGATCATGAACATTTTCAATTGTTCTGCTTCACTGAAATAGGCCAAAATATGGAGGCCTGCGGAGGCTATACTTCCGAACATCAATCCCAGAATCAGAAGGGTCATGCTATCTCTTACCCGCCAGGCAGTAAGGCCGATCAATAATAAAACCAATATGGATCCGATGCTTGCAGCTAGAATGATGGGCCATCCGGCACCATATCCAACCATAGTCTGCCAGCCTAGGGCGGTACCTGCCATGGATAAAATTCCTACCCCCAATCCTGCACCGGAACTGATGCCCAAAACATAGGGTCCTGCCAGTGGATTTCTGAAAAAGGTCTGCATTTGAAGACCACTGATGGATAAACCAATACCTGCAAGCATTGCAGTAATCGATTTGGGCAACCGGTATTCCATTAAAATGATTTCCCAGGCCTCTCTGGGGAATGGTCCTTCAAATGGCCTTTTCACCAAATCTGAAACCGGTATAATGACAGAACCGGTCCCCAGGTTGAATAACCAAATTATCAGGCATGTACCTATTCCAATTAGGAAATAAAAGGTATGCTTAGCCGGATTATTCATATAGTGGCGTGAAATAGTGAAACTGATGATCTTTGGCAAGAGACGGATGCATAATTTTCAAAAGATCCATGACCACCCAATCCGGTCTTAAATAGCCTTCTTCAAAATATAGAATCCCACCTTTTTCCCCTCTTCCAAGGGTATAGGTATATACCTGTTTGTCCTTAAAGGCCTTGAAATCCCGGTACCTTCGGTCTGAATGGTCCATACTGGTCAAATCCTTATAATCCGAAGCCCCTATCCACAGGTCGGCATCTTTTGCCCTGTCCAAAACGTATTCATAATTTAATTCCAGGCTTCCTCTTCCAGGAAGGTTCTGAAAAACATATAAGCCTCCGGCATCCAAAATCAATTGACTCATCCAGCTATTTCCGCCTGGGGCATACCATATATCCCGGTAAAAATTTCCGGATAATACTGTCGGTCTTTTTTCTTTCGAAATGGCCTGGGAAACCTTTTTTGTTAGTAAATAATTATCCCGGATTATTTTGAATACGCTGTCGGCCATGGCGTATTTCCCTAACAAAACCCCAGTAAACTTGATCCATTCGGCCCTTCCAAGTGGATGGCTTTCCAAAAATTCGTTGTTGATAACCACAGGAATGCCCCCTTTTTCCAGTTGATCTGCTTTTTTTAGGCCATCCCCAAAAGAGGAAACCATCACCCAGTCCGGAGACAAATCAACTGCTTTTTCAAAATTTAAGGAAGGTCCTGAACCCAAATCTTCGATGCTGCCCTGGTTGATTTTTTCCCGAACGACTTCCGAGGAAATGAGATCCAAGTTTGGAAATGCCACCAGCTTGTCCGCTGCGTCCAATAAAACCAAATGGGGAATTTGTGTGGTTTCGGATAGAACGATAGCATCTCCGTCAGCTGTGATTTGGGTATATCCCCTCGAAGATTCACCCTTAAAATCCCCTTGGGATGCACCCACCAAATAATGGAAAACTTTTTGATCATTAGCCGGGAAAGGACGAATCTCCAATAAAAAAAGCTTTTCCTTTTCATAAATTTTGAATCCCTGCCCAAATTCCAAAGGGATTTCCCTGAATCCCTCTGGAATTTTTTGGGTTTTATTGGAATTACATGATACCATACTGATGATCAAGAAGTTTATTCCATAAAACAGGAAGTATATTTTTTTATTAAAGGGCATGAATTTACCGATTTTTGGCGTCAAAGTAAGCCATTGTAAACGCCATATCCAAAAATTATTTTTGGGGAAAGGTTTTGCTAGTGGGAAATTTGGACTAGGTTTGTAAAAGAATAATGGTTCCCGATCCTCAATCAGGCTCTCGGGATGAAAAGGGAATCCGGTAAATCCGGAGCTGTCCCCGCAACTGTAACCTTTACCTGTACATTCAGGTATGTTTTTGACCAAACCTTGGCCATTGTCCCCAAAAAGGATGAGAAGGCAGGTCAAAATAAGGAAGCCAGGAGACCTGCCATTTTTCAATTATTCAAAGCTTTCGGGTGAAAAGCTGGGAAGACCTACCGAACCAAGTGAATTGTAGGTTTAATGGTGACTGGTTTTTTATGGGCTACCATTAGGTTAATTTATATTTCACTGGGTCGATGATCTCTCAATAATTTACCGGATACGTGTTTTGAATTAAATAAATATGATTGGTATTATTTAATTTGATCTGGCATTGATTGTACTATTTTTGTTGATTCTTGGCTATCAGTTACAGGTAGCCCCCTCCCTGCTTCTTCCGGGAGACACCCTAGAGCTGCGTGAAGTGGAAGTGTATGCCCCTTCTCTGCAAAAATATACGCACGGCCAATGGGTAAGAACCTTGGGTCAGGATGATATTGAAAGCTTTCAAGGTTTGGATTTGGGCAGTGCCCTGCAGCAAAAGTCCAGCTTGTTTGTGAGACAGTATGGGCCTGGGATGTTGGCCTCATTGACAATGAGGGGATCCTCATCCGGTCACACCGCTTTGTATTGGAACGGGTTGCCCCTGAATAGCCCATCTTTGGGGCAGGCAGATTTTTCTATTTACCCCATAGGGGGGTCTGATGAAATTTCTATTCATTATGGTAGCTCAGGAGCCCTGTACGGGACCGATGCAATAGGGGGAGCCATTCATCTGTCCAATAAATTGAATTTTAATGAGGGAAACCAGTGGTCCATTGGGACCTTGGCAGGCAGTTTTGGCAGATGGAATCAAATGGGTGAATACCGGTATTCCGGTAAGACTTTTTCTTCGAGAACTAAAGTTTACCGGAACCATGCGAAGAATGATTTCCCCTTTTCTGATCTGTCGATGTCCGGAACCCCTAAAAAACGTGAAAGTCATGCACAGGTATCCCAGATGGGATTTATGCAGGATTTTGCCTGGATTCTGGATATGAAACAACAAATTACTTCTTCTTTTTGGCTAAACCATACCGATCGGCAAATTCAGCCGGTTATGGGAAGTAAAGGCCAGGACATACAAATTGACCGCAATTTGAGGTGGGTCCTGGATTATTTTCGGTTCCAAGAACGCGTTACCTGGAATTTGAAAGCGGGTTTGGTGGGGGATCATTTGGATTTTAATCTAGAGGAGAACCGGACACTTCAATTTTTGCTAAGTGGTGATATGGATTGGGAACTGTCAAAAAAATGGCAGGCTAAAGCAGGATTGCGATATACTTTAGTGGATGGTTTGCTTTCTACTTATCACCAGCAGGAAGATAGGTGGGAAGGGTATTATGCAGTCAATTTCACTCCCCATAAAAACCTGGGTGTCTCTTTTCAATGGAGGCAATTGGTATTTGGAGGTAATTGGGCACCTTTTACACCAAGTCTAGGAGGGGATTGGGTGTTTTTTAAAACCCCGCAGCATAAAGGCGTTCTAAATGGAAATATTTCAAAAAGCTATAAAATCCCTACGCTGAATGATCGATTTTGGGTACCGGGGGGAAACCCGGATTTATTACCCGAAGAAAGTTGGAGCGGTGAACTGGGGTTAAAATATAGATACGATAAAGCCCCTCTACACGTGGAAGGCAGGTTGGCCTATTATAAAATGTTGGTGGACCAATGGATATTATGGCTTCCTCTTGAAGGGTATTGGCGCCCTGAAAACATCAGAAATGTAGCCAACAGTGGCGTGGAAGCTTTTATTGATACTAGTTGGAAACCAGGGAGTTGGCTCATTAAGGGCAAAGTGGATTACACTTTTTCCGAGGCCATCAACCGATCCGGGGATCAGGGCAATTCCAGAAGTATTGGAAAACAACTTCCTTACACCCCTCTCCAAAAGGCCCATACGACACTCAGCATGGGAAGAGGGGCCACTACAGGGTTCTTTGCCGCATTGGCTGTGGGGGAGCGGTTCACTGCCACAGACAATACCGGTGTCCTGCCTGCTTATCGGCTTTATGATATGGGAATTAAGCGTTCTATTGCCATTCAAAAAGTATATGGACATGTGGGCTTTCAAATCAATAATTTATTTAATACCGATTATCAGGTCATCCGGCTTAGGGCCATGCCCGGAAGAAACTATCAAATCAACATCCAATTTACACTATGAAAAATTTGTCCAAAAAGCTGTTCTATCTTACGCTTGTCCTTGGGGTATCCTTTGCCTGTGATCCTGTTTCTCCAGAAATCCCCCCTGGGGAATTTGAAGACGGTGTTTTAATTGTCAATGAGGGGGCTTTCGGAGCCAACGATGGAGAGATTTACCATTTTGATCCTGAAAGCGGAGAGGTCCAACCCGATATTTTTGCATCAAAGAACAACAGACCCTTTGCCGGGTTGATACAAAAAATTTATATCGAAGAGGACAGGACCTACTTGGTGGCCAATACCGGGAAAGTGGAAGTGGTTAATTCAACAGATTTCATTAGTAGGGGTGTGGTTTCGGGTGAAGATCTGGGAAACTGCCGCGGTTTGGCTGTTATGTCAGAAAAACTTTTCATTAGCGATTGGGGGCCTTATGATGAAAATTGGGAAAATCCGGATTCCTTCATTGGGGTTGTTCGGAATTTGGATGGCGGGCCTGTGGAAACAAAAATAGAAGTCCCCAGTCGCCCGGAAGGAATGACGGTGTTCAATGATAAAATTTTGGTAGCTTGTCAAGGTGAATCTTTAATGGCGGTCATTGATCCTGAAAAAGGAAGTGTAGACGGGACCATTGAGGTGGAAGGAACCCCATATTCCTTTTTTAATTACGATGGCCAACTGTATTTATATGCACTGGGTGAGGATGAAATAATGGTTCATCCTATCAGGACTGCTGATTTTAGTTTGGGGCAAACTTTGGTTTTTAGGGTTCCAGAACCCATTTATAATGGTAATTTTGTATTGGGTAAGGAAGGAGAAATGTATGTGATAGCGGGAAATGGCGCTTCCTCCAAAGTAGTAAAACTATCTATCAATAGTGGAGAAATCCTCGATGAAAACTTTTTTACCGGGAGTAACTTCTATGGTTTAGGTTTTCACCATTCAACGAATACTTTATATATAGGTGAACACAATGGATGGCAGGGTAACGGGACTGTCATTAGAGTCAATACCATGGGAGATGAATTGGATAGGATTCCAGCGGGAAGAGGGCCGTCCGGTTTTTTGTTTCCTTAAGGGATTTTCCTAAAAGTTTTAAAATAAATAGCCGATTTTGTATACAATATTGTTAAAGGTAATTTTATCCTTTGCAATATAATTCCAGTCCTCGGTATTCCGGGGATCGGGATTTTCGGGGAAAGTACCGCTCAATGGCATACCGGAGAACTGGTTTACCACCTGTCTCTTGTATCCTATGCTAAGGGTCCAGTGATGCTGTTTTTTGGTTTTCAACCTTATTCCCAGGCTGGGATGAAACATTCCACCCCCCTCATACCATCGGTGTTCGTTCCATTCTGTAATTTCCTTTTTTTCCAGTACAGTGAATCCAAACCCCGCATCCAAGCCAGCAAAGGCACTGATTTTTTCCTCCGGAAACAACCACCCTCTCCATCCCATTCCAAATGGCAATAGGGTCAGCGGGTTGTACTCATCTATCCCCAGCACTACTCCAAATTCATGATGGGGCAAGAACCTGAGCCCATGGAAGGTCTGAAAAGAGAAATTTATGCGTGGACCAAATTCATCGCTTCCTACCAGTACACCCATTTCTAAATGGTGTACAAAGGGAGAATCCTGTCCCCGGCTATTATTGGGACAGGCTAACCAGAGGAACAATGTTAAAAATAAACCTAATTTATACAGCTTATAAACTGTTTTATCTGAAACTGACATTGATACAGCTTAATTGCTCCAATTTTTCCGGATTACTATAATCAAATTGGCATACCCCTTCCGGACCGATTACGATGAGTGATTTGGGCCCCGGAATGATGTCGATGGAAGCAAAATCATCAAAATGTTCAATGAGGTTATCCCCAATCTTCATCACATCGGAAACGTCAAAACTTTTCAGTCCGTATTGTCCTTCTGCCAGGTATAAGTAATTTCCTGAAAGGCCCAATCCATGAGGGTTTTCCATGGGATAAGATTTGATCAATTTCGGGGAATAAAGGTTTTCAATATCCAGCACATGTAGTTCATTTGAGCCCATCCTACAGGTGACACCGCTTCTGAGGGTTACAAAGGCATAATCATCATTCACTACCACTGGATCACATGAAGTAAGGTGCTCATAAACAGACATGAGTTTGGGGTCGGAGGGATTGCTGGCATCATAGATGTGCATAATGGTCATGGATCCGATAAACAATTTATCCTTGAATGGGAAAATGGTTTCAATTCCCCAACCTAATGGAATATTTTTAAGGTATTCAGGGTCAGAGGCATCTTCTACACTAAACACCCTTAGATCCTGCTCATCTACCGTATAAAGGTGTCCGTCCAATAAAGTGAACCTTGCCATTGATCCTCCCTGACCATAACTTTGGGATCCGCCATCGGAACTGTATGCGGCAAAGTTGGATTCCATAGTCATAAAATCACTCCGAAATGTAGGTCTTCCCCAAGTGGTGGATCGCATATTGGGATTGGTGGAGGTGATAATGGTATCTTTAAAAGTAAGTATGGTGCCCATCTCTGCATTGGAATACAGATTGGGAAAAACATCTTCTTCCCTTTTTACCATTTGGATATCCGTGGGGTCGGAAATATCAAAAGCCAGGAGATCCACATAATTGTCGGCATACAAAATGTTACTGTTAATGGCCATGTCAGCTGTGCCGGCGATATTGATAAAGTTGATGTTTTTGGGTTCAGCTGGATTGGAGTTGTCCAATACATGGATACCCTTATTCGGTTCACCGATAAAGAGGAAGTCACCGTAGATGTAAATTTTACCTGGACTGTCCAAAGGTTTACCAGGTTCGATGATAATATCCGCATTTCTAAAAGTATTGACTTCCAGCAAAACAGGCACCTGGGTGTGGTAAGTATATGTGGATTCAATTTGATCTTCACATGAAGGTAAAAGCAAGAGCAACATAAAAGAGAGGAGCAGATGGTTGGTCCATCTTAAATTAATTAGTAATTTAGTTTTCATGGCTGATTATGATTAGGTTAAACATCATCTAAAATCAAAAAATGTTATGATTTTAACCATGACGAAAGAAAAGCAATAAGTGCGACAATTACCATAAATTAATTTTGCCTGAATTAATTCAACTCCAATTTATTATTCATGATCCTTTCGAAATTTTCGAGGAAATTCAAATACTTTTTGATGACACTTTCGGATAAGGAGCCCAAATAATCCCCTGGATACAGTGGATTGTATTTAATCCTGCAAATAATCATGTCCAACCAACCCTCTCCATCATCAATAAGGTCTTCGTTAAAAGCCTCAACTGTAGTATCTCTTGATCCTGAAAAAGGGGGTCTTCCCTGTTTTCGGAAATATTCTGCCATGGTATTCAATGCGAGCTCATGGGTTACTTCAAAGCTGCGCACAATTTTAGCACGGATTTTATCATCTAAACCATGGCTTTTTCCTTCAAGGATCAGATCTCTCAATTCGTTTAAGGATTCCACATAATCTGAGAAACATTTTTCGCAGCTGGGCTCGAGTCTTTTCATGGTTATTTTATCGGAAGCTGTTTAAGTTGAACTAATTTAAGCAATCTGTCAGTGAAATAATAACCTGGCAGGTGATTTTATTTTTTTAACCGGTCCGGATTTTCTGATAAAAATGATTTCCAGCCCCCGCTTCTTCCCCTGGTTTGCAGTCTGCCTTCATGGAAATGATGGCAGAGGGCCACGGCTAAGGCATCGGTAGCATCCAATAATTTGGGTATTTCCTGAAGATTCAATAAGGTCTTGAGCATTTCCGCCACCTGTTCCTTGGATGCATTTCCGTTTCCTGTGACAGATTGTTTTACTTTTTTTGGAGAATATTCTGTAATCGGAATTTCTTTGGACAGTGCGGCAGCCATGGCCACACCCTGTGCCCGCCCCAGTTTGAGCATGGATTGAATATTCTGACCATAAAATGGGGCTTCCAAGGCTACGGCATCCGGGGAATATTCATCCAGTATATGGCTTATTTTATCAAATATTTTTTTCAGCTTTAAGGCATGTTCATTGTATTTTTTTAGGTGGATGACACCATACTGTAAAACTTCAAAGGCATTTCCGTTCACCTTTATCATTCCATACCCCATCACGGAGGTACCCGGGTCTATTCCCAAAATGATTTTTTCTTTCGTTATTATTTTTGCTTCTTTGCCCATCGCCGCAATTTACCATAAATCCTGCTTTGCTCTATATGCTGTTGACAATAGTATCTGCTTACCTGATTTTTTTATTGGTATATCTGTTCATTTTGAGTTTACTACAAAAGGCATGGCGGCTTATTCCAAATACCAAATCAACGGAATATTGTAAGGAGGATTTTACACTTTTGATCCCTTTCAGAAATGAATTTAAACACTTTAGCCGTCTGGTGGACAATTTAGTAGGCGTTCTTCCCGGGGAAGCGGAAGTAATTTTTATTGATGATCACAGCGAGGACGGTGCTATGGATTGGTTGAAGAAAGAAATCAAATCCATGGGAAAAGAAAACTGGAAATGTATTCCAAGTAAAGGTTCCGGTAAAAAAGCTGCTCTAAATACGGGAATCCTCGCCAGTCAATTTGATATTTTGGTGACTACGGATGCTGATGTTTTATTGGATATAGGATGGCCTTTATCTCTGATCAGCTCATTTTCTGATCCTAATTTGCAATTGGTAGCAGGACCTGTTCTGCCCAAAAAAAAACAAGGTGTTTTTGCCCAATTTCAGATGGTGGAGTGGGCAAGTATTCTATTGGTTACCGGGGCTTCGTTTCAATGGAAAAATCCGGTCATGTGCAGTGCGGCGAATTTGGCATTTAGGAAAACTGCTTTTTTAAGTGTTGGGGGGTATAGTGGCAATGAACATCTTCTTTCAGGGGATGATGAGTTTTTATTAAAAAAGATCCATCACCATTATGGAAAAAATTCCACCAAATATATCATTGAAAAAAATGCATTGGTTCAAACTTTGGCCCTGGACGACATCAATGAATGGATCAACCAAAGAGCGAGATGGGCCAACAAATGGAAGATGCACGGGCCGGGGGTAAATGTCTTATCCGCCTTAGGATTGGTGTTTTTCAGTGCCCTTCACTTAAGTACATTTTTTTGGTTATTGGTTTCAATGAAATGGGGAGCCGGTATTTTGATTTATTGGGGGATAAAGACTGGGATGGAGCGAAAAGTGTTAGGCAGGGTATTAAAATCCTTTAACAAGGAAATGCCTTTAAGCAGTTATATCTGGACAAGTTTTTTGCACCCCGCCATGATATTATTAACCTTCCCTTATGCCCTTACCGGAAAATTCTCCTGGAAAGGGAGAAAAAACTGATCAAAATCTTAATTTTGTATTAAAATTAATAGGATTCCGATGACTGATGACGAATTTGATCTTTTAGATGAGTTGTACTTTCTTCAATCTTTTCAATTCCTCAAAGAGGAGTTGAACTGGAATGATGCCAGACTTTTGACAAATTTACAAAAACTTTCAGAAAATGGATGGATCAAATGCTATTCAGCTCCAGATAAGGAGGTATTTGAACAGCCTGATATATTAATAAAAGGAAAGGATTACCTTTACCTGGCCACCAAAAAGGGGCTATTAAAACACAATTTAAGATGACCACCGAAACCGTCAAATTTCAGAGAAAAGAATTAGAACTGAAAGCCTTGCTGGAAATTACGCAGGCCATCAATGAAAATGAAAATGAAAAGATACTGCTGAATATTTTTAAATTCACCTGCCTGGTCCATCTAAATATCAAGTCCCTGCTTTTGTACGTATTCAGCGAAAAGAATGCCCACTTTGAAAGAAGGATCTCTCATAATGTTAAGGGTAATCTTCCACAACAGATAGCCCAGGAGGATGTTAAAGAAAATAAGGCCATAGGCAAGCTCAGTCTCACCCTTTCGGAAGAGTTTTCCTTTTCCGAGGTAAATATTTACGTGCCGGTGTATCATAAGGAAAAAATGCTGGCCATTTTATTATTAAGTACCAAAGACCAGGATAGGGATCTGGATCTTGATTTCACCCAGGCCTTAACAAATATTTTGGTAGTGGCTTTGGAAAATAAACGGTTTGCCAGGAAACAATTGGAGCAGGAAAGACTTAGGAAGGAAATGGAAATTGCCAGTAATGTACAGAGGATGTTATTTCCGGCTACGCTTCCTCAAACCGATAAACTGAAGGCCAAGGTCACTTATTTTCCCCACAGTACGGTTGGTGGAGATTATTATGATCTGATACAAAAATCAGAGGATGAAGTTTACTTCTGTGTAGCAGATGTTTCGGGAAAAGGGATGCCAGCCTCCCTTTTAATGTCTAATTTTCAGGCAGCACTCAGGACACTGTTAAGGAGCACATCAGATTTGAAAATGGTGGTAGATCAATTGAATTTTACTATTTTTGACAACACCAAGGGGGAGCGGTTCATTACTTTTTTTATAGGGCATTACAATTTCAATCAGGAAATATTAACTTATGTCAATGCTGGGCATAATCCTCCAGTGCTTTGCAGGGAGGGATTGGATAGGACAGAAATTTTAGAGGCAGGAACTACCATTCTTGGTGCCTTTGAGCAACTGCCATTTCTGGAACAGGGGGTAAGAGAAGGTTTAAAAAATTTCACCATACATTTATATACGGATGGACTTACTGAAACCACCAACCAGGAGGAGGAAGAATTCGGAGAAGCCCGTTTTTTGAATTATGTTGGCAGCAATTTATGCCCCTCTCCTGACCGCTTTCATGAAGGCCTTTTCCAATCATTGGAAGATTTTTCGGCAGGAATGCCCAAAAGGGATGATATTACCCTTTTAAGTCTAAAATTCAACTAAAATGTTTTTTTACCGCATTCCCAAAATCATTACCTGGATTTACCCGGATTATGTATGGAACATGGATCGAAACGATCCTAAGATATATTTGACCTTTGACGATGGTCCAGTCCCTGAGGTAACGGATTATGTTTTGGACCAATTGCTGCAATATAAAATGAAGGCAACATTTTTTATGGTGGGAGATAATATCCATAAGCACCCAGACCTGGCCCGTCAAGTAGTTTCTGCAGACCATGGTATAGGAAACCATACTTATAACCACTTAAAAGGATCAGCCAGTAGCTTGTCCGATTATTTGATCAATACCCAGAAATGTCAGGAAACCATCCAGTCTATTCTGAATATTTCCACGAAATTGTTCCGTCCTCCCTATGGAAGTATGACCATGGCCCAGAAAAAAGAAATGATGCACCAATATAAAATAATATTTTGGGATCTGCTTTCAGGGGATTATAAAACCAAAGGATCACCCAAAAAAAGCCTCTACCAACTTAAAGAAAAAACCAAAAACGGTTCCATCATATTGTTCCATGATCAATTAAAAACCCATTCGTTTTTAAAGGCCGTTTTACCCGAATACCTTAAGTTTATCGATGGAGAGGGCTACCAAACTGCTGTTTTATGATATGGCAGCAAGTTATGGTGTTGATTGTAATCCTCATCACTATCCAATACCTGATATTGTGGATTTTGTTAAGAAAAAACTATAAAAATTATCAGGCAACGGCCTTTGAATTCCCCCCTGTAGCCATTTTGGTCCCCTGTAGAAATGAAGGCAAAATCCTGGAGAGATGTCTTAAATCTATTGATGCATTGGATTACCCCCGGGATAAAATACAGGTTGTCCTGGCAGACGACAGAAGTGAGGATGATACAGGCAAAATTATTGCCGATTGGACCTCGGTCAGGGATAATTGGGTGCAAGTGAGGATTGCGGAAGAACCAGGTAAAAACCGGAATGGAAAGGCCAATGCCCTTATGCAGATGATTACTCAGTCCAATGCCGATCGTTTGTTTTTTACAGATGCGGATTGTTCGTTGCCCCCCACCTGGATCAGGGAAATGTTAGGTGCCTATCAAATTGATTTTGGCTTGGTAACTGGTATCACCACCGTGGAAGGAGGTGGATTTTTCGGAGGGATGCAGGCACTGGATTGGTGGTTGACATTGGGGATTATCAAAGTGGTATCTGATCTGGGATATAATTTGACCGCCATGGGTAATAATATGGTGGTGGCCAAAGATGCCTACCACAAAGTGGGGGGATTTGAAAATATTTCCCAACATGTAACGGAGGATCTGGCTCTGGCAATGGCCCTATTCAGGGCAGGTTACAGACCTATTCTCAAGGTAAGTCCGGGTTGTTTGGTAAAAACCCTACCCGAACCCACCTTTATGCGTTTGTTACAACAAAGAAAACGATGGATGAAGGGGGCCTTTTTACTGCCATGGTACTGGAAGCTGATTTTGGGCTTGCAGGTAGCTTTTTATGCATGCATGGTTATTTTTGTATTTTATTTTCCCATATCAGGCCTGTTGTTTTGGGGGGCAAAATTGGTATTTCAAATCCGATTTCTTCGTGAAATTGCCTGGAAAACGGAAACTAAATTACCGATTTTACGATTAATATGCTTTGAAATTTATAATTGGATCGTCAGTTGGGCAACGGTAATTTATTATTTTTGGCCTTCGGGTATTCAATGGAAAAACCGAAAGTACAGATGAAATCGAGCATGACGAAAACGACACACAGAGGGATAATTATAAAGCATGCGAGATTCCATATGGCCAATAAAAAACAATTATATTCATATGAAAGTAATTGAAACACACGCACATATATATTCCAGAAAATTTGATCAGGACAGGAAATCAGTGATTGAAAGGTCCATTGAAAAAGGTGTCATGAAAATATTCATGCCCAATATTGACCTTGATTCCATAGCGCCTATGCTGCAACTGGAAGAAGAGTACCCTTCCTTATGCTATCCAATGATAGGGTTGCATCCTTGTGATGTGGACCTGGATTTTGAAAAGAAACTTTATGAGATGGAAGCTTGGTTGAATAAACACCAGTTTTACGGCATTGGGGAAACGGGCACCGACTTATATTGGGACAAGACCTATTTTGAACAGCAAAAAGAATCTTTGAAGACACATATTCAATGGGCAAAGGAGAAGAAGCTGCCTCTAATATTGCATTGCAGGGAATCACTGGGCCCTACGATCGAACTGTTACAAGGTTATGTGGACAAAGAATTAACCGGAATTTTCCATTGCTTTTCCGGAACCCTGGAACAGGCGAGCGCAATCATTGAGATGGGATTTTTTTTAGGGATCGGAGGCACCGTAACCTATAAAAACAGTGGGGTTGGCGCTGTATTGGAAAATATCGGTTTGGAGAATTTGGTCCTGGAAACTGATAGTCCCTACCTGGCCCCAGTGCCTTTTAGGGGAAAAAGAAATTCACCGGAATTTTTACCTCTCATAGCGGAAAAAATTGCAGCATTTACCGGTAATAGTGCTGAGGAGGTAGCAGAAATCACTAATCAGAACGCCATGAAAATTTTCAAACAGCCTCTACATGAATTATAAAATTGTTAGGCTTAATACTGCTGCGGAGCGGGACATTGAACATGCGGTATTGATTATTTATACCGGGGGAACTTTAGGGATGGCATTTGATGAAAATGGTGCATTGGTTCCCTTTAATTTCGGGAAGATTTTAGAAAAAATACCCAATCTGAATAACCTGAACATCAGTATAACGGTGATATCCTTTCCTGAACCGATTGATTCTTCCAATATCAACATGCAACATTGGGTGGATATTGCCTATATCATTAATGAAAATTACGACACCTATGATGGTTTTGTGGTTCTTCACGGTACCGATACCATGGCCTATTCTGCCTCCATGTTATCCTACATGTTGAAGGGCCTGAATAAGCCGGTTATTTTTACCGGCGCGCAGCTGCCTATTAGTGCCATGCGCTCAGATGCAAGGGAAAACCTGATGACTTCCTTGGAAATTGCCATATCCAAAGCCAATGGAAAACCGATAGTGCCGGAGGTTTGTGTTTTTTTTAATCATTTGCTACTGAGAGGCAACAGGTCCAAAAAGGTTCAAAGTGTCCATTTTGATGCTTTTGAATCTGAAAATTATCCCCCATTGGCGGAGTCTGGGATTGTCATAGATTACAATTATGCTTTTATCCGGCCACACGAGGAAGGTAAAAAACTTAAATACCTGAATAAATTGGATAATAATGTCATGGTATTGAAATTATTTCCTGGGATCACCAAGAAGGTTATTGAGAGTTGTTTACGGATTAAGGGGTTAAAAGGGGTGGTTTTGGAAACCTATGGCTCTGGTAATAGCCCGAGTGAGTCCTGGTTTATCAAGACTATGGAGAAAGCTGTTGACCGGGGGATGATCCTGTTGAACGTTTCCCAGTGCAACGGGGGCAGGGTCATTCAGGGGAGGTATCAGACCAGTATGGACCTGAAAAGGGTAGGGGTTTTAAGCGGTGGGGATATTACTACTGAGGCGGCCATCACCAAAATGATGTTTTTATTGGCCAATGAAACGGAAGAAGGAGAAATCAAGAAAAAAATGATCACACCAATTGCAGGAGAAATGTCAGTTTTGAGTCATTGATTTAAAGGCATCAATGGTTTGAACATCAATTCAATAGGAATAATTATATTTAAATGTTTTTTTTTCATTTCAATTATTTGAATAATAAAGCACCCAATAGTTTGCATGGGCTGTTTTTTATAATTTTATTTGTCTCTACAATAGTCCCGGATTTGTCCTAGAGAGGTGTCCGAGCGGTCGAAGGAGCACGCCTGGAAAGCGTGTATACCCCTAAAGGGTATCGAGGGTTCGAATCCCTTCCTCTCTACAATTTTCTGGTTAAAAGCAGAAGACTGTTCTTTGAGAACAAAATTCTTTTACTAACTCAATGACCATTACCCTTCAAATTATCGTCGGGAGCCATTTAATTCATTTAAAATATTGGACTTTTGTCTGATGGCTGATGAAAATTGATTGGAATTTTACTTTAAGAATGTTTATTTTCTGAAGTTTTCTTTGAAATTATAAGGGAATCATTTGCAATTTGACCTGAAAAAATTATAACTTTAAAAACTTAATTTGAATTCAGAAACCGTTCAACCTTTAAATGTCTATTAAAATCTACATTATGAAAAAGTTAATCGCTTTGTTCATGCTTTTCGGAATTTTATTTTCTCCGATGATCACAAAAGCACAAGAAGAATCAGATGCTGATACCACTGAAGCAGCTCCAGAACCAGTCGCACCAGATCCAACGCCGGTGATGACAGATGATGAAATTGTTGAGGAAGAATTGGGGTTTCATCAGGTCATCAAAGAAAAATTCATCGAAGGGGATCCTACTTACATGACTCCGGTATTGATTTGTCTTATTTTAGGTTTAGCTGTTGCCTTAGAAAGAATTATCACCCTTAACCTTTCCACTACCAACACCAAAAAATTATTGGCTAAGGTAGAAGATGCTTTGGAACAGGGCGGTATTGAAGCAGCAAAAGACGTTACCAAAAGCACAAGAGGTCCTGTTGCTTCCATTTTCACCCAAGGTCTGATGCGCTATTCAGAAGGCATTGATATGGTAGAAAAATCCATCATTGCTTATGGATCCGTAGAAATGGGCAGGTTGGAAAAAGGATTGGTTTGGATATCATTGTTCATCTCCTTGGCCCCGATGCTTGGTTTTATGGGTACCGTAATTGGTATGATCGGTGCATTTGATTCCATTGAAGCGGCTGGTGATATTTCTCCTTCATTGGTGGCAGGTGGTATTAAGATTGCCCTTTTGACAACCGTTGCGGGTTTGATTGTGGCCATTATCCTACAATTGTTTTATAACTATTGTATTGCCAAGATCGATTCGATCGTTAATGATATGGAAGATGCTTCTATCAGTCTTGTAGACATTTTAGTTAAACATAAGCTGACCAGATAATATTTCCGGTTTAAA
Organism: Cyclobacteriaceae bacterium; assembly: GCA_040905165.1. Classification (GTDB taxonomy): domain Bacteria; phylum Bacteroidota; class Bacteroidia; order Cytophagales; family Cyclobacteriaceae; genus Cyclobacterium. The sequence goes on along the minus strand of JBBDSA010000070.1, from coordinate 52,077 downwards.
CTTGTGTTTTTATAAAATTTTATTCACTTTAGAATTAAAGAAAAATGGATACTACTGATATATTCTTATATGCAGGGTACTTACTGATTATTATTGGACTGGTACTTGCTATCATTATGCCTTTAATCAATTCAATTGGGGATCCCAAAAGTCTGCTGAAGACCGCATTAGGAGTAGTGATTATAGGAGCTTTGTTTGCCATTGCCTATTCAATGGCCGAGTCAGAAGTGGCAGCAAAATATACTGCAGAGCCTTATTTAATTACCCCAACAGATGCCAAATTGGTCGGGGGTGTGCTGATCACTGTTTATGCCCTGTTTGTTCTTGCATTTGTAGGGATAATCATTACGGAAATAACAAAAATAGTTAAATAATTATGGGTAAAAGAAGTAGAATGGTTCAGGAGGTAAATGCAGGGTCGATGGCAGACATCGCTTTTTTGCTTCTTATCTTCTTTCTTGTAACCACCACGATTGCTTCGGATAAAGGTATTTTAAATATCTTACCACCAAAGCAAGATCCTAATCAACCGCCCCCTGAGGTCGAGTTGAATGAGAGGAATATTTTCAATATATTGGTTAATGCAAATGACCAGTTATTAATTGAAGGTGATTTTAGGCAAAATACAGATGGGCTGTCGGAGGATATCAAGCGATTCATTTTGAATTTCGGAAATCCCGATGAAGATGCGGTTGCCTTATACAATAGCCTGCCTGCATCTTTAAAGGCCATTGCTGGTCAGAGTCCTGAGTCATCAGATCACCCTATGGTCGGTGGAGCCGTTGTCTCTATCAAAACAAATAGAGGTACCAGTTATGAAACCTACCTTGAAGTTTTGGATTTGGTAAAAAAAGCCTATTTTGAAATATATGCCGAGCGGGTAGGCCTTTCAGCAGATGAATACAGGACTTTATCAGGTCAATCTGCTGCAGAAAGAGAACTGATCGATAGGGGCAAGGAAAATATTCCAATGGCCATTTCAATTGCCGAACCTGATAAAATAGGAAGTTAATTATGGCAAAATTTAAAAAGAAAACCAAAGCCGATACGAATATACCTACCTCCGCATTGCCGGATATTATATTCATGCTTTTATTCTTCTTTATGGTTACGACTGTATTGAGAGAGCAGGAAATCCTGGTAGAACAGAAAATTCCTCAGGCTACGCAGTTGCAGAAATTGCAGAAAAAAACCCTGATTTCGTATCTGTTTGTAGGAAAACCAAAAAATCCGTCTTTGTATGGTTCTGAACCTAGAATTCAGGCAAATGATGTTTTGATCAACACTACGGATATTTTACTTTGGGTAAACCAGGAAAAAGATAAATTGTCTGAGGCAGAAAGAGACCAGATAACCATTTCTTTGAAAGCGGATAGAGATGTAAAAATGGGACCGATCAGTGATATTCAGTTTGAGTTAAGAGAGGCTGATGCCAGAAAATTGATGTACGCATCAGTGGGTAAAGTAGAGAACAATTAGAAAATTCATTTTATCAATAATTATTAGAGCTGCCAGATTTCTGGCAGCTTTTTTTTTGGCCTTTTGTGATAAACATTACTTTTTTGAAAGATTTCTGTTCGTAATTTTGAATTAAATTTTAACAGTAAATCTAAATTTTATGTTTGATATATTTAAAAAGAAAACCAAGAACTACGAAGACCTGGATCCTGTTGTCTTTCAAAAGGGAATGAAAAACGGAAATGCTGTAGTGATAGATGTAAGAACATTGGGTGAGTTTCAAGGGGATAAAATCCCTGGTTCCATTCATATGGACATGATGTCTTCCAACTTCAATTCGGAATTGAAAAAATTACCAAAAGATAAAGCTTATTATTTGTATTGTAGAAGTGGTAGCAGAAGCAGTTTTGCCTGTGAAACCATGGGGGCATCAGGTTTTGAAAAGGTGTATAACCTGAAAGGTGGAATCATGTCCTGGCCCTTTGAACATAGTTCATAAGCGACTGAAGTCTTGCAGTCATATAATTGGACCAACAAGCTTGGCACAGATCAGAATCGATATTGTAAATTAAATTATAAAGATTTTAATTAATTTCAATGAAAGTAGAACAAATTTATACGGGGTGTTTGGCCCAAGGTGCTTATTATATTGAATCCGATGGAGAAGCAGCCATTGTTGATCCATTGAGAGAAGTTCAACCTTATATTGACAAGGCGGAAAGAAACGGAGCCAGCATAAAATACATATTTGAAACCCATTTTCATGCTGATTTTGTTTCCGGACACCAAGATTTGGCCTCCAAAACGAGTGCTGAAATTGTTTTTGGTCCGACCACCATGCCTCTGGGTTTCGAAGCCATAGTCGCCAGCGACAATCAGGAATTTGAAATTGGTAAATCAAAAATCAGGGTAATTCATACACCGGGCCATACCATGGAAAGCTCCGTATTTCTATTGATCAATGAAGAAGGTGAGGAAAAGGCCTTATTCACCGGTGATACCTTGTTTATTGGGGACGTGGGCAGGCCTGATCTGGCTCAAAAAGTTATTAAGGAATTGACCCAGGAAAAACTTGCTTCCCATTTGTATGATTCTTTAAGGAATAAAATCCTGCCCCTTTCGGACGATTTGATCGTTTATCCGGCGCATGGTGCCGGAAGTGCCTGCGGGAAAAATATGAGTAAAGAAACCACAGATACCCTGGGTAATCAAAAGAAAACCAATTATGCCTTACAGGATATGACCAAAGCGGAATTTATCAAGCAGGTGCTTACCGGTCTTACGCCCCCACCTTCCTATTTTCCTCAAAATGTGATGATGAACATTCAGGGTTATGACAGTATCGATGAAGTACTCGTTAGGGGGCAAAGGGCACTTAGCCCCGAAGAATTTGAACTAGCAGCCAATGAAACCGGCGCCGTAATTTTGGATACCAGGGCACCCGCCGATTTTGCAAAAGGGTTTATTCCAAATTCAGTAAATATTGGAATTGACGGTAGTTTTGCCGTTTGGGTGGGAACCCTTGTGCCTGATGTAAAACAAGAAATTTTGGTCGTAGCGGATGAAGGCAGGGAAGAAGAAATTGTTACCCGCTTGGCAAGAGTAGGTTATGATCATGCCCTGGGATATCTTAAAGGAGGTATTGAGGCTTGGAAGAGCGGGCATAAAGAAGTGGACACCATTCCAACAGTGACAGTAGATGAGTTGGCCGGGCTTGAGAAAAGTTCAGAAACGATCAATTTGCTTGACGTTAGAAAAGCAAGTGAGCACCAAAGTGAACATGTCATTGGAGCGCAGAATGTTCCCCTGGATTTTATCAACGATAACATGGCTGAGGTGGATAAGGATAAAACCTATTATGTACATTGTGCAGGTGGGTACCGGTCCATGATATTTAATTCCATTTTAAAAGCCCGAGGTTATGACAATCTGATTGATGTGGAAGGGGGCTTTGATGCAATAAAAGCATCCGGGAAATTTGAGGTTAGTGATTATGTTTGTCCTACCACCTTATTGTAAAGCGATTTTGGTTACCGACCTATGACCGTAGTTGCCTAGCGTAAATTTCCCCCTAATGGGTAGACGTTGAACCAAAAAATGATATAAAGGATTTTAAACAGAAAATAAACAATTAAAAATAATGGAACAATTAATAGAATGGATAAAGCAACCTTGGCCTTGGTATGTGGCAGGGCCTTTAATTGGCTTGACGGTACCTGTACTCTTGTTGCTGGGAAATAAATCATTTGGTATATCTTCTTCATTAAGGCACACATGCGCGGCTTGTATACCAGCAAATATTCCTTTTTTTAAGTACGATTGGAAAAAAGAAGCTTGGAATTTGGTATTTGTATTCGGTATCTTCTTAGGAGGTGTTGTATCTGCATTGTTTTTGTTAAATCCGGAAGCCATTGTCGTAGCGGAAAGCACACAGAAGGATTTGGCACTCCTAGGGATCAGTGATTTCAGTAATTTACTTCCGGATGATATATTTCATTGGGATAATTTATTTACACTAAAAGGCTTATTCTTCTTCGTGATAGGTGGTTTTTTGGTTGGTTTTGGCACCCGCTACGCAGGTGGTTGTACCTCAGGTCATGCCATTATGGGAATCAGTAGCCTCCAATGGCCATCACTTTTGGCGACAACTTTCTTCATGTTGGGTGGTTTTGTGATGACTCATTTGTTGCTTCCCTTAATCATGAGTTGGGTGATGTAAATATAACCTTGTAAAAAAAGTCTTAAATCAGAAAATTATTGATATGGAAGTTAAAGAAATAAAAAGGGGATCCCCTGAGGAGTGTGAAGCCCCAAATATGAAAAAATCTGGAGATGGCTGGATAAGTTTGCTAAAATACTTGATCGTTGGTATCTTATTCGGTATTATTTTTGTGAAGGCGGAAGTCATTTCCTGGTTTAGGATTCAGGAAATGTTCAGGTTACAGTCTTTTTTTATGTATGGGGTGATTGGTGCTGCAATTGTAGTAGGGATGATATCCATACAAATCATAAAAAGATACAAGTTAAAAACTATTGACGGAGAACCTATCAAGATCGCCGATAAGGAGTTTCGTAAGGGACAAATTATCGGAGGATTTATTTTTGGATTAGGATGGGCCCTAACCGGAGCTTGCCCGGGGCCTTTATTTGCCCAGATTGGATCTGGGTTTACGGTCGTGTCCGTTACTTTCCTAAGTGCCATTGCCGGAACCTGGGTTTATGGACGGTTCGCAGAAAAATTACCCAAATAATCCATTAATGGTTGGATGCCTGCAGGGTTATCAGAAGTCGAGGGAGTTGATCCTTCGGCTTTTTTTATTTTTTTTTGCAATTACTCCCTCTCCATATTTGAACTCAATTTTATTTGATGTCTATATTGCCCACCTGGAATCGTATCCCTTTAATTTTAGGCCTGGGCTGAAAGTTACTTTTTTCAGTCCTGGAATCGCCTATTAAAGCACTATTCTTTATCTTCCACCAATTCACGAAGATCTACCGGCACCACTCTTGAAACCCCCGCTTCAATCATAGTAATACCATAAATGATATCGGTACTGGCCATGGTTCTTTTATTGTGGGTTACGATAATAAATTGGGATTCATTGGAAAAAGTCTGGATAATCTGATTGAACTTATCGATGTTTGCATCGTCCAAAGGGGCATCCACTTCATCGAAAATACAAAATGGGGCTGGTTTAAGGAGATAAATGGAAAATAGAAGGGAAGTAGCTGTCAAGGTTTTTTCTCCACCGGAAAGTTGGTTAATGGACAATGGCCTTTTCCCTTTAGGTTTGGCAATGATTTCAATGCTGCTTTCCAAGGGTGCTTCTGGATGGGTAAGCCTGAGGTCGCAGTCATCTTCCGAAGTAAACAATGATCGAAAAACCTTGACAAAATTTTCTTTTATTTTTTCAAATGCCGATAAAAAGGTTTCTTTGGCCACCTGATCAATTTCGCTGATGGTTTCCATCAGGGATTCTTTGGCTTTAATCAAGTCATCTCTTTGTTCGGTAATGAATTGATTTCGGTTTTTAATCTCATCATAGGCCTCCATGGCCATAGGATTAATGGGACCTATTTTTTCAAGCCGCTCTTTGGCTTTTTGGGCTTCTTCTTTTATAGAGGCCTCTGTTTTATCTTTATAGGCACTCTCCATTTCAGGATCTTCTTCCATTAACCTGTCGAGATCCAATTCAAATTCCACACTTAGCCTTTCCTTCAGGCCATTCATTTTTAAATTTACCTCATTGACAGACTGTTTGATTTCCATGATGAGCTCATCAACCGTTTCCTTATTCCTTTGAATCTCACGGATGGCCTTTTCATGCCCCTCAATTAATCCCCTTGCTGCATAATAATCTTTTTCAGCCTCATTGACACCAATTTCAATATTTTCCTTTTCACTGTACAATTCAATCAGTTCATCATCTTTAATTTCGTTGTTATCAAGGAGGTTCTTGATTTCCTGATCAGTATGGCTGAGTTCCTGTTGGGCTTTTTCTATTCTTTCCTTGCTGTTTTCAAAAGTACTCTCTTTAAAGCTGATTTCCTGTTCAATACTATGGAGCTTATTGAGTAATTGATGATATTGAATATTTTCCTGATTGTATTCACCGGACCGCTCAGACAATTCCTCAGAAGCTTCCTGAAGGTCATCTGCAATGGCCTGAATTTCTTCCTCCATGGCTTCAAATTCTTTTTTTGTTATTTCCAGTTCAGGGCTGAGGGTTTCAAGTTCATCAGAAAGTTCTTGGATGCGTTCCCCGATGTCCTCTTTTTTATCCGCATTCGAGGAAAGAAGTTCTCCTAATTGCTCTTTTTTTGTTTTTACGGAGACCATTTCCTGATTCAAAGTATTTACTTCCCCATTGATTTCTTCCAAAGGGCTTTTAAAACTGAAGGATTTTAATTTGGAAACCTCTGCGGCTTTATTATCAAAATTTATTTTTATATCGTTTATCTTTTTATTTAGTGATTTTATTTCTTTTTCGAGGTTTTCAAGGTTTTTGACTCTTCCGATTCTTTTTCCCTCAAAAAGCCCTACCGATCCTCCTGAAATGCTGAATTTTCTATCAATAAATTTCCCGCTTTCTGTAATAAAAATGGCTTCTTGGGAAGTAGGAATTTCATGGATGTCACCTTTAAAAATATATACATCATCGAGTATAAAGCTGATCAGCCTAGCGTACTTTATATCATATTCAATAATTTCCGTTGCAGGTAATGCATTTGTAAATATTTTGTTTTGTGATGTCCGGAAATTTTCAAATCTTTCCAGAATAAAAAAATGAGCTTTCCCCTTTCCGGCATCGCTTAAAAGTTTTACCGCATTAATGGCCTCCCTTTCGGTTTCCACTACGTAATAATTCATGTAGTTTTCCAGGAAATTTTCTATGGTCACCCTGTATTTTTCCTCCGTAGTTAAAATGTCAGAAAGTAAAGGGATATTCTTACCCCAATTGCTGCTTTTTCGGAGGAATTTTATGGCTTCCGGAAAACCTTCCAAATTGTCCACCAAGGATTTGGTGAGTTGAAATTCATTGTTTTTGGCATCCAATTTTCTGCTGATCTGTGTCATTTCCTCCCGGATCAGTTCCAAAGTTTGAACGGCCTCCTCCTGTTTCCGCAGGTGCGCTTCTTCCTCACTTTTTAATCGGGACAATGCCTTGTTTTTTACCTCCAGTTCTTCCATTAGAAGATTTAATTTTTCTTTAAATCCTGCAAGGTTTTCTACCTGGGAATGATCATCAGTGGAAGTTTTTTCCAACTCCTGCTTTAAAGTGATAAGCTGTATCTGTTTGATTTCTATATCTTTGGATAACTGATACAAAGCATCTTTTTTCCTGGAAAAGGCACCTTGCAATGCTTTCTGTTTCTCTTGCGTGCTGTGAAACAGGATCTTTTTTTCTTCGTGGAGCGCCTTGAGATGGCTTACGGTTTGCTCTTTTTCAAGATTTAGTTTTTCGGCAACCGATTTTTCCTGCTCCAGTGAGCGAATGCTAAATGCCGCCCTTTCATGGCTTTTTTTGTCCAATTCAATCTGATCCCGTAGATGTTGGGCTTTGTCCTCCAGAAATCTTAACCTTTCATTTTTAATTTTTTTATCACTTTCAAATTGTCTTATTTTCAACACGTGCTCATTGAGCGTTTTTTGCCTTGATCCCAATAATTTTTCTTTATGGATCAGCTCAGATTTCCGGTTTTCCTGTTGCGCTTCTTTGGCTGCTACACTGGTATTCAGGTTTAACTTGTTGTCGCTTTCTTTTTCCAGATCTTTTTGAAGGCGGATCAGGGCATTTCTGAACTGGCTTACACTTTTCTTTGCCAAGGCAATACTGGCAGCCTTGTATTCCTTTTTTATTTCAAAATATCGGGCAGCTTGTCTTGCCTGCTTCTCAAGGGATTTGAGGTTTTTTTCTATTTCATACAACAAATCTTCCACCCTTGCCAAATCGGTGTCTGTACCCTCTAATTTTCGTAAGGTTTCCTTTTTTCTGGTTTTGAATTTTGAAATCCCGGCAGCTTCTTCAAATAATTCCCGCCGGGAATTATTTTTGTCATTCAGGAGTTCCTCAATCATTTTTAGTTCAATAATGGCATAGCTGTTGGAATTAATGCCGGTATCCATAAAAAGATTGGTGATGTCCTTCAGTCTGCAGGTAACACCGTTTAAAAGGTATTCACTCTCTCCAGACCTGTAATATCTCCGGGTTATGGTGACTTGGGTGTATTCGGTTGGAAGAAGGTTTCTGGTGTTTTCAAATGTCAGGGATACCTCAGCCATATGGAGAGGCTTTCTGTTTTTGGTTCCGTTAAAAATCACATTCTCCATTTTATCAGAACGGAGCAATCTGGTTTTCTGTTCTCCCAAAACCCATCTAATGGCATCCACTACATTTGACTTGCCACATCCGTTGGGGCCAACAATACCCGTTATTCCTTTGTCAAAGTGAATCATCACTTTGTCACCGAAACTTTTAAAGCCTTTGATCTCTAACTTGGAAAGCAGCATGGATTTTGGATAAATATAATTGAATTAACGTCTCTGCAATCTTTGATTTCCTCCCATTTCTCCGAAAATCCTATCAAATTCATTTTGTAATTCGGTGGCCCTTTCATCAAATCCTTTTTCTTTTAATACCGGGATGAAATACCTTAACATTTCCATAGATATCGATGCTTCCCGATCCAATGGCCGCCCGGTTTCAGCATAGAAATCCATCATTTCCACCGATTTTAGCGTCATTACATCGATAATATCCAAAGCCTCATCTTCCATTCCCAACTCAAATAAAAGGGGGACAGCTTGACCATTGGCCAAATCGTATGGAATGGCCTCATTGGGAAACCTTTCCAGACTTAGTCGTTGAATATCCCTGGCTTTTTCTTCCTCGCCCTTATCCAGCAAGGCAATGGTGATGGAGTTTAGGACACTTCTGTGATTGGAGGTAAATCTCCTGTATTCATCATCGAAGTAACTGGAAGGGTTGTCCATTCCCCTAAAAGCAAATTTTTCCATGACATTGATATAGGCCAGATCCGTATTGACCAATTCCTCCTGGTTATCGGGCTTCTGGATAGGAAGAAGTCTATACGTTAAGCCTTCCATCACCACATGGTCACTCATGTCAAACCCTATGGTCGCCAAGGAAGTGTTATTGAAATAAATCGGCCTTTCCCAATTATTGGTAGCAATAAGATCGAGAAGCATTAAATTGCCTTTGGTGACGTAATTTCCTTTGAGCCGGATATTTAGATCAGGAATAATTAAATCCTCATAAACTTCAGGAACGACGTCAAGATTATTTAATTGGGCCTCGTCTACATTCAAAGTCAATACCGAGGAAGGAACCGTATTGATACTGCCCGATCTGCTTGAGGAAAGCTTGAGCAGATCACTTTTGTTTTTCAATAATTTGAGGTATTCCCTTAGGGGCAAGCTCTCCAGTCGGTCAGTAATGTATAAAACATCATTGGTTCCTTTTTTAAAGTTATCATATTCCAAAGTAAATTCCAGGGCGGCTGATTGGTTGACAGGCCGGGTCATTTGTTCCACATACCAGTCCGTATCAAAATAGCTGAGCACAATTACCCTTACATCTGTTCTGAAACCTTCCACTTCCTGAACATACCATAAGGGAAAGGTGTCATTGTCACCTCCCGTAAATAAAATGGCGTTGGGAGCGCAGGAAGCCAGGAAATTTCTTGCAGAATCTACTGAAAAATACCGGTCAGAACGGTCATGGTCATTCCAGTTTTGGAAAGCCATTAGCACAGGTACCGGCAAAGCGATCAATGTGGAAATCAATGCTGCGCTCACCAGGTTTTTATTGAATTTCCCGATTTGCCTGGCAATGGCCAATACGCTGAAACCGATCCAAATGGCAAAAGCGTAAAAAGAACCCACGTAAATATAATCCCTTTCCCTTGGTTCTACTGGGGGTGAATTAAGATACAGCACCAATACTACCCCCATCATTAAAAATAACATCATGGTGAGCCAAAATGATTTTGGATCGTATTTGGCCTGAAAAAAAAGGCCGATCAATCCCAGTATAATGGGTAACATGTAATAATTGTTGTGGGCCTTATTGTTTTTTATGTATTCAGGGAAGTCCGTACTGATAGTATCCCATATACTTAAAAACGGAGCATCACTGAAATCACTTTCTCTTCCCGAAAAATTCCACATAAAATATCTCCAGTACATGTGCCCAAGTTGATGATCCAACATGAATAGAATATTGTCCACAAAGTTCGGATCCTGACCTTCCCGAAGTCCTAATTTGGACCGATAGATTTGCTTATGCCTTTCTTGGGTGGAATAAATTCTGGGTAAAATGGTGGTTTTTTCCGGATCGTAAACATTTTCCAATTGGTAATCCACAATTTCATATTTTTCCTCCCCTTTGGCATAGATGGGCGCACCTTCTTTTTGATCGATGATATCCGCCGTAAAATACTGCCCATGTAATAAAGGGCGGTACCCATATTGTTCCCTTTTGAGATAACTGACGAAACTGATAATATCCTTGGGGTTGTTCTCATTGATCACAGGATCCGCATTGGCCCTTATTACAATCAATGCATAAGAACCATATCCAATAAGGACAAAGGTCAAACAGATAAGTAGGGTGTTTAATATTACTTTTTTATTTTTTATTGAATATAATATGGCGGCAATCAACCCGCCCAAAAATAATAAGGAGAAGAGGATAATACCTGAACCAAATGGTAAGCCAAGACTATTGACGAAAAATATTTCCATGGATCCAGCAAGGCTTGGCAATCCGGGAATGATGATATTATTGATGATGACAAGGGCCACACCTCCCAATAAAAAGGCAATGACCCCGCCTTTTAGGGAATGTTTTTTGTATTTTTTAAAATAAACGACCAGTGCCAATGCCGGTAAGGTAACTAAGTTGAGCAAATGGACTCCAATCGATAAGCCTACGAGGTAGGCGATAAATATCATGTACTGATTTTCTGCCCTCACGTCTTTAATCACATCCCATTTTAGAAAGGCCCATATTACAATCGCCATAAAGAAAGATGACATGGCATAAACCTCTGCTTCCACCGCCGAAAACCAAAAACTATCCGTAAAAGTATAGGTAAGAGCACCCACTATCCCTGCTCCCATTATGGAAAGCGTTTGGGATTTGGCTTCTTCCCCAACTTTAAGACCAAAAAGCTTTCTGGCCAATAAGGTGATGGTCCAAAATAAAAATAAAATGGTAAATGCTGAAAACAAAGCACTTCCCACATTCATCCAATAAGCTATTTCCAGTCCATCTCCCAATGCAAGGAAACTGAACATGCGGTAAACCAATAAAAAAAATGGAGCACCTGGTGGGTGGGGCACCTGTAATTTATAGGCTACAGCTATAAATTCCCCTGGATCCCAAAAACTGGCAGTTTCCTCTACAGTCATTAGATAGGTAATAAATGCAATAAAAAAGACAGTCCAGCCTGTAATGTTATTAACTCTGGCGTAATTTAACATGTTGATTGTTGTAATTTGGAAAAGCGAAAATAAAAAATAATTAAGAAATAATGGCTGATTTAACCAATTTTAAAATCTTTCTCCCTACCCCTATGTGGTAAAATAATTCCCTTTTAGAACCTTTTTTTACCGATTATTTCAGATTTGGTTTTTTTTTCAACAAAAGAGAAATTAATATTTTATTTCAACTATTAAGAATTTTCAGATAATTCATTATGAAAATCACATTTAATTAGATGAGAAAAGTTATTTTCCGGTCTTTAAAAGTTTTCTATTGGGCGGTGAATTATTAATTTTAAGATAAATTTTATGTATTTTAAATACAAAAAAATGGTTTTTAAATTTATTTCTCTATCTTTACATTATTATTTAAAACAGAGATCAAATTAAATTTTTAGGTATGGATAATAATTTTGGAAAATTATTAAGGATAGGAATAGTAGGTACCGGAGGAATCGGCAGGGGATTGGCCAAATTGATTTCCAGGAGAAGTGATATGGTGATCTCAAAGATCCTCACCAGGCGGAAAGGTGTAATTGAGGACCTGGGAGTGAACCAGGATTATATCACCAGAGATGATGAAGAGGTGTTGGATCATTCTGATTTAATTGTAGTAAGTACTGGAGATCCGATTTATTCTACCCAAATTATAGATAAGGCATTTAAATATCAATTGCCGGTGGTTACAATGGATGCGGATACACAGGTGGTTACAGGCTCATGGTTATCTAAGCGAGGCATTATTACCGAAGCCAATGGGGACCAACCGGGGTGTCTTGCCGCTTTAAATAAAGAAATTCTTGAGATGGGTTTCAGTCCTTTGGTTTATGGCAATATAAAAGGGTATTTAAATAAAACCCCCTCTTTGGAGGACATGATCTATTGGGCACAAAAACAAGGATACAGTTTAAATTCTGTAACTTCATTTACCGACGGAACCAAACTTCAGATTGAACAGGCATTAATAGCTAATGGATTGGGTCTGGATATAGCAAAGCAGGGAATGATTGGTTATGAAACCACTGATTTCGAAAAGGGAGCTTTTGCTTTGGGAGAAGTGGCCCAAAATATGGACAAAGTTCTCAGTGACTATATTATATCGAAGGAATCCCCTCCGGGTGTATTTATCACCGCCACCCATCATGAGGATCTGGCGCCAGAGCTAAAGACCTATAAAATGGGAGAGGGTCCTTTCTACCTATTGTACAAACCCATGCATCTGTGCTTTTTTGAAGTACCGGGAAGCATTCTTAACCTTGTTAACAGGAAGGAAATCCTTTTGGATAACAGCCCTAACCCCCGGGTGAGTGTGGCTGCTATCGCTAAAAAGGACTTGTATGCGGGGTCCATAATTGATAAGGGAATTGGAGGAATGGAAGTAAGGGGAGAAGCAGTTAAGATTAAAAACAGCAATAACCACGTACCCATAGGATTATTAAGCAAAGTCGAATTAAAGAGAAATATGGATGCGGGAGAGATAATTACTTTTGAGGATATCAATATACCTGATTCCCTTGCCTTGGATGCCTGGAGAGAAACCGTGAGAGGCAATCGAGGAGAAAAGCAGCTAAAGGAATCAGTGGAAAAGTAAGCTGTTAATTTTTTAATCTTATTGCTGTTTACAGATCCATTGGTCGGATAAGCCCCTTAAAAGGCGGATCCGGCTTAATGGGTCTGTTTTTTTAGGGTTATAAAAAAACGGCGAAATTTCTCGTTTAAAATCAAAATAGGGTGTGATTTAAATAATTTAGGCTTGATAGCGAAATTAATTATGCTTCCCTTTTGTTTATCGTGAAAGATTTCATGTCAATATTTACCTTAAGACTTAATTAATAATTTGGACCCTAATAAAAAAATTAACCATTCCATTATCCGCTTGGTACTGACAGTGATTAGTCTGGGCGCCATTAATTTTGACATTTCTGCCCAAATGGAACCGAAAACACCGGTTACCAATATTGGAGAAAAGGAAAACTATCTTTTACTGGACAAGGGCCTTCAGTTCAGGATTACGGATGCTGTTAACAGCATGTACAATTTTGATTTCGAAACTGCCGAGAAAGGTTTTACGGTGATGCGGTACAATTTTCCGGAACATCCACTTCCTTATTTCCTGATGGGTTTAAGTCAATGGTGGAAAATAGCGGTGGCCACAGAGGACAAAAGCCATGATAAAGTTTTTTTTGCCTATATGGACCTTACCATAGAAAAAGCAGAAAGTTTACTTGAAAGTGATACTGAAAATAAAGAAGCTGCATTTTTTTTGGCTGCTGCCTATGGTTTTCAGGGGAGATTGCACAGTGAGAGACAAAATTGGACCAAGGCCGCTTTTTCCGCAAAAAATGCGTTGAACTACCTCGAATTGAGTAGGGGGGAGGATGAATTGAATCCTGAATTATTACTGGGTGATGGCTTATTCAATTATTTCTCTGTTTGGATCCCCAAAAATTACCCCCTGTTGCGGCCTGTCATGTTACTGTTTCCCAAAGGTGATCAGGACTTGGGATTGAAACAGTTGGAGGAAGTAGGTGAAAATGCATTTTATGCCAGGGTGGAAGCCCAGTATTTTCTTTTCAGAATTTATGCAACAGAGGAGAAAAGTCCTTTTAAAGCCCTCAGCATTACTTCATACCTTCATGAAAAATACCCGAACAACCCCTATTTTCACCGGTTTTTTGCGAGGCAATTGTATGCAGTAGGTAGGGGGAAGGAAGCCATGGAGGTGTCTTTGGAAATTTTAAAAAGGATTGATGCCGGGTGGACGGGTTATGAAGCCAATAGTGGAAGGTATGCCTCATTTTTTGCAGGCCAATATTTTGACAGAATGGGATACCTTAAAGAAGCCAAAGAATTATATTTAAGGACGGTGGATTTTGGAGACGAGCTGGAATCCCAGGAAAGTGGTTACTACCTTTATTCATTGGTTCAGTTGGGTAAAATTTCTTTTAGTGAGAAGGACAGGGAAAAATCAAAAAAATTTTTTGATGCGGTGAAGAAGAATGCAAAACGGAATCATCCCGCTCACAAAGAAGCGCGCACTTTTATGAGGAAGAATAAACTATAGGTTAATCCCCAAAGTAATTAAATTGTAAATCCGAGAAGATATTTGAATTTTTCTAAGAAAAATTAAAAAGTTGTATTAATAATTCTAATAAAATCGCTAATTAAATAACAATATTTCGTCCGCACCTTCGTTTTTTTCGTAAATGACTTTAAAACAAATTTAAATTAGATTACCTTTGTACAACATATAATTCTGTAAAATCTTTATAATATGGATAATAACATTAAAGTGAAATTTGACAAAATCGACCGTAAAATTCTAGAGATTCTTCAAGCGAATGCAAAAATAACCAATGCCCAGCTTTCAAAAGATATTGGATTGTCTCCAGCTCCAACACTTGAACGGGTAAAAAAATTAGAACAGTCCGGCATTATCAAAAGCTATCATGCTAAATTGGATCCGGAAAAAATCGGTCTAGGTGTAAGTACTTTCGTTTTAGTGGGCTTGATTGGACACAATAAATCCAACATTGACGCTTTCATGAAAGAGATTAACTTTATCCCGGAAGTGATTGAATGTCATCACATTACCGGTACTGGTGATTTTATATTAAAAATCATTTCTAAAGACATCAATTCCTACCAGAAGTTGATGCTGGAAAAAGTAAGTGAAATCAAGGAAGTTGATTCCATGCAATCTATGGTAATCCTGTCTACTTTTAAAGACAGCAAAGTATTGCCAATACCCGCATAATAAATTATTTAGGTAACAATTTCATAAGGGTGGCTTCATGTCACCTTTTTTTTTGCCATGAAGAACCCCTGGACAAAACTTAAAGAAAAATCCGTGTATGACAATGCCTGGATTAAGGTGGAGGAACATCAGGTGCTCAACCCCAATGGAAACCCGGGTATCTATGGTAAAGTTTCATTTAAAAACAAAGCGGTAGGCATCATTCCGTTAGACGATAAGGGGAATACCTGGATAGTGGGCCAATACCGATATACTTTAGATGAATATTCTTGGGAGATTCCCATGGGAGGTGGGGCAATGGATGAGGAAATTTTAGTGAGTGCCAAAAGAGAACTTAAAGAAGAAACCGGACTCACGGCTTCAAAGTGGACACATATTATGAAAATACATACTTCTAATTCTGTCACAGATGAAGAGGGCCATGTATTTCTTGCTGAAAATTTAATGGAAGGTGAAACTGATTTTGAAGATACAGAGGATCTTAAAACCCTAAAAATCCCCTTTCAAGAGGTTTGGAATATGGTCATGACCGGAAAAATAACAGATGCCATCAGCATAGCCGGAATTCTAAAAGCAGCCGTTATTATCCAAAAAAGCCTTTCATCAAATGATGTTTAAGGATATTTTTAAAACCAATTTTGATAAGACTTTTAAGCTTGCTTATCCGGTCATGCTAAGTCAGTTAGGCCAGGTAATGGTAGGGGTGGTAGACAATGTCATGGTGGGAAAATTGGGCGCTGAAGTCCTTGCGGCCGCATCATTGGCCAATAGTATTTTTTTTCTCATATTGATGTTGGGAATTGGTATTTCCATGGCCATAACCCCCATGGTAGCTGCGGCAGATGGGGAAGGTAAAAAGGGGAGGATAGGTAGGCTCCTGAATCATGGTTTTGTAATCAATTCCATCACCTCCTTGCTGCTGTTTTTTTTGATATTGATGTTATCTCCCGGGCTACATTATCTGAACCAGCCTGCGGAGGTAGTGGTATTGGCCATCCCCTATTTATTGATCATTACATTTTCTCTGTTGCCTTTTATGTTTTTCCAAACCTTTAAACAGTTTATGGAAGGTTTATCCCAAACCAAACAGGCCATGTATATTACCCTCGTTTTTAATCTGATCAATATAGGACTGAACTGGCTTTTAATTTATGGTAATTGGGGATTTCCTGCCTTGGGGTTAAATGGGGCAGGTTGGGCTACTTTGATTTCACGCTTATTAATGGGACTTGCTATTTATATTTATGTAAAAAAATCAAATAGGTATGTCAAGTTCTTTCGTGGGTTAAGTTTTAAAAATATCAATCAACCCATCATTTTAAAAATGCTCAGAATCGGCATCCCTACAGGTATGCAGTTTGTATTTGAAGTGGGTGCTTTCAGTACGGCAGCGATCATGATGGGCTGGATTGGAGTGAATGCCTTGGCTTCCCATCAAATTGCGATCAATCTTGCATCCATCAGCTACATGATGGCTTCCGGATTATCAGCTGCTGCAATGGTAAGAGTGGGCAATCAGTTGGGGAAAAGGGATATTCCAAAGTTGAGACAGGTAGGGTTTTCAATCTTTGGTATGGTAATGGTCTTTATGTTGGTATTTGCCATCATATTCATTGCTTTTAGAAATTATTTGCCATTAATTTATATCGATGATCTGGAGGTAGTGGAAATGGCGGCAAGCCTTTTGGTTATAGCTGGATTTTTCCAATTGTCCGATGGTTTGCAAGTGGTAGGCTTGGGGGCATTGCGGGGCCTTTCAGATGTTAAAGTGCCGACCTTGGTGACCTTGGTGGCCTATTGGGTGATTGGTTTGCCTTTGGGTTATATTTTAGCCTTTTGGTTGGGATATAATGAACTTGGGATTTGGATAGGCCTATTGACCGGATTAACCCTTACTGCAGTTTTGTTGATTTATCGTTTTCATGCGATTAGTTTAAGGTTAATGATAAAAAGTAATAGTGAAGGGTTTCAAATTTTAAAGGATCCAAAAATTGAATGATTATGCAGCAGTTATCACTTTACATCATCACCGGTGCAAGCAAAGGATTAGGTAAGGCTTTGGTTGATAACATTTTGAATCAGGATAATCATCACCAAGTCATTGGAATTTCAAGAAGTCCTTTAGAATCAAGTAGGAATTTTAAGCATTATGCCATCGATTTATCCGATACCAAAAAATTGATCGCTCTTTTGGGGGAGATTTTTCCCCAGGCAGATTACCAACGGGTCGTATTGATCAATAACGCTGGTTGGATTGGTGAAATTGCACATACGGGGTACCTGGATCCGGATTCAATCCGAAAAATCCATGAAGTAAATGTCATCGCCCCGGCCATCTTGATGAATGCTTTCATGAAAACCTATGATAGTTTTAGGGGAGAGAAACTGATCATTAACATCAGTTCGGGGGCTGCCACAAAGGTGATGGATGGATGGTCTGGTTACAGTGCCTCAAAAGCTGCCCTAAACCAAATGACCAAAGTGGCCCAGCATGAATCTGATATGCGAAACCGGGGTTTTAAACTTTTTGCACTTTCCCCCGGTATCATAGATACACCGATGCAGGAAACCATCCGGTCTGTTTCAGCAGAAAACTTCAGTAATATTTCCAGGTTTCAGTCCTTTAAGGAAAATAATGAGCTAAGCACTCCAAAAGATACCGCCGAAAAGGTAGGGTACCTCATCCGAAATCATGCCTCCTTTGATGAAGTACTTCAGGATGTGAGACAATTTTAAATCTTTTTATTTTTGGGAAAATCATAGTACCAAAACCGGGCATTTTCCCCGCTGAGGTCACGCCACTGATCAATGGCAAACTCAAAACCAAATACACCACAGGTAGGAAGGTTATCCAGGTCTTCCCCCAGGTATTCCAGGAAGTCGGTCAACTCTGGGTTATGTCCAAATAATAACAAGGAATCAACACTATCCGGGATTTTTTTGATCACCTTTAAGATTTCAGTCACATTGGCTTGATAAAGTTCACTGGTTTTCTGTATATCAGATACCTCAAATCCCAATATTTGAGCAAAAATTTCAGCCGTTTCTATTGCCCTCTTTGCATCAGAACTGATGATGTGATCGGGGAGAAATCCTTTTTTTAATAATCTTCCGGCCATAATGGGAGCGTCTTTGAGACCCCGGGGAGCCAAGGGTCTTTGGTGGTCATTTAAACCAGGATGGTCCCATGAAGATTTTGCATGCCGACACAACAGGAGCTTTTTCATATTTTTGTACCTTATTTGGTTCTTAATGGTATTTCATAAAAAAGGATAAGGCTTACAAGGTACAAAATGTATATATTTGTTGGAAAACAATATACCAAATTTAATAGAATATGAGGCAAGGGAATTTAATTATATGTTTCTTTTTTTTATTAATTGTTTCTTTTTCCTGTGGTCAAAAAGGAGAATCTGTTTACCAGTCCGGTGAGGATTGGCCGGTTTATTTAGGGAGCAAAAGCAGCTCGCAATATTCTTCCTTGAATCAGGTTAATAAAGAGAATGTTACCCAATTGGAGGTAGCTTGGGAATATCGAACTGGTGACATCGAGGGTAAAAAAAATACCCAGATTCAGTGTAATCCCATCATATTGGATGGGGTGCTATATGGGTCTACCCCTACACTCAGGGCTTTTGCCATAAATGCTGAATCCGGTGAAAAATTATGGGAATTTAATCCCCATGAGAAATTGGAGATAGGGGCAAGTGTTAATAGGGGACTCACTTTCTGGTCGGAAGGGGAAGACAAAAGGGTTTTTTACACGGCAGGTCCTTACCTTTTTGCCCTCAACCCTGAAAATGGGATCTTAATCAACGATTTTGGTGAGGGTGGTATGGTCCCTTTAAATACAGGACTGGGAGATTGGGCGCAGAACCTTTATGTGATTTCATCTTCCCCAGGGGTGATCTACAAAGATAAATTGATCATAGGAAGCAGGGTTTCGGAAAGTGCCAATGCTGCTCCTGGTTATGTGAGGGCTTTCAATGCTAAAACCGGTGAGGTGGACTGGATATTTCATACCATACCACAACCCGGAGAATATGGGTATAATACCTGGCCGATAAATGCCTACCTTAAATCGGGGGGTGCCAACAGCTGGGCAGGAATGAGCCTTGACGAAGAAAGAGGCATGGTTTTTATCCCCACCGGATCGGCTTCGTTTGACTTTTGGGGAGGACATCGCCTGGGAAAAAACCTGTTTGCCAATTCTGTATTGGCGCTAAATGCAGAGAACGGAGAGCGTATATGGCATTATCAGACGGTCAGGCACGATGTATGGGACAGGGACCTACCTGCCCCACCCAACCTGGTTACCATTGAAATGGACGGTCAAATGGTAGATGCCGTGGCTCAAATTACCAAGACCGGCCGTGTATTTTTATTTGACAGGGAAAGTGGTACCCCTCTTTTCCCCATTGAGGAAGTAGAAATTCCAGCCTCTGATCTGATGGGTGAAGAAACCTGGTCTACCCAACCCCTGCCAACCAGCCCCCCTCCCTTTTCCAGACAAGTATTCACAGATGATGAAATCACTAATATTTCACCGGAATCCCATCAATATGTAAAAGAAAAAATCGAAGGGCTCAAATATGGACATATCTTTCAGCCGCCAAGTACAGAAGGAACGATTATATTTCCTGGATTTGATGGCGGGGGAGAATGGGGTGGTGCTGCCTTTGACCCCCATTCAGGATACCTCTATGTCAATGCCAACGAAATGGCCTGGATTCTAACCATGGTGCCGACTGAAGACAAAGATGAAGGGCCTCTTTCATTGGGGAAATCTTCTTATATGACAGAATGCGGGATGTGTCATGGGCAGGACCTAAAAGGGGATCTTTCTGGTGCCTTCCCTTCTATGGTAGGTATTTCAGAACGTCTGGAAAAGGAAGAAATAATGAAAATTGTGGAAAATGGAAAAGGGAGAATGCCTGGATTCAAACATTTGTCCAAGGAAAAAATGAAGGCCGTTGTCGACTATATTCTCCAACCGAATGTCCATCAGGATACACCCGAAAAGGGAAGAGATTCCAATCTGCAGGCCGTGCCCTATACTACTACCGGATACAATCGTTTTTTCGATCAGGACGGATATCCTGCGATTAAGCCCCCTTGGGGTACTCTTAATGCCATTGATTTGGGTAAAGGCAAAATTGTTTGGTCTGTACCATTGGGGGAATTTGAAGCCTTGACAAAAAAAGGGATCCCAAAAACCGGTACCGAAAACTATGGCGGTCCCGTGGTAACAGCTGGGGGATTGGTTTTTATAGGGGGGTCAAAAGATGAATATTTCAGGGCTTTCGACAAAGACACAGGAGAGGAGCTTTGGAAATACAAACTCCCGGCGGCAGGATATGCCACGCCGGCAGTTTATGCCGTTAATGGCAAACAGTATATTGTCATTGCTGCGGGTGGTGGCAAAATTGGTACCGCCTCAGGCGACAGTTATATGGCTTTTAGCCTTCCTGAATAAGCTGGGGTTTTGAATCAATTGAGAGGGGTCCCTTTTGGGTTTTTAGAAACAAAGGGTTCGTAAAGATAGGTTTCAGGTAATACCTTAATGCCACTTGTTACTTTCATGGGGGCATTCCCTGGAAAATTCATTTCCACAAAATGGCCTTTCCAGCCTTTCTCTGGTGCCGCAATGGGAATGTGGTATTCACCATCTGGAGAAATGGGTACCTGGGTTTCTTTCCATCCCGGTCCGAATTCACTTATCCTAAAATCCCTGGCATTCCTATTATGGGCTTCCCAAAGCTTGATTGCAACCGCAGGGGTTTGAGGATCCGTTTTAATATATATTTCTTCCTCTCTGATCTCCCATTCGTATTTTGGCCTGTTTTCCTTTTTAAGAATTCTGGAATAAAATCCCAACATTACCTGTATGGCATCCGTGCCATCCAAGGAATGTCCGGAATTTGGGAAATAGGCCAAATGTTTTTCCCCGGGAAGAGACTCCCAATAAAACCTCCAACTGTCTGGTAGGAAAAATTGGTCTCCTGATGCATTCAGCAGTAATTTGGGAATATCCTTAAATCTATCCAGGTAGTGATAGGGCTCAGTAATTTCCATTAACCTCTGAAATTCGTAAGATCCCATCCAATCAAAAATCTTTTCGCGTTCATAATCTTTCACCGCAGGTGCCCAAAACCCATATGTCTGCCAGTGATGTTTAAAAGAGGGTTCCAAATTCAACATATCAATGACGATAGGAACCATTCCCACCACCCTATCGTCCACAGCTGCAGTCGACCAGGTTGTCCATCCTCTTTTTGATCCACCTGCTACCACATATTTGCCCAAAGATAATCCCAGTTCCTTCGAAGTATAATCGACCACCGCGTCCATGGCCGAAACCACAGCTTTGGTCATGGGTAACCTGGCCAGCCAAATGGCATCCTCATCATTGGCCCCGCTTTCCATGAATTCTCTCCATCCAAAGGCGATAAGACCGTCTTCTTTTCTGTTTTTAACACTATCCCCTTGGTAAGCAACAGGTTGAAAGGGAATATTATGAACCTTTATGGCAGGGGATTTTGTAGATAAGGCAGCTTGAAGAATGAGCGGATCAGGTTCTTCAGGTAGACCAGAATCCCTATTGCCCCCGGTGACCATCAAAAGGGAGGTTTGGTGGTCCAAATCATCCGGGATTACAAAGGATACCCAGTGCCACCAGGAAGGATCCTCCACCTCATTGGTAGTAAGCCAATTTTGGGATGTCATTTTAAGCACGTAATACTTAAACCCTTCCCCGGTATTCTGATGAACCAATTCATATTGATAGGTGTCATCTTTATCGTCAATATAGGCTTCCAGAATCTCTATGCCTTTTTTGGTGGATTTTTCCTTTTGATCACCTACCTGAGGTTGGCAGAAGGACAGAACCAGAAGAAACAGAGCCGGGGTTAGAAACCGGTGGAGCATTTTAGGAAAAGGATGACTCATTTATCAATTTATTTAGGTAATAGAAAATGAACTATAGCAGGTAATACTTTCAAAGCACTTAAAGGACCATTAATAGAAAGGCCCTTCTTCCAAAATGATTTCAAGTTCAGGTTTATGGGATTGTAGGGCTTCAATCAATTCTTTCTTGACAGGGGTTCCAAAAAGGTATAATTTTTCCAAAACCGGAAAATCCAAAATATGTAAAAGATTTCCATCTTCCAGAGGAGTAAAAGAAAGGTTCAATACCTTTAAGTTTGGATTTTGCTGTAAATAAGGTAATCCTGCTCCTGAAATGGCGGTCTTTTGCAAGATAAGACGTTCCAGGTTGATCATCTTTCCCAAATAATACAACTCATCATCGGAAACATTGCTGGAGGCCAGTGATATCCTCGAAAAATAAGGCGCATAAGGCATAAGTTTTAGGAGTTCCTGGTTGGAGATGGGATGGGGAGGAAATTTCATTTTTAAACCAAAAAACCAACCATCAGCATCCTTATCTTTTTCGATAATCATACCTAAAGGAGATCCAATGGCTTCCAGTTGCGCTCTGGTTTTCTCAAATGTTTCCTTCTCCTCTATCATTCTGATTTGTGTTTTTTGAATGGAAGGAAGCATTTCTTGTAAGGTTTTTTGAATAAATTGATCCTGGATGTCCACATATTTTGAGGTGTCGGAGGCACCTTCTTCCACCCAGAAAGTAATTAAATCAATTTCCTCCAGGGTCAGATTGGCTTTGCCCTCGGGAGGCATGCGGTCTTCATCTTCCTCCGGTAACCTGATCCGTGCTATCAGTTCACTTTTTGGTAAATCATGAGGAGTAACTGCCTGATTTCCACTTTTTCCGGCCTTAAACAAAGCGGTATGGCTGGTTAACATCAAATCCCCTTTGGATTTGTTTTCATTATGACAATTGGCACATTTAGATTCCAATATAGTGGCAATCACATCTTCATAAAGCAGCATTTCCTCCAAAGGTTTTATTTCTGCCCGTTTTTTTTCCGGAAAAATTTTTCCCAGGGGATCTGATAGATAATCTTCTCCATGAGTGAGGGATCCACCCAAATGGCTGGCATAGATCAGACTGATGTTGGAAAAGAATAAAAGCGCATAGAAAATATATTGAGGCCAATGAGGTCCCTTGTTATCTCCTGCTTTATAAAAGTAGAGGGCTGTACATAAAGAAATGCCTGTTCCTGCTAGGATAGCCCACAGAAAGTGATTATTGACCAGTGCTCCTCCATATTCCTCATTCACAAAAAGCAGGGATCCTGCGAGAATGGTCACAAAAAATAAAACAGTGCTCATTATGAGTAAAATTTTAATGAGCATGGGATTTTTAAAAGCTGGATAAATTTGACACAAGATGATAAATCCTGACACCAAAAATAACAAGGCTATTGGAAAGTGAAGGATTAAAGGATGTAATCTGCCAATCAGTTGTAAGAGGGGATATGAGCTTTCCAGGATTCCGGGTAAAAAATAGATTATTCCATAGCACCCAATAAAAAGTAAGGGTAGAACGATGCCGAAAATTTTCACAATGTATTGAATAGGTTTTTTTGTAATTTATTTTCCTATGCCTGTTGCTTTAGGGCTTTTGGGTCCTAAGTACATGGACGTGCAAAAACGAAGCAATTTATATTATACCATGATTTCAGTTAGTGCGCGGGTACTGTCCGCAAAGTGATCCTGCTCCACACCCACAGATTGTATCCAGGATGTATAAAGATTGGATAAGGGGGTGTTTTCTTCAAAAACCAGATTTTGGCCAGTTTTGATTTTTTTACCCCCATGACCACCCACGATAATGGGTAAATCCCTGGGAGAATGACGGTTTCCATCTCTAAGGCCTGAGGCGAACATCACCAAAGAATTGTCCAAAAGGGTTCCATTTCCTTCTTTTATAGATTTTAATTTATCTAAAAAATAAGCATATTGTTCCAGGTGCCATTTGGTAATACGGTCGTATTGTTCCATTTTTTCGGGATGATTCATGTGATGGGATAAGGAGTGATGTGCTCCACTGACCCCTTCCAGAAATGAAAAATTCCTGTTACTGACAGAATTACCAAACATAAAGGTAGCCACCCTTGTGGCATCGCTCCATAAAGCCAAGGCCATAATGTCAAACATCAACCTTGTTTTTTCCGTGACATCCACACCGGCATACACCTCAACATATTCATCAATATTCTGATTAACCCTTATCAGTTCTCTTTTGATATCTGGGGTTATTTTTTCTGAAAAACGTTGGATGCTGGATTGGTTATTGATCCGTTTCTCGATGGACCTGATAGATTCCAGGTATTCTTCCAATTTGTCTTGATCTGATCTTCCCAGATTGTTTTTCAGAGATTTGGCATCATCCATTACAGCATCCAATATGCTGCTTTTATGGGGATTTTCCTTTATTTTGGCTCCGGGAACAAAAGATTTGAATAAACGGTCAAATGCCAATCGGGGGTCAATTTCCTTAGATAGGGGAGTGGTGGCATTCTTCCACGAAATACTGCTGGCGTATAGCCTTGTAAAACCCACGTTGATGTCTACGCCGGTTTGTATTCTATCCAAGCCATATTCGAGAGAGGGGAAAAGTGTTTCATTTTTGAAATGGTTGGCAATTATCTGGTCAACGGAAATACCACCACTATTGATGTTATCTCCAGCCGTTTTTTGAATGGGCATACAGGTCAATAAATTGGCCGTTTTGGCATAATGGCCATCTGCCCCCTGGAAAATGGCATTTCGATTCATCAATTCGCCCAAAACCAAGATATCATCCTTTAGGTGATTTAATGGCTGGAGCGTAGGAGATAGCTGAAAATTTCTGCCCAGCCCTTCCGGTGTCCACCTTCCGGGATGCACCCCATTGGGCATAAACATAAAGGCAGAACGTATAGGAAAGCCATCATTGGAAACTGATTGAATAGATAGGGGAGAAGCCATTGCTTCCATAAATGGTAAAGCAATGGCAGCACCCATTCCTTTTAACATTTTTCTCCTCGATATTTGCCACTTTTTTTTCATTGAACCAGTAATTTAATCATATTTCCTGAATATCAAATTGGATTTCACCGGATTAGATTATTCGATTTCATTGACTCTTTTTTGAAAATCCTTTATTTTCATCCGGAAGGGATAGCTGTTTACCAAGCTGGTAATAAACGTATCCGGTTTAAAATTATCTTCCAGCAATACCTGGGTAAGTTCTCTGATGGCCGTTTCATCTGTAAAGGTCATACTGCGCCCTACTGCAAATGAAAGGAACTTAGTAGATAAATTTCTGGCGAATTTTTCTTTTTCGCCTATCAATATCTTTTTTAATTCTCCCGGACCCGAAAAGGTTTCTCCGGTAGCCATTATCCCGGATGGATCAATGGGCACCTTACCATAGCTTTCTCTCCATTTTCCATCCGCATCAAAATTTTCCAGTCCCAGCCCAAGGGGATCCATTTTTTCATGACAGGATTGACAGGCGGGATCAGACCTGTGCCTTTCGAGTAAAGCTTTTAGGCCAAGTTCCTCATGCAATCCCTCGTCTTCCGGAAGTTCGGCTACATCAGGTGGCGGAGGTGGCGGAGAGGTTCCCAAAATTTCCTCCAATACCCATTTACCCCTTAAAACGGGGCTGGTCCTTGTGGGCAAAGAAGTAACGGCAAGTACACTTCCCATCCCCAGAAACCCTCCTCTGTTTTCGGCATGTAATCCCACCTTTTGAAAATGCTGTCCTTTTACCCCCTCAATCCCATAGTAATTGGCCAGTTCCTCATTTAAAAAGGAATAATCACTTAGTATGAGGTCCAGAAAATTTTTGCTTTTTGTCAGAACATGATGAAAATAGGAAGTAGTTTCTTCATACATGGCATTCCTGATTTCCTGGGTAAATTCAGGAAATTTTTTCAGATCAGCCAGGGGGGCATTGGGATCTTTGAGTTTGTTGATGCCTAACCATTGGCTTACAAAAGAGGTGGCAAAGCGACCGGATTTGGGATCCTCCATCATCCTTATAATTTCCCTTTTTAAAACCGTTGTATCCTGAAGCCTTCCTTCAATGGCCAACTGGAAGAGCTGTTCATCTGGCATACTGGACCATAAAAAATAGGAGAGCCGGGAGGCCAATTCAAAATCGCCCAAAGGTACAGGATCAGATCCCTCGGGTTCCTCTTCCATTTTGTATAAAAAGGAAGGCGATATCAATACCGCTTTAAAAACTTCCGAAAGGGACCTATCAAACCTTTCGGGATTGGTCAATCCTTCATTGCTGTCATAAATGGTAGAGAAAAGTTGGACTAATTTTTCTTTTTCCTCCACTTTTATCAATCTCCGAAATGCTTTGCTTGCGAAGGGGACGATTATCTTTTCTGCTGATTTTTGGGGTGGATTGAGGGGTTCAAATTTGGGATATACCATGGGCATCAACCAATTGACAAGCCTTTGCCAAATGTTTTGGCGGTAGGTGACAGGCACCAAATTATCCCACTTTTTGGCATCTTGGTAAATGGCAGTGATGATTTCCTCTGCAGCATCATAGTACCTCTCCATTTTTAGCGGGGTGAAAAACAAGGCTCCTCCTTGATTGTCAAAGCCGCTACCTCCCGATCCATCTGTAGGGAACCTGTTCATGGCATCGAATTTTACCCCCGTTAAATCCAGTATGGTATAATGGTATTCCGTATGGCTTAACCTCCTGATCACTACTTTTCCAGGAGTTCTTTTTTCCAATGACTTAATCAGAATCCCATTGATGCCCTCTACCAATAAATGGTAATCGCCCTCATTTAATGAGGGTTTATTGGAAGGGGGCATTTTTTTGGTTTTAATTTGGTCCACCACTTTCAACCAAAGTTGGCCGTCTTTTATAATTCTCCCTTCCTCTTCGTATTTTTCCAGATTAACGCCCCCTTTGGGATTACCGACATTGTGACAATTATAGCAATTTTGTTTTAGTACAGGAATGATGTCTTTGCTATAGTCCAAAGTCTCTTGAGCCTTAACACCCAATATTAAAACACTTAAGTATATGAAAGTCAATAATATTTTAAGCATGCTGTTCGGTATTTGTTTGAGCTCATGATGAGATAATCTTACGATCAAATATTCCAGGGAAGGACCTTATCTGTCTACCTCTCCACCTGTCATGAGAGACAATTTCATAATGAAAATAAAGAAAAAAAGATTAAATTTCCTAAATAAAGATGGAGGGAGGGGAAAACCTGTTTTAAAATGCAAAAAAAAAAGGGAAGACGCATGCTTCCCTATCCATAATCATAAAATATAATTTTTTGCTTTAGGCATCTACCCCCAAAGCTTTGGCCATAACTTCTCCGATTTCTGCTGGAGATTCTGCCACAAAAATTCCGTTTTCTTTCATAATCCGCATTTTTGCGATGGCCGTATCATCCTTACCGCCTATGATGGCGCCAGCATGTCCCATTCTTCGGCCCGCCGGGGCAGTTTGGCCAGCAATAAAACCTACCACCGGTTTTTTGTTGCCGTTTTCCTTTATCCATTTAGCTGCTTCGGCTTCATAATTTCCCCCAATTTCTCCTATCATTACGATGGCATCGGTTTCCGGATCTTCCATCAGCAATTGAACCGCTTCTTTGGTAGAAGTCCCAATAATAGGATCCCCTCCGATGCCGATTGCAGTAGAAACCCCTAATCCTGCTTTGGTAATCTGATCCGCAGCCTCATAGGTCAGGGTGCCTGATTTTGACACGACTCCCACTCTTCCCATTTTAAAAACGAAACCCGGCATAATGCCCACTTTGGCTTCTCCTGGCGTGATTACACCCGGACAATTTGGGCCTATCAGTCTTGCCCCTTTTTTCTGGACATACGGTTTTACCTTCAACATGTCCTTGATCGGAATCCCTTCGGTAATGGTAATGATGACCTTTATGCCGGCATCTGCTGCCTCCATGATCGCATCAGCGGCAAAAGCAGGCGGAACAAAAATGATGGTAGTATCTGCTCCCTTGGCCAAAACAGCTTCTTCCACAGTATTAAAAACCGGTTTATTCAGGTGGGTGCTTCCTCCTTTTCCAGGAGTAACCCCACCGACCACGTTGGTACCGTATTCGATCATTTGCTGGGCATGAAAAGAACCTTCAGTTCCCGTAAAGCCTTGAACAATTACTTTAGAATTTTTATTTACCAAAACACTCATAGGTCTGTTTTTATAGATTTGCTACAAAAATAGAAGATAAAGGTCGATCAGAAAAAGAAATGGCAAACAATATCAATTTAATTTATTCTATAAATTTCTTTTTATAATTTTAGGGGACAGTTTAAGGTTATATGCATAAAGTTCTAGTTTTTGTTGTTTTGTTGCTTTCAGGAATTCTGGCACAGGGGCAGACTTTTAATTTCAACAAACAGATAAAAGGGTTTGGCCAGATCCCAAACCAAATATATTCCATAGAGCAGGACAAAAAAGGCTATATATGGATTTCCACTAACAGGGGGATACAATACTCCGATGGGATTTCTTCCTACCAAATTCCTGATAGTATCAGTACAGAATTTACCGGAATTGAGAAAATATGGGTGGATGCTGATGGATTGGTTTGGATCTATCAGGCCAATAAGGCCCCTAAAATTTATCACTTTGATCTCCAGACCTGGGTAAAAATCCCTCTGGATCTTCCTGAGCTAAAGGAAAACAACCCGATTCCAAAAATTGATTTTTTCACCTCGGGGAAGGAAAAATCCAAATTATTATTTTTGGTTTATCCCGGTAAGATCATCAAGTTCAATCAGTATGGTGAAAACCCAACCTACATTTCCACCGAAAATCTGGGGAATTATTTTTCCTCCTTTATCTCGGGAAAAGATTCTGTTTTTTTGTATGAAAAGGGGGTGTATCGTCTGGAAGGAAATTTACTTTCTCCTCAACCCCATGTATTAACTGAAAACGGGGAAAACTTTGTCAAATTAATTCATGTGCCCTCCAAAAATAAATTTTATTTCTTAACAGATAAGGGGTTGTATGAAGGGCCTGGAATCAATGAAATTTCGAAGGCGGTTTATAAAGGTTTCAGAGGCACCCCAGTGAATGGAAATGACGTTTATAATTTGTTTTTGAATGGGGAAGAACTCTATTTTTATTTTAATTCCCAATTATTTCAATATAATATGCTTACTAGAAGGGGTGTGGAAGTACCTGTTTATAATGATTTGAGAATTAAACAGATCAGTGCTGCCAAAATAGACAGGGAAGGGATCATCTGGGTAGGAGGATTCAGGGGCTTGGCTAACCTGGCCAGCTTAAGATTCCAGAATTTTGAAGCATCTTCCGGACTTGCCAACCCTGATATCTCGGCTGCTATATTGACCAAGCGCCATCATTATCTGCTTGGATTTGAAAATGGGATTCAGTTTTGGGTAGGATCTCAATCGAAGAAGACCTATTATCTCTCGGAAGGTGATGAACCAGATCAAACGGAAAGGGTGCTTAATTTTTCCCAAGATTCTGATGGGAATATCTGGTTTTCGGCTTTTCATCAGGGGCTGGGGTATTTCCATGTAGAAAGCGAAACCATCGAATTGTTTGACTTGCCGGGAAAAATTCCGGTAAATTATGTTATGGCAGAAGATGATCAGATTTTGGTGGCGGGAAATGATAAGATCTTTCAGGCCTCCCTTCCCAGGGCAGGTGTAAAGCCCAATTTTAAACCATTGGACATTAATTTAAATGGCACCGATTCTCTGGGTTTTATCCGGAAAATAGGAAAATCGGGGGAGGGAAAATTGGTAATTGTAATCAAGGAAAACAGGAATACAGATGGATATCTGGATTTGGAAGACGCAACCATTATTTCAGGATTTGACTATTTGGAAAGGAGCGATACCTTATTGGTTGGTACTCATGAAGGCTTGAAATATGAAAAGGATGGCAAATTAATTTCGTATGAAGTGGACGGGCAGGAAATTAACTATCCTGTTTATTCTATTTTAAAAGATGGCCGGAATAATATTTGGTTGGGGACAGACTCAGGAGTTTTTCTACTGGAAAAGGGAAGGCTAAGGGTTTTCAATGAAAGCAATGGGCTGATCGGCAATGACATCAGCCGTGGGGGCTTGGTGGAGACCGATAGGGGCAGGATTTTGATTGGTTCCCAAAATGGGGTGTCGGTTTACATTCCGAGTGAGGATAAAGGGCCTCCTGTTTCTCCGGGGATAATTCTGGAAAAGGTATCTGTTGTGGATGTGGAAGGGGTGGAATTTGACTTTCCCAATATTCCGTACCAATTGAATAATATAGTCTGCCATTACAGTGCAGCCAGCTTTACCCATTCCCCCAGTTTAATTATTTCTTATAAACTGGAAGGCTTTCATACCGAATGGCAAAAGATAGAGAATCCCAGGACCAATGGTCTTTACTTTAATAATTTACCGCCTGGAAATTATCGATTGGCCATAATGGCGAATTTTCAAGGCCTACCTCCTTCAGATACAGTTTATTCTTCTGAGTTTAATATTTCTTATCCTTATTATTTCCAGGCCTGGTTTATTTTGTTGGTTTTTATATTCTTAATAGGCTTAGGAGTGGGGATCAATATGCTATTCAGACAATATAAAAATCAATTATTGTTAAAAATGAATTTGGATCGTACTACCTCTCAAATCAAAAGCCGGGAAGATCAGTTTCGTAATGTTTGGAACAGTTCTCAAGATGGATTGATGTTGTCAGTAATAAGCGGGAAAGTCATTGCCGCCAATCCTTCTTTGTGTAAATTAGGAAATGTTTCCGAAGATGAATTAAGACAATTGGGAATTCAGCATTTGTTTTCGGACCCCGAATATTACCCCAAGGTCAGGGATAAAATGGCTGGAGATTTAAAAGCCATTGGTACTGAAGGATTTACCATAGAGCTCAGGATGCCATTTCGAACCGGAGAAAGAGATATTGAACTGTTTATAACCCGAATGAATGAAGATATTGACGGGCTTCCCTTTTTTCTTAGCATGTTCAGGGATATCACCAAGGATAAAAACTATGAACAGGGATTAAAATTTGC
Source organism: Cyclobacteriaceae bacterium (assembly GCA_040905165.1). GTDB lineage: Bacteria > Bacteroidota > Bacteroidia > Cytophagales > Cyclobacteriaceae > Cyclobacterium. The sequence continues at coordinate 20,882 of JBBDSA010000070.1, read as the reverse complement.
AAAAGAAAAAGCAGAGGAACTGAGTAAGTTGAAAAGTAATATATTATCCAATATGAGTCATGAGGTGCGGACACCGCTCACGGGAATATTGGGCAGTACCGAAAATATTATCTATTCAAGAAAGCAGGACACGGAGCTGGTTGGACAAATGGAAATTATTAAAGAAAGTGGAGAACGACTCTTAAAAACCATTAACAATATTATGGATTTGTCCCTGATTGAAGCAGATAAAATTAATATCGTTTTGGAAAACACCAATGTCAATGATTTTATTTCAAAAATTTTAATCAATCATAAATCCCAGGGAATAAAAAAAGGTATCTTAGTAACAGCAAAATTTCTTACCAAACCCTTCATTGCAAGCGTGGAAAGAAAATACCTGGAAATGATTATCAACAACATTGTAGGTAATTCGGTGAAATATTCAGAAAAAGGGATAGTTCAGGTGCTGGTGAAGCGGGAAAATGACCATTTTTATTTTCAGGTAAAGGATGAGGGTATTGGTATCAGTGAAAATTATTTAAATAGGTTATTCCATCCTTTTGAGCAGGAAAGTGAAGGTTTGGACAGAAAATTTGAAGGTTCAGGCATTGGTTTGGCGATAACCAAACACCTGGTAGAAATTCTTTACGGCAATATAAAAATAGAAAGTGAAAAGGGAAAAGGTACCACGGTGACCATCACTTTACCCCTAGAGGGCTGATTTCACTTGGAATTTTAAATTTTATTAATTTTGTAGCCATGTTTTCTCTTAAAATATTAATTACCGAGGACGATACCGTCTCGGCACTTTTGCTGAAAAAGGCACTCGAAAAGAATCACCATCAGATCATAGGAATGGCGGATTCCGGTGAAATGGCATTAGAAATATTGGAAAATAACAGGGCCGATATTGTCATGATGGACATTAACCTTTCCGGGAAATTAGATGGTATCAAAACCACTGAAATCATCAATGAAAAATACAATATCCCTGTAGTTTACCTTACTGCCAGTTCGGATTCAGAAACCCTGCAGAAGGTGGCCGTTACCAATCCAAGTGCCTATGTGATCAAACCCTTTAATATCAGGGAACTCAACATGGTGATTGAATTGGCCATCTTTAAAGATAAAAAGGAAAAGGAACTTCAAAACCTGAACAATGAGCTGGAGGAAAAAGTGAGACAAAGGACGGCGGATTTAAATGAGGCCAATAAAGAGTTGCAAAAAGCGTTGGAGAAAGAGAGGGAATTGAGTGAATTAAAGTCAAGGATTGTTCAAAATGTTTCTCACGGGTTCAAGACACCTTTAACTTCCATTTTAAGTTCCGCACAATTGTTAAAACTTTATGCTGAAAAAGACCATCCTTTTAAAGTGAAGATTGTAAAACATGCTACAAAAATTGAAAATTCAGTAAGAAATCTCAATAGCTTATTGACCAGCGTACTGTTTTTTGGAAAAGCAGATGCAGACAAGATGAATTACAAACCGGTAAGGATCTATACATCTGCCTTTTTAAATGAAGTTGTAGACATGGTTAAAGCCGGAGTGGAGAATGACGTTAAGATCATCACCAAATTTGACACACTTCCCAAAATGATCACATCGGACATGGATTTGTTGTACCAAATTCTGGAAAATCTCCTCTCTAATGCCGTAAAATACTCCAAGGATGGAGGAAAAGTCTATTTCTCGGTAAGTTATGAAAATGATTTATTGTTATTATCCATCAAAGACGAAGGTATAGGAATTCCGGAAACAGAGCAAACGCAGTTATTTGACCGTTTTTTCAGGGGTAAAAATGTAGGATTAAGGGAAGGTTCCGGTTTAGGGCTTTCCATTGTAAAGAAATGTATTGAAGTAATAGGAGGTAAAATTGAATTTGTCAGCAAAGTAAAAAAGGGAACCGTTTTTAATTTGGAAATTCCCACCAAAAATTCTGCGAAAACCAAATGATTGAATCAAGGTCTATTGAATACCAATATGAAAATATTCCTGCTTTCCAACTTCCTGATATTAAAGTTAATGGGGGCGAAGAATTATTGATTTTGGGTAATTCAGGAACAGGTAAAACTACGCTCCTTAATATTCTGGGGGGGTTATTAAAGCCACAAAAAGGAGAAATTTGGATTGATGGTACGGCGCTATATGGTCTTAAAGGCAATGACCTGGATAAATTCCGTGGAAAAAATATCGGGATTGTATTCCAAAAACCCCATATTCTACAAGCCCTGACCGTATCGGAAAATATTGCCCTGCCCCACTTTTTCTTGGGAAAGAATGATCCTTCCCGGATAGATTCCTATTTGAAGGAATTAGGCATTTTCCATAAGAAACATGACCATGTGGATACCTTAAGTGAGGGTGAGGCCCAAAGGGTATCTATTGCCAGGGCTTTGGCCAACCAACCCAAAGTAATCCTGGCTGATGAACCAACCGCAAGCCTTGATGATGAGAATGCAAAAACGGTAATCAGCCTTCTGAAACAACAGGCCAAAAAACTAAATGCGGCTCTGATTATCGTCACCCATGACCAACGGATTAAAGAAGTGATTGCCAATCACATTACGCTAAAAGGGGGGATGATATGACATTACTTCAGCTTAGTTGGAAATACATGAAGGTAAAACCCCTGAACACCGGGTTAAATATACTTTTATTGGCCTTGGGGCTTTCCATCATCACGGTATTGATTCTTATTCAGGATCAATTTGAAAACAAGATGAATAAAGATGCCGCAGGGGTAGATTTGGTGATAGGGGCCAAAGGCAGTCCCCTACAATTGGTGTTATCCTCCGTATATCATATTGATTTTCCCACCGGCAATATTGACTTGGCCGAAGCCGAGGCGGTTTCAAAAAACCGGTTAATTAAGAATGTAATTCCAATGGGATTGGGGGATAATTATGAAGGCCATCGAATTGTAGGTACCAATCACGATTATTTATCCCTATACGGAGCGGATTTTTCTTCGGGAAAACCATGGGAAAAGCCCTTTGAGGTAATTTTGGGAAGTAAGGTAGCCGCACAAACAGGATTTTTGGTGGGTGATACTTTTTTGAGTTCTCATGGCATTGAAGCTGCAAGCCATGAGCATGATGAACATCCCTATAAGGTGGTAGGCATACTACTCCCAAATGACAATGTGTTGGACCAACTGATCGTTACCAGTATCGAATCGGTGTGGTATGCTCACGATGATGAAACTGCCCATGGAAAATTTGATGGGGTAGTGGCCAAAACCGGTTTTCCCCAAACGGAGGTTGATAGGGAAGTGACCAGCCTATTGGTTCAGTATAGAAATCCGATTGCTGCGGTCCAATTGCCAAGATTTATCAACAGTAGAAGTGCCTTGCAGGCTGCATCTCCCTCATTCGAAATCTCGCGTTTATTTGAACTTCTTGGAATAGGAATCTCGTTAATTCAGGGATTGGCATTGATAATAATTGGTATTTCCGGTCTGGGTATCTTTATTGCCTTGTTTAACTCCCTCAAGGAAAGGAAATACGATTTGGCTGTGATGCGTGCCATTGGAGCATCGAGAGGTCAGTTGTTCATTTTAATTTTATTGGAAGGATTATTGCTCACGGCAATAGGTGCAGCGCTGGGTTTGTTGATAGGGCACCTCTTTGTTTTCTTTTTGGTTTTAACCAATGAACAGGGAGCACTTTCCAATTTACGTGCTGATATATTTGTGGCACAGGAATGGTGGATCATAGCTTATGCCTTGATAGTAGGTGTTTTGGCCTCCCTGATACCGGCCTGGAATGCCTATAAAACCGATATTGCAAAACAATTAACAAAATAAAAACGATTAATAATGAAATCTTATTTCCTACTGATCATAGTCTTTGTCTTTTCTTTCCTTAACATTGCCGGAGCACAGGAAAATGTATGGAAAGATCTTTCGGACGTCACCTATAAAATAAGTGAGGATGAATTCGGGGAATTATATCTTCCTGTTTTCAGTGAAAGCATTCAAAAGTTGGAAGGGAAAGAAATTACGGCAGATGGGTACATTATTCCATTTGAAGGAATGTTTAAACCTGAACACATTATTCTTTCATCACTCCCCTTGGCAGAATGTTTCTTTTGCGGCTCGGGAGGACCGGAAACCGTAATGGAAGTGATGTTGGCTGATCCCATCAAATACACCTCTAAAAGGGTACAGGTAAAAGGCAAATTAGTGCTCAATGATAAAGATCCTGAAAAACTGATGTACATTTTAAAAGAAGCGCAATTGATTTCTCCTTAACACGAAAAAGATCAGCTAGGGATATTACTTACCTCTTTCAAAATTGGCTTCTTCCAACTCCATTTTAATAAATGATGCCATTAGTTCCTGTGTGATATTTCCCGGCTTTCCGGAACCAATCCTGCAATGATCAATCATGGTAATGGGAAGGATTCGTTTGGTAGTGGAACTAATAAAAACTTCATCTGCTGATAGCAAATCATCCATTCCAAAATCAGATATATTGACGTTTCCAGCAATCTTTATTACTTTATCCCTGGTTATTCCTTTCAAAATATCGCGTTTTGGGGTAAAAATAATTCCGTTTTTAACCAAAAAGATATTACTTCGGGAGCTTTCAGAAACCCGCCCTTGTTGATGATAGACGACATCCTCTGCTTGTTGCCCTTTCCAATCCTTACTTAACCAACAGGGGAAGGTATAATTGGTAGTTTTGATTTCGGCCAAGGGCCGGACATATTCCACACTGATCAATTTCACGCCTTTGTCATATTTCTCTTTGGAAGGTAAGTGGAGTGATTCGCAGAAAATAAACAATTCGCCTTTGGCAGGGAGAAAATGATTAGGGGAAATACCCCCCGTCAAAATCATTCTGATGCCGGCATCAAAATGGTCGTTCTTTTCAATGAGTTGGAGGATGATTTCTTGCAGCCCGCGGAAATCAAAATCCAAAGGCAGCCCTGCTTTCTCGGCGGAACCAATAAATCTTTCCAGGTAGCGTTTTAAAAATAGGGGATGGTAGCCCACTGTACGGAAAAAATCAAATATCGCGTAGCCCCTGATCAGTCCAATGTCCAAGGGATGCATAGCAGCTTCCTTGCTTAATTTTATTTCAGATTGTGCAAAACAATAAGGTTTCATTTGTTTAATAACTGATAATTAATATTATTATATTGCCAAGTTTAAATTTTTACAAGGATATTTTGATAAAATTCATTTATTTATTTAGGAAAAATTTCAGTTCAATGGTTAAAGTTTTTAACTTTGTTCAAAGCCTGACAAAATTAAACTTTAGGGACATGAATTTAAGATCTTTTGCTCTATTTCTGTTAATACCTCCATTTTTATTTTCCTGTAATCCAGGACAAACTGAACAACAACAATTAAAAGATAAAGTGATTGCTGTTCATGATGAGGTGATGCCCAAAATAGGAAACCTAAAAAGTGTTCAAAAGGACTTGTTGGAAAAAGCCAAGGAACTGGAAAAAAGGCAAACAGCAGATAGTGACCAGATTGAGGCCTTGCATTCAACCGTAAATGACTGTGAGGAGGCCTATAATAACATGTTTGTCTGGATGAGACAATATCAGAGTGATTATGGAGAGATGACCGATGAAGAAATCCGGGATTATTTGAATAATCAGTTATTAAAAGTTGAAAAAGTAAATCAGGACATTAAATCAGCTTTGGATCAAGCTGATTCCCTGCTTTCGGTTAATTATTGATTGGGTTTGGGAGGGTTCAGGGATGCATCCACCGTTTCCAAGTCGATCAATCCTTTATGATTTCCCCAAACATTGTATATGTAGGTGGTGATCTGTGCAATTTCCAGGTTCGTCAGGTCGGGGTTGGAAGGCATGGGTTGATTATAGGCTGTTCCGTTTACCACTATCTCTCCCTTTATCCCATTTTTGATGAGGTAAACTGTATTTTTCACATCACTGAGCATATAATCTGCTCCAGCTAAAGGGGGGATCAGTTGTTTCAGACCAGAACCATCTTTCTGGTGGCAGTTGCTGCAATATTGAAGATACAAGTTTTGCCCTTCAACGGCGTATTGTTTGGTCTTTAAGTCATCTATTCCCTGTAGACCAATATCTTTTTTTTCAGAACCACAACACAGTGAAGACAGCATACCGATGGTCATTAAAAAAACACTAATTGTTTTTGACTCCATCTTTTTTAAGCAACTTGGGAATATCATTGATGAGTCGGTTGACTTGCTTTTCTTTGGTTCCATCATATACCCCTCTGATACGGCCTGATTGGTCTACCAAAACAAAGGCACCACTGTGTAAAAAACCCCCTGGTTCATTCTTGTTTTCCATCGCTGTGGTAAGGTAACTGGTCTGGCCCAATTCAAAAATTTGTTCCTGGTCACCGGTCAAAAAATTCCAGGTTTTGCTGTTTTCTATCCCGAGCCTTAGGGCATAATCCTTTAATAATGCTACAGAATCATATTCTGGATCAATGGTATGACTCAGGATTTTAAAATCCGGTGAATTTTCAAATTTTTCATAAACCCTGAGCATTTCTTTTTTCATGATCGGGCAAATGGTGGGGCAACTGGTGAAAAAGAAATCAGCCACATAAACCTTACCTTTTACGGTTTCATTGGTGACAGTATCCCCATCCTGGTTGACCAGTTTAAAAGGGGCAATTTGATGGTAAACTGTATCGATAAGGGTGTCCCCGTTTATGAATTTTTCTTCGGCATACTTATTTCCAAGTATGGGCAAAGTTTCAGTATCCCGGGAGGGGCCACTGCACCCTAATTGAAGAGAAACTATCACCATAAATAGCAATAGGGTAGGTTTGATCATTTCTTTTTTTAGTTAAGACAAGGGAGGAAAAACTTTAGTTCCTTTCTCTGATCCTTTTATAAAGTTTAATTCCCAACATTAAGACCACGCCCAAAATGAAGAGCCCCAAAATACCCCATACCATATTGACCAGATTTTTTAAAACGATCAGGAAAACAATGGCAAACAATAACAAAGTGGAGGCTTCATTCCAGACCCTTAACTGGTAACTGCTCCATTTGGCTTTCCCATTTTGGAGGTCTTTAAAAATAAAATGACATTTGATATGGTAAGCATACAACAATAGGACAAAACCGATTTTAGCCTGCATAAAAGGCAATTCCAGGTATCCTGGAAGGTAGAGCAGCACGCCAGTCCCGAAAATTAATGTTAAAACTGCTGAAGGCCAAGTGATGATGTACCATAACCTAGATGCCATAAGGTCCAATTGTGGTTTAAGGATGGCTTTTTCATTGGCTGGACGTGCAAGGCATTCTGTTTGATAAATAAAAAGCCTGACAATATAGAATAATCCAGCAAACCAGGTGATGACAAAAATTATATGTAGGGCTTTGAGGTATTCGAACGCCATTGTCAATATTTTAGGCTAAATTAAGGGTTTCAACCCACTTTCACGCTATTCATGAAAACAAAATATTGGACATACCTTATCATAACGGTTTTGGGTTTATTGGTAGTGTATATGATGTATGAAACCTTTAGCCAGCCCGGAGTGGCAGATTTGGAAGGGCATTATCAGGAAATCAGTCATGCCAGAAACGAAAACAATACTGGTCCCGTGGTCAGGGTATATGCGGTATATACTTCAGACCAAAATTGGGAGGAAATGAAGGCCTATGGTGATTATATGCCTCATACCAAATATGGGAATACCAAAGTTTTCTTTTTTGATCAGGATATGGAGCAACTTGATTTGAATTTATCATTACCATTTTTTGACAAAAAATACCAATCCAGTTGCCTGGGAGTTTATGAAAAATCAGCTATGGGAGAAGTGAGTTTTAAGAAAAATCCTTTTGATTAATTGAACATGGTAAAAAAGAGATTTCCTGTTAAGACCTACATTGAAGGAATTGTTAGCGGGGATAGGGTCTTGTTAAGCCAGGCCATTACTCTTGTGGAAAGTACCTTAAAGACCGACCTGAATTTGGCCCACCAGGTGGTCCAGGGAATTCTTCCCTATACTGGAAATTCCCTAAGATTGGGTATTAGCGGCATACCCGGAGCAGGAAAAAGTACGCTTATTGGTAATTTGGGTAAGGTGATATTGAAAGCAGGGAAGAAACTGGCTGTTCTGACAGTTGATCCAAGCAGTAAAATCTCTGGAGGAAGTATTCTGGGTGACAAAACCAGAATGGAAGCCATTGTTGGGGATGCACGTGTCTATATCCGGCCATCACCCACCGGCAACACCTTGGGAGGAGTGAGTGCCAAAACCAGAGAAATCCTTTTATTATGTGAAGCCGCAGGTTTTGATGTAGTGATCATAGAGACGGTGGGTGTGGGTCAGTCCGAAGTAGCCGTTAAAGAGATGGTGGACGCATTTTTATTGTTGCTGATTACTGGGGCTGGAGATGAGCTACAGGGGATTAAAAAAGGTATCATGGAAATGGCTGATTTTTTCCTCATTAATAAAGCAGATGGAAAAAATGCAGAAAAGGCTGTTCAGACAAAATCCGATTTGGAGAAGGTACTACATTATTTTCCGGCTCCTGAAAATGGCTGGCAACCCACCGTATTGACTTGTTCTTCTTTATCCCATGAAGGGCTTCAGGAAATTTGGGAATCCATATTGGAATATGAACAAACGGTCAAAAATAATGGGTTTTTTGAAAGGAACAGGTCACTGCAACAAATAAGTTGGTTGGAAACCCATATCCGATTTTTGCTGGAGCGGGAATTTTATAGCCATCCAGAAATGGCTTCCGCATTGGAGAAAGGCAAAAGCGAAGTACTCGAAGGAAAGGATTCCGCCATCGGAATGGCCAGAAGGCTGGTGGACTTATTTTTTAGTAGGATCGGATTCTAAACTTTTTTTTCTGTTCCAAAACCGCACCTTTAAATACAGAATCTGTTTCCATCAGATCATTAACAGATTGGACGGCATGAATGACCGTACTATGGTCCCTTCCGCCAAAATGATATCCAATGGATTTAAGAGAGTGGTTGGTAAATTCCTTGCTGAAATACATCGCTACCTGGCGGGCTATTACGATTTCCTTTTTCCTGGTTTTGGCCTTTAGGTCTTCCAGTTTGATCCCGTAAAATTCTGAACAGGATTTTTGGATATATTCAATGCTGACTTCCGTTTCAATATCTTTGACAATATTCTTCATGATGGTTTTGGCCAGACCAAGACTGATTTCTTCCCTATTAAGTGAGGCATGGGCAATTAAGGAAATCAAAACACCTTCAAGTTCTCTCACATTGGTATCTATCGTATAGGCAAGGTATTCTACAACCTCATTGGGGATCACAAAGCCCTCTGATTGCATTTTCTTTCTGATGATGGCTATTCTGGTCTCAAAATCCGGCATCTGCAAATCTGCCGTCAAACCCCACTTAAACCTGGACAATAAGCGCTCCTCTAATCCCAAAAGGTCTTTAGGTGCACAATCAGAGGTCATGATGATCTGTTTTTTGTTTTGGTGAAGGTGATTGAAAATATGGAAAAACATTTCCTGTGTACGGCCTTTTCCAGCCAAAAATTGAATATCATCAATAATCAAAACATCCACCTGCATGTAGAAATTGGTAAAAGACTTAATATTACTGTCTTTTATCGCATCCATAAATTGGTTGACAAACTTTTCTGATGAAACGTACAAAACAAATTTGTAATCCATCCCATTTTTGATTTCATTCCCTATGGCTTGTACCAAATGGGTTTTTCCCAAGCCAACACCCCCATAAACCATCAGCGGATTAAAGGAAGTAATGCCAGGTTTATTGGCCACCGCGAAACCTGCGGATCTTGCCAAACGATTGCAGTCTCCTTCAATAAATGAGTTGAAAGTATAGGTAGTACTCAAGTTGGATTGAAGGGTGGTTTCCTCATCCAAACTGGACAGGTCAAAAGGACTATGGTTGGCGGCAACCGTTTCTTTTGCTTTTTTAGAAGCGGTGGTATTGCCTTGCGGATAACTGACCATGTAAGGTTGGTTCTGGGAATTGCCTTTGTCTACGATTACAGCATATTCCAACCTTCCATTTTGTCCGATAACCGTTTTGATGGCAAGCTTTAATACATCCACATAATTATCTTCCAGCCATTCATAAAAAAACTGACTGGGTACCTGAATGGTCAATATGGATCCTTCTATCCGGGCAGGGATTATCGGCTTGAACCAAGTCGAGAAACTCTGCTCGTTCACGTGTTTTTCAATTACACGCAAGCATTCAGACCATATAGCATTCGCCTCCGAATTCATTAAATTTAATTTAACTGAATAGTGAAAAAACCTACCTACTCCTTGATAGCGGGAAACAAAATTGTGGAAAAAATATTTAAATAAAAAATCGATTTTTACTTGACTTTTTTACTTTGTGGGAATGCAGTTGACCAGGGCTATTTTTATTTTTGGATTATTTTAAAAATGAAAATATTTACCATTTTTATAATGTTTTACACCTTTTATATTCAAAATTATAAATCTGATAAAAATTAATTCCTATTTAATTTCCAACAGGATAAAAAGATAATACTTCAAAAAGATTTATGGAAACCCTTATTTAAATAATCGGTTTTGGAATCTTTATCCCTTATTTTTGGAAAGCACATTATTAATTTTGGAACCTATTTCTCAGCAAAAAAACGGTATGGAAACTGAATTTCATCCTCCCAGTAAGTCAGCCTGGCTTAATTCAATGAAAAATGAGGGTTTAAGCCCCCATAAAACCAGGTATTCTTATTCCACAAAAGATAAAGTAGATGCTTATTATACCAGTAAGGAGGAGGTGCCCTGGCTCAAGAAATTTGATTATGCCCTCAATGACCCCAACGAAATAGATGGTTTACCTTCGAGGCACTGGGTTAACATAAGGGCCATTAATGAAATGGATGACCATAATGCCAACACCGCCATATTTTCAGCATTTAAAAATGGAATTGAAGGCCTTATCCTGACCCTAAAAGGCACTGAAGAGCTAAGTGTCAGGTTGAAGAATGTTAATCCGGCACATATCGGTATTTGGCTTAGGGCCTCGGAGCGGCCTTTAGAAGTACTAAGAAATTTTTTCGAATGGATCAAGCCAAAAATGTTGGATGCCGCTCAATTAAATGGGGGGATAATATGGGATTTGAACAGCCATTCCAAATGGTTGGAAAACCCAATCTATTTGGAGGAATTGATGTTATTCGGTAAGCACTATCCCAATTTTAGGGTTTTGGGCATTCCCACAGAAGGTATAAACTCTTCCCAACCTGTACTTCCACCATTTTTCCTGGATGGAATCCGCCGGTTAAATAAGGAAGATGATAAAAATAAACTGAGAGAGTTCCTTGGAAACCTCTTTTTGATTGGAAAGGTTAAAGACCGGATTTTTACCGAGATGGCCTATTACAGGGCCCAGAAAATTGCTTTTCTTCAGCTTTTATCTTTTTTATTCCCAAATGAATCCCATCAAAACCTACCCTTTATGGCGCACATCATCACGGATAAGGATGAACCCAATCAGGGATTTGTCCAACAGACCGTAAGGGCGCTGGGGGCGGTAATGGGACAGGCTGATGCGATATGGATTCAACCCTTCCAAAACAGTCCGCAGGGACCCAATAAATTAGTGGACAGGATTACTGGAAATATTGGATTGATGCTAAGGGAGGAAGCTCACCTGGATAAAACAGCGGACCTCGTTGCAGGTTCCTATTTTCTGGAAAATTTAACCGCTAGTTTGCTGGAAAAAATCAAGGAAGCTATCCAACCAATCTTTCCTGATTTTGATTGGTATGGCCTTGGTAAGAAAAAGGTCATCCCAGCAAATAGTGAAAGCTGGACAAGCCCGGAAGGAATTAAAATAAATGCCGTTTTTAATCCGCAGGAAATTAATCAATTGGAACATATAGGCTATGAGGTAGGGACACCTCCTTTTACAAGAGGGCCTTATGCCAGTATGTACCTGAACAGACCATGGACCATTCGTCAATATGCTGGATTTTCTTCCGCATCGGCATCCAATTTATTTTATAGAAAAAATTTAAAAGCTGGTCAAAATGGACTTTCCGTGGCATTTGACTTACCCACCCATAGGGGATATGACTCTGATCACCCGAGAGTTTTGGGAGATGTAGGTAAGGCAGGGGTACCTATTGATACTGTGGAAGACATGAAGGCGCTTTTTGAGGGGATCCCTTTGGATAAGGTTTCCGTTTCGATGACCATGAATGGTGCCGTGATCCCTGTATTGGCTTTTTTTATTGTGGCTGCTGAAGAACAGGGCGTTGATTTAGAAAACCTGACCGGAACCATTCAAAACGATATTCTGAAGGAATTTATGGTGAGGAATACCTATATTTATCCACCTCCCGCATCCATGAGGATTGTAGGAGATATATTTTCCTATCTGTCCGAAAAACTTCCCAGGTTCAATTCCATTTCCATTTCAGGTTATCACATGCATGAGGCAGGAGCCACAGCGGATTTGGAGCTGGCCTACACCATGGCCAACGGTTTGGCCTATGTGAGGAAGGGATTGGAAGTAGGATTGAAAATTGATGAGTTTGCCCCTAGGATATCCTTTTTTTGGGCAATTGGTATGAATACTTTTATGGAAATCGCCAAGTTAAGGGCGGGGCGTTTGCTTTGGTCACAGTTGATCCAACCATTCCAGCCTAAGAACCCAAAATCCATGACCTTAAGGGCCCACTGTCAGACTTCTGGTTGGTCACTTACCCAACAGGATCCCTATAATAATATTTGCAGAACTACCATGGAAGCCCTTTCAGCGGTCCTTGGGCATACCCAATCCTTGCATACCAATTCATTCGATGAGGCTATCGCCTTGCCTACTCCTTTTTCAGCCAAAATTGCAAGAGATACCCAACTGTTTCTCCAACATGAAACGGATTTAACAGAAATCATTGATCCGCTGGGTGGCGCTTATTATTTGGAATACCTAACTGATCAACTGGTTCAAAAGGCCATGATACATATCCGGGAAATTGAAAAAAATGGAGGGATGACTGAAGCATTGGAAAAGGGATTGCCTAAATTGAGAATTGAGGAAGCAGCTGCCGTGAAACAGGCAAGGATCGATGGTGGTGAGGACATCATTGTTGGATTGAATCGAAATATTATAGATGAAACGTATGATTTTGAGGTTTTGGATATAAATGATCAGGATGTGCATGCCGACCAAATCAACCAATTGAATGAAGTAAAAGAAAATCGTGATGGGTTGAAAGTAAAAACATCCTTGAACCGGCTCAAGGAAATTGCATTAAAAGAGAAGGGGAATTTGTTATCCGCTGCCGTGGAAGCAGCCCGGAGTCGCGCCACTTTAGGAGAGATTACCGTGGCCATTGAGGAAGTCTTTGGCAGGTATAAAGCGGATGTGAAAATGGTAACCGGAACTTATATTAAAGAAATGAAGCACAATGAATTGGTAAAGGCAGCCCTCCGTAGAGCAGATGATTTTGAGCTTTTGGAAGGTCGCAGACCCCGGATTTTGGTGGCAAAAATGGGGCAGGATGGACATGACCGTGGAGCAAGGGTAATTGTAACGGGTTTTGCAGATATGGGTTTTGATGTGGATGTAGGGCCTTTGTTTCAGACCCCAGAAGAGGTGGCCAGGCAAGCCATTGAAAACGACGTACATGTAGTAGGTGTATCCTCTTTGGCCGGAGGCCATAGGGTACTCCTCCCCAGATTGGTAGCTGCTTTACAATCCTACAAGAGGGGGGATATTTTGGTGGTGGCAGGTGGGGTTATCCCGACAAAAGACCACGAATTTTTAAAAAATGAAGGGGTAAAAGCAATTTTTGGGCCTGGAACGCCCCTGGCTAAAGCGGCCTTAAATGTTTTGGAAATATTGATTCAGCAATGAAGGGTTACTCATCATTCACTTAAATCACCGGTATGAAATCGAGCATGACGCAAGCGACACACAGAGAGATGATTATCAATCATGCGAGATTCCATGTGACCTCTAAAAGACAATTATAAACACATGAAAGGCATTGTATTATTATATGACAAGGAAGAATCTGAAACCGTCGAAGATGTTATCATTCCTATTTTGGGTGTTGACTTAAAAATTAAAATACCTTTTAACAATGAATTAAACATAGATCTGAAAAAGGATGATTTTGTGGTCACTTACCTTTCAGATGATCAACTTAAAGCGTTATTTCCCATTGCCCTTAAAAATGAATGGAAAATTGGCTTATTGCCACATCCCAAATTGATCCATGCCCGGCAGGGTTTTGGAGTGGGTAATGATCTGGAGGACAGCTTGGAAAATATCCTGGGTAAGGAGGAAACCGAAGAGGTAGACCTGCTCAACATCAATGGAAGACCTGTATTCAATACGGTGGTCATCGGAGAATCCCTCAGTCTGATGACCGGCTCCTTAGCCAAAAATGGCTGGCAAAGGTTCCGGAAAAAAGTCCGCTATTTTTTCAAGCTTTTCAGGAATGTAAAGGTTCATGGATATACCATTACCGCCAAAGAGAAAGAGAAACTCGAGACAGCAGCGATTGGAATGGTCATTGTTCAACATGGAAAAAGTAACCTGCTGATCAGACGGATATTGGGGGATTCCTTTATTAACGATGGTAAAATGCACGCCGTAATTTTGGCTCCCAAAAGTATCACGGGATTATTTTGGTTTGGGTTGGACAGTTTTTTTAGGTCCAGTAATAAAAGAAGCCTTCCTCCTTTTGCAGCCCATATCAAAACCGACTACCTGAAAATTGAAAGTGAAGCAGCCATTAATTATACACAGGATGGGATATTGATGAGTGCCCAATGTCTGGAGTTGGAGGTAATTCCCAAAGCCATTAAAATAATTCCCGGCAAACACCTGGAATTGAGGGAAAACGGATCCAGTGAAGAGGTCTTTAAAGTAAAGGTGTTACCAAGGGGCGAGGCCAGGGAGGAGCTGTTGAAAATAAACCTTCCCCTGCTTCACCATGCCTCCACGGAGGAATTCAAAGACCTTTTTTCAAATCTTAGGGCTGGTTCAATGGCCTCCACCAATTATTTGGTGCTGATGGTCCTGTCCACTTTCATTGCGACTTTAGGGCTTTTTGGTAATTCCTCACCGGTCATCATTGGTGCCATGATTTTAGCGCCCTTAATGGCCCCCATCATTTCCTTATCTATGGGCGTTTTGCGGCAGGATAAAAAGCTGATTTTGAACAGCACAAAGGCCATTGGATTGGGCATGTTGCTGGGATATATCTGTGCCATGTTGATTACTTGGTTAACCCCTCTGAATATTTCCAACGATGAAATTATGGCAAGGGTAAGACCCAACCTACTTGATTTGGGCGTAGCCGTGGGCTCTGGGGTTGCTGGGGCTTATGCAAGTGCCAAAGAAGAATTGGCAAAAACTATGGCCGGGGTAGCCATTGCCGTGGCCCTCGTGCCTCCTTTGGCAGTTTCAGGAATAGGCCTCGGCTGGATGGATTGGAATATTTTTACCGGTGCCTTATTATTGTTGTTGACCAACCTGGCAGGGATGGTTTTTGCGGCGGCATTGACATTTTTATTGTTGGGTTTTAGCCCATTTCGCCTGGCCAGAAAGGGAATTGCCTATACCTTGATCATAGTAGGAATGATCAGCTTACCCTTATTTTTGGGTTTTATGAACATGGTGCGGGAAAAAGATGTCATTTCCAAGTTAAACGGACATAGGGTGGATAATGTGGTGCTCAGGGATATTTCTGTTCGAAGTATCCAGCCCATTCGTTTGGCCATTAAGATCATCGCAGAAGGGGATTTGAATGAAGAGCAGATCAGAGCGGTAAAAAAAGAGATTGAGATGATTTTAGGGGAAGAAGTGGAGTTGGAAATAACGGTGGGAATGAAAATTTTATAAATGGAATGCCTCACAGGGAATGTGCCCGATTTTCTATTTTTTTTTCAGTCTGTCCAGACTTTGGCTGTAAGGTAATTTCCTAAGGTTTTAGGAATTTTATAATGATAAATTAGTTTTAAAATATTAATATTTTCCAATTTATTTTTTGTACTATTTTTATTTTTCGGTTTTTTACTTCTGAATTTATTCATTTTCAGGTTATTTTATTTTATAAATTGAAATATATTTCATTATCTTTAATAAAATTTGATATTAGATTAAATACCTTTTAAAAATATTTCAGGCTAAATAAAATTTTATTAAACTGTTGTTTTGCGAAATGAATTTTAAAATGCTACAATCTTTTCCATCTTTTCTTAATACCCAATAACATGAGTTAAATGCAATCATTTGATTGATAATAAAATACCGCCAATGAACAAATATTTTGATTAGGAAAAAGTGTTTTACAGAATAGAATTTCACACTGAATTTTGAATTTAAAAAGCAATTAACCCATTATGGAAATAAAATTATACGCTAGGGGCGAACGAAAATGGATTCCATTTTTGGCTGCCATTTTGTTTTACATGTTTACAGGTAGTTTGTCTGCCCATGAAATTAGGGATGTTATGGGCATACTGGATAAAACCCCAGAGAATTTCCGGGTTTTAGCTGACAGTAAATGGACCATTGATACAGAAAATTTCAGCCAGTTTGATGTAATCGTTTCCGGTATAGTAACGGATCAAAATGGAGAACCTATTCCGGGAGCGACCATTTCTGTACCGGGAACCTCAATAGGAACAGCAACGGACCTGGATGGTAAGTATACCTTAAGTGTTCCGGACAATGCCTCCCTGATTTTTTCTTTTATCGGTTTTGAAAGCCAAACGGTGGAGGTAGCCAACCAAACGACCATAGATATTGTCCTTACCGAAAGCGCACAGGCATTAGACGAGGTAATTGTGGTAGGCTATGGAACCGCTAAAAAATCTGAATTGACCAATGCGGTGGTTCAAACCTCCGGGGAAGAAATCAAAAAGTCTTCTGCCGTTTCACTTTCCAATGCCCTTTCAGGAAGGCTTGCGGGATTATATGTCAACCAAAGAAGTGCAACGCCCGGATTTGATGATGCCCAGATTCTGGTCAGGGGATTTAATACTACTCGGGACAATTCCGCATTGATCGTTATCGATGGCGTGGCCAATGCTGATCCGGATGGATTGAACCGTTTGGATCCCAATGATATTGAGTCAATATCCGTATTAAAAGATGCTTCAGCGGCCATCTATGGTGCCCAGTCTGCCGGTGGGGTGATCTTGGTGACCACCAAACGGGGGAAAACAGGAAAGCCCACTTTCAGTTTTTCCACTTCCCACTTGTTTCAGGCCCCCACCACCAAAGTTCAATCCGCCAATGTCTTTGAACACATAGATGTCTTAAATGGTAGTAGAGCCCTGGATGGAACAGGTCCTGATTTCCCCGAAGAATTAATCCAGGCATTCAGAAGTGGGGACAGAAGGGCCGAAGACTGGTGGGAGGCTTTGGTAGATCCTCCTGCTATCATCGGAAGACAATCCCTGACCATGCGCGGAGGTTCGGATAAGGTCAGGTATTTCACTTCGATCGGTACGGTATCCCAAGGCGGTATTCTTCGTGCTGATGACATTACCAAGTTAAAACAATACAATGTCAGGGCCAATCTGGATGTCACTGTTACCGATAATTTGGAAATTGGACTCGATCTTTCCTTAAGGGAAAAATTTACCCAATCTCCACAGGGAGGTTCCGGTGCCATCGGGGCCTTTGCCTCTACCAGTCCACTTCAGGAAGCTTACATAGATGGGGATTACCGTTATCCGGGAGAAGGTTGGGCACATTTAAATCCAGCGGCCAGATTGTTGAGTCCCGGATACAGAAGGTACACCAACGATGTAGCCAATGGTACTTTCCGATATGATTACAAAATACCTTTCGTGAAGGGATTAAGCATAGACGGTTTCGCCTCCCTAGTCAAAACATTTAATTACAATAAATCATTTGATTTTGTCTGGGAATATTATGAAAAAAATTCCCAGGGAGAAATTATCCGAAAAACTTCCCGAACGGTGGAGGATATTGGTCTAAGAGAAGATTTTTCCCAGAGTACCCGTATTACCCTGAATTCCAAAATCAAATATGAAACCACCATCAATACCGATCATAAAATCAATGGCTTTTTGGCTTACGAACAGATGGAATATGATGACAATTTTTTCTGGACCCAGCGGTTGGGCTTTGATTCACCTCAGATTGATCAGTTATTTGCCGGAAGTGAAAACCGGAGCAATTGGAACAACAGCGGGGGAGCGGGGCAAAATGCCCGGAGGAATTATTTTGGACGCGTCAGTTATGACTTCAGCAACAAATATTTATTAGGTTTTAATTTCAGGTATGACGGTTCGCCTATATTTC
Source organism: Cyclobacteriaceae bacterium (assembly GCA_040905165.1). GTDB lineage: Bacteria > Bacteroidota > Bacteroidia > Cytophagales > Cyclobacteriaceae > Cyclobacterium. The sequence goes on along the minus strand of JBBDSA010000070.1, from coordinate 2,627 downwards.
CAAAAGAAACCCGATGGGGATTTTTCCCCGGTGTTTCCGCCGGATGGGTGGTCAGTAATGAATCCTTCGTTTCCGAGGATTTCTTCAGTAATATAAAATTAAGGGCTTCTTGGGGCCAACTGGGGAATGATCGGGTCAATCCGTTTCAATACATTGGCCGATTTGGTTATGGTCCTGGATGGGTGGTAGATGGGAATGATGTCAGGGGAATTGCTGCACTTACCACTCCTAACCCAAACATTACCTGGGAGGTGTCCGAATCTACGGATATAGGATTGGAGCTGGGCTTTTTGGGGGACAGAATCACCTTTGAAACAGATATCTATAAAACCAAAACCACCAATATCCTGGGTACAAGGCAGGCTTCGATTCCAGGTTATACCGGACTGATCTTGCCAGATGAAAACATCGGTGAGATGGAAAGTAAGGGTATAGAATTTCAGGTGGGCTATCGCCAAAATTTTGGTGAGTTAAGGTTCAGAGTGAGCGGCAATTATTCTTTTAATGACAATACCGTTATCTTTTTTGATGAAGTTCCCCAAGCGGAGCCCTATCAAAAGCAGGAGGGAAGACAATTTGGTTCTCAATTGGTATACAATGCCATCGGTATTTATAGGACCCAGGCAGATTTGGACAATAATGTCAATTATCCCAATGCGACCATTGGGGGGCTGATCTTTGCAGATCTAAACGATGACGGGGTGATTGATGGCAATGACCGATACCGATTTAATACCAATCCTTTTCCAAGGTCCCAGTTTGGGTTGACCATAGGATTTGATTATAAGAATTTTGACCTTACCATGTTGCTCCAGGGGCAGGATGGAGGAAAATTCAGATTGGATAATGGTTTTGATTCGGGAGCCGGAGGTAACGGGCTGGCCTATGTGGCCCAAAACAGCTTTGATCTTGAAAATACAGATGCGGTCCTACCCAGAATCCGGCCGGTAGGTATTGCTTCTCAGAATAATGATTTCTGGTACCATAATGCCACCTGGCTTCGATTTAAATCTGCTGAATTGGGTTACAGTTTACCCAATGCGCTGGCCGGAAAGATTGGGATTTCGGGGGTAAGATTTTACCTGTCAGGTGAAAACCTTTTCCTGATTTATAATAACCTGGCAAAATTCGGAGCAGGGGACCCCGAGTTTCTCAGTGGAAGAGGAGGAACCTATCCGAATATGCGGTCATTAGGTTTTGGACTTAATCTTACTTTTTAAAAATATTTATGAAAAATAGCCTATTTAAAATTGATATGATTAGGAAGTTATTTATTCTGATGATTACCGTCTTTGCTTTCACTGCCTGTGACGATGAACTTCTGGATGTACAACCATTGGATGCCATATCCGAGGATAACGTATTCACTGATCCGGTATTTCTTCAAAACTATGTGTTTAACATTTATAATGGAATAAAGCCCCATTGGAGCCCTGGTTCAGGAGGTTATATTGGGATGACAGATATTGCCGTTACCGCTCCGGACACGCATGACAGGGCAGCTGGCATCAGGCAATACCTGGAAGGCAACAATACACCGGATAACGTCACGCAGCTCACTAATATATGGGCACAGGAATATGATTATATAAGAAGAGCCAATATTTTCTTTGAAAAAGTGGCGGATTCTCAAATTGAAGAACAAACCCTTAACCGGATGAAAGGTGAAGTCCACTTTTTAAGGGCATGGATGTATTTTGAGTTGGTCCGGACCTTTGGCGGTGTTCCCTTGATTACGAATAGCTTCACATTGAGTGACGAGTCATTTGATGTTTCCCGTAACAGTTATGAAGAATGTGCGCAATTTGTGTTGGATGAATGTGAAATCGCCATTGATCTCTTGGATGGGTATCCACCAGCTGCGGGAAAAGTAAGCAAAGATGCCGCCTTGGCATTAAAAGCAAGGATGTTATTGTACATGGCCAGCCCTTTAAATAATCCTTCTAATGATATGTCCAAATGGCAGGCTGCTGCCGAGGCCAACAAAGCAGTGATCGATTTAGGATATACCCTGCACCCCACCCATGAAGACTTGTTTCTACAACCCCTTAAAACGGATGAAACCATTTTTGGCAGATCATTTACGGCAGGGTCCAGGATTCCGGATTGGGGTTATAACTATGATTATTGGCCCAGTGGATTTGACGCCAGGCAACGGGTAATGCCCACCCAGACTTTTATCAATATGTTTCAGATGGCCAATGGAGAATATCCCTACCTGCCTGATGGAATGACAGTCAATCCCGCCTCAGGCTATGATGCGCAGGATCCCAATGTCAATAGGGATCCCAGGTATTACAGTTACATCCTTTATCCGGGGGCAGGACCAGTAAACATTATAGATGGTTCCAGAAGTACAGAAAGGCTTTATGAATATTGGGAAGATGCCAATCCCAATCCGGACAATCTTCCTCCCTATGATAATCCCAACAAAATAGACCCTATGAATAATCAGGAGCTATTTGATTTTGGAAGGGATTCAGAAACTTACTGGGTGAAAGGACTGACACCTTTCCATTGGAGGGTACAAACAGGGTATACCTTCAGGAAATTATTGGATTTTAATGGTCCACGTGCCAGTTTTGACTTTGATTACAATCAGTTGATGATTTTTATGAGGTTGACGG
>JBBDSA010000069.1:0-92199 GCA_040905165.1 Cyclobacteriaceae bacterium | reverse complement strand
CGGTGAAAAGCTGTCCCATATTTGATGGCCCCCCGCCTGAATCGTTGAAAAAGTTGTCCACGGAAAAAGTCTGGGTAACATTATAATCCAGGGTGGTGCCAGTAAAACTGTATTCAACTTTGCAGGATCCTGCCATCAGAAATACAATCAGGAAAATGCCACATCTATGAAAAGGCCTATTCAGAGATGTCATATTGTTTGATTTTTCGGTAAAGGGTCCGCTCAGAAATCCCCAGATCCACGGCTGCATATTTTCGCTTGTTATGATGTTTTTTCAGGGCTTTCATGATCATTTCTTTTTCTTTCTTTTCCAAGGAAAGGGAATTATCATCTTCTTCATGTATAATATCCTCGATCACATCTTCTTCATAGAGGTGTTTTTTATTGTCCGGTTCTTCTGGATATTCCTTTTTTTCCGACATGGTTTCCAACATTAAAGGTAAATTACCGCTGGTTTTTTGGGGATCTTCAAAATTATTGGTGGATTCCATGTCGTTAAATAAGGTTTGGTGCTTTTTCATGATGTTTTGGTTCAGCCCCCCTGATTGATATGTCTCTAGGATCAACTTCTTCAATTCCGTCATGTCCTTTTTCATATCGAAAAGCACCTTATATAAAATTTCTCTTTCTGTATAATCGCTGCTTTGATCCTTCCCTGTTTTTTCGCGGTGTAATGAGACCGGAAGCGAACTTTGTGTTTTCGGAAGGTATTTCCCCAACGTTTCAGCATCTACTTCTCTTTCATATTCCAATAACGAAATTTGCTCGGCTAAATTTTTCAGCTGCCTGATATTACCAGGGAAAGGAAATTTGGTCAGAAGTGATTTGGCATCATCGGTGAGAGAGATAGGGTCTACTTGGTATTTTTCTGAGAAATCCAAGGTGAATTTTCTGAAAAGTAAAACCAAATCATCTCCTCTTTGCCGTAATGGCGGTACATAGATGGGGACCGTATTCATCCTGTAATAGAGGTCTTCTCTGAATTTTCCTTTTTCTACTGCCTTCAGCAAATTTACATTGGTGGCCGCAATTACCCTGACATCTGTTTTTAAAACCTTGGAAGACCCTACTTTGATGAACTCCCCATTTTCCAGCACCCTCAATAACCTTGCTTGTGTTCCCAAGGGCATTTCTGCAATTTCGTCCAAAAAGAAAGAACCACCATCTGTCACTTCAAAATAACCTTTTCGGGCTTCATGAGCTCCTGTAAAGGACCCTTTTTCATGGCCAAAAAGCTCCGAATCTATGGTTCCTTCCGGGATGGCACCACAGTTGACTGCGATAAATTTTCCGTGTTTTCTTCTGCTTAAGGCATGGATGATTTTGGAGAAAGATTCTTTCCCACTTCCGCTTTCTCCGGTGATGAGTACCGTCATTTCGGTTGGGGCAGCCTGCATGGCCACTTGAATGGCATGATTCAACAAGGGGCTATTGCCGATGATCCCAAACCGTTGCTTTATGCTTAATATTTCTGAATCGCTGATATTGATCATGTGTTTACGCTAATAATCAATCAATGGTTTGTCCAAATAAGGTGGCTGAGGAACAATCTGTGATTTTCACCTTTACATAATCTCCTTTTTGGTGGATGCCTGCAGGTATAATGACCACTTTATTGGCTGAATTCCTACCTTTTAGCTGCTCATTAGACCTTTTGGAAAATCCTTCTATCAATATTTCCTGTATGATGCCAATTTCCCTCCTGTTTCTGATGAGAGAAATTTGATTCTGTTTTTCAATAATTTCCTGCAGTCTTCGCTTTTTGACCTCCAATGGGACGTCATCCTCATATTTTTTAGCAGCTAAGGTGCCAGGCCGTTCTGAATAATAAAACATGTAAGAAAAATCATACTGTACCAACTCCATCATGCTTAAGGTTTCCTTGTGGTCCTCTTCGGTTTCCGTACAGAATCCGGCAATCATATCTGATGAAATCCCACAATCATCGCCTAAAATCTCCCTAATTTTGTTTACCCTGTCCAAATACCATTCTCTGTCATAAGTCCTGTTCATCAGTTCCAGTACCCTTGAATTTCCACTTTGAACTGGGAGATGTATGGATTTGCAGATGTTTTCATACTTTTTCATAGTATACAACACCTCATCCGTGATGTCCTTGGGATGGGAGGTGGAAAATCGGATCCTTAATGCCGGATGAATTTTGGCCACCATTTCCAAAAGATCAGAGAAATGTACTACATCCTGGGCTTTTTCACTTTTCCTATTCAGTCTGGCTTTATTGTTTTCCTCAGAAGACCATTTGTAGCTGTCAACATTCTGTCCAAGGAGGATCACTTCTTTGAAACCATTATTGAAAAGCTCCTGCGCTTCTTTTACAATGGATAGAGGATCCCTGCTTCTTTCCCTCCCTCTGGTAAATGGAACAACACAAAAAGAACACATATTGTCGCAGCCTCTCATGATGGAGATAAAAGCACTTACCCCATTGGAATTTAATCGGACAGGAGAAATATCAGCATAGGTTTCTTCCCTTGACAAAAAAGTGTTTACTCCTTTATTACCATCTTCTGCCTGCAATACCAACAGGGGGAGATCCCTGTAGGCATCGGGCCCTACCACCAAGTCAACTAATTTTTCCTCTTCAAGCAATTTGTCCTTTAACCGCTCGGCCATACAGCCCAACACCCCAATGGTCAATCCCGGATTTTTGGATTTCTGTTGGTTAAATCGACTCAGTCTTTTTCTCACTGTCTGTTCGGCCTTGTCACGAATTGAACAAGTGTTTAAGAAAATCACATCTGCCTGACTGCACTCAGAAGTGGTATCAAAACCGTGTTGTTTCATGATGGACGCCACAATCTCACTGTCTGAAAAATTCATTTGGCAACCATAGCTTTCAATATAAAGCTTTTTGCCTTGTCCTGTATTATCCTCCGATGTAACTTTCACCTCACAGGGTGGGGTTTCTTCCTTATTGACGATATTGATATCCTTTATTATATTTTCCATGTAACTGCCTTTTCAGTCCGCAAATTTAATAAATTACCGACAAATTGACAGGTTATCCATTTATTTAATCAACTATTTATTAAAGGGATTAGACAATTGATTGCTTTTTGATTTAGCATTTTCATTTTGGCAACTGAATTGAGCATTTTCCCAAACAGCAGTGGGAATCACGCTTTTAGTTCTGGTACTGTTTTTGATTAATTGTTAATCGCGGACTATTGGTCCACTTTTATCGTTATCCCTTATGAAGATGAACAGGTTAAATTGGGGATTTTGAATAAATTTCCTACTGCCAACTAACAGCCATTGCTCCCTTGACCAGAATAAAACATATCATCCGAAAAATTTTTAAGATATTGGGCTGGGTGTTTTTAGCTGTACTTACACTGGTTATCATCTTATTGCTTTTTATCCGAAGTCCTTGGGGCCAGGATATGGTTATCCAAAAAGCAACATCATATGTCGCCAATAATACACAGTCCACTGTTTCAATAGAACGGTTATTTATTACATTTAGTGGAAATGTTTATATCGAAGGCCTTTATTTGGAAGATCAGAAAGGCGATACCTTAATTTATTCCAAAAATCTCGAAACCGGCATCAATCCTTTTCCCCTTATCCGTAAAGGAAATATAGTTATATCAAGAGTGGAATGGGAAGGATTGGTAGCAAATGTTGAACGGGGCGATGACGGAAAATTTAATTTTGATTTTTTAATAGAAGCTTTTGCTTCGGGGAATGAACCCGGCAATGCCCAGGCAAAAAGCCCTTCCGATCCTCCAAAAGATGAAGGGGGTATGCCGGAAATTTCAATCGGACCGGTCAGGTTCACGGGATTCGATCTGAAATATAAAGATCAAAAAATGGGCTTGGATGCCAAATTTCGATTGGGTGAATTGGAATTGGATTTGGGAAATATGGATCTGGACCGTATGGAATTCCATATTAAGCATTTTTATTTTGCTGATTCTGAACTGGATTACGTTCAATCCCAACCATTTCCTCCTTCAGAAGATACGGATACCACTGACTCGGTATTGCCCTTGGTGCTGATCGATGATTTTACTATTGAAAAAGTTAAGGCCAGTTATCAATCCATTCCGGATGGGATTGATGCGGAGATGGCATTGGGAATGTTTTTTATTAGCCTACCAGAAGCAGATTTAGAAAAACAGAAAATTTTGGTTAAGGAGATTTTATTAAATGATTCAGAGATGATTTACCACTCCACCAAAGCAGGTGCTTCCGATCAGGCAGAGGAGGTAGAAAGTTCCACACCCTCGCCATTTACCTGGCCGGATTGGATATTGGAAGTGGGGCAGATCCACATGGAAAATAATCATTTCATGCTGACAACAGGTGGTGAAATGCCTGGAAACGGAGTTTTCAACCCTGATGCCATTGCCTTGGAAGAAGTTAGTATGGAGATTAGAAACTTTTTCCTGAGAGAACAAAAAGCAGGGATGGATTTAGACCAACTTTCATTCGTTGAGGCTTCCGGCTTTCGTTTGGATCAATTTTCCTATTCTTTTGCCATCGATAACACTACCGCCGATATCCAGGACCTGGTATTGGAAGCTGGAATCAGCAAATTGGAGGGAGGGTTACAATTGGGTTATCCGGAAATCCAGGCATTAATTGATCACCCTGAAATGGTAAATTTCAGTTTGGACTTTCCGGGATTAAATATCAATAGCTCTGATGCTTATTATTTCTCTCCAGAACTTAAAGAAAATGCCTATATGGACGCTTTGGCGGAAAAGTCCATTGTTGCGCATATCCAGGCCCAGGGTACAATGGCTGATTTGAATCTGAAGGACGTCCAAGTCAATTGGGGACAGGCTACAGAGATGAAATTACAGGGTAATTTGAGTAATTTATCTGATCCGGGGGCATTGGATTGGGATATTGAGACTTTTGAATTTCGCACCATCCGCAGCGATGTTTTGGCATTTGTGTCTGAGAATGATCTTGGGGTGAAATTACCTGAGGAAATAAATGGGGTCATACAATCTCAAGGTAACCTTAATGCGCTCTCGGCCAGCGCCGAGGTAGACCTTTCCGGTGCACAGATCAACATGAAAGGTAATTTTGAACAAACAGAGTTTCTTGCATTTGATCTGGATCTGAATGTCAACGAACTCCCACTGGGAGAAATACTTCAAAATCCCGATTTGGGCATGGTGTCATTTCACATGGAAAGCAAGGGTAGGGGAGAAGGGTTGTCCGATCTCAACGCCAGGTTGGTTTCTGATTTCAGAAAATTGGAACTTTACGATTATGATTATGCCGGTATGGAATTTTCCGGAAATTTAAAGAATGGAGAAGGCGAAATAGAGATGGCATTTCAGGATGATAACCTGGATTTAAATTTATTGGCCCAGATCGCACTGGACACGCTAAACTCAAAAGTGGAAGCCAACATAGATTTAGAAGGCGCAGACCTACAGGCACTTCATTTGAGTCCAGATGACCTCAGGGCCAGTTTTGAAATGATTCTGGATTGGGAGGGTACACCGGAGAATTTTAGGTTAGACAGTGAACTCCGGGAAGGAATGATTGTATTTGAGGAAAGGGCATATCCCATCGGTGATTTTAACCTACAGATGGATATTCGCCCGGATTCTACCGGCATGCAATTGAATAGTGCCATTTTTGATGCACTTTTGGCATCCAATTCTACGCCAAATGCCACCATTAGTGGGCTTAAAAGGCATTTTAATCGGTACTTTGAAAAGAACCCAGATGGAGGGGATGATAATTATGAGCCGGTGGAATTGAGATTTGATATGGACATTCAATCTTCTGCCTTATTGGATCAGGTCTTATTACCGGATCTGGAACAGTTGGATCAAGCAAAAATTAAGATTGGGTTTTCGGAATCTGAAAAAGATCTGAACGTTGATGTGGATTTCCCTTTTATTGCTTATGCAGGATTGGAAGTGGATAGTTTGGGATTAAGGGTAAGAAGTGATGAAGAGGATTTTAGTTTTGCTTTTGGCTTGGTCAGTCTGGAAACGGGTCCTTTGTCGCTAGCAAGGACTTATTTTACCGGTGAAGTGGATGAGAAGAAATTATATATGGATTTTAATGCCAGGGAGGATGAAGAAACCCTGGTTCATGTAGCTTTTGACCTTCTCTTTGAGGGGGATACTACCCAGTTACATGTGGATCCGGAAAATGTGGTGCTGAATAAACAGGTTTGGGAAATTCCGGATGAAAACCAAATTCAATATGCGGAAAGACACCTGCATTTCGATAATTTTGATTTGACCAGGAATAACCAATCCCTAACATTCAGTAATGCGGTAGAAGGAACTACAGCTCCTCACATTGGTGTAGCCTTCAGAGAATTTAGGTTAAGTACATTTACCAGTTTATTAAACCCGGATGAGTTGATTGCCTCAGGATTGGTAAATGGTGAGTTTATCCTTGAATATCCCTTTGATGCTTCTGGAATAGTAGCAAGAATGCAGGTAGCTGACCTGAATATTCTGGAAGTTCCCTTGGGGAACCTGGCATTGACCGCCCAATCTGCAGGAGAGGGAGACTATGATTTCAATCTTGCACTCAAAGAAGGTGGTGTTGATCTAGATCTTATAGGTGAATATGTAGCCAATGTGAAGGGAGCCGATCTCAACTTGGATTTAGATTTAAATGAGGTTCAGTTAAAAGTAATTGAAGGGATAACAGATGGGGCAATCAGCGAGGCTCAGGGGAATATTTCCGGTAATTTTACCGTTCAGGGCACCACAGTAGAACCCCTCTATAATGGTTCATTTCAATTCAATCAAACTGAATTTACAATAGCTACTTTGAATTCCAGATTTAAATTGGCTGAGGAGGAAATCAATTTGGACAATGTAGGAATCTATTTAGACAATTTTACCATCAATGATCAGGATAATAATACTTTTAGTATAGATGGTGAGATTCTAACCGATTCAATTAGCAATCCGACCTTTAATTTACAAATGGATGCGGAGAATTTCCTGGTATTGAATTCTTCAAGAGAAGATAATGACCTTTTCTATGGTAAGGCAAACATTGATGCAGCAGTGAAAATACAGGGAGATCTGAACTTGCCCAGGATCAATGCAAAAATCGGTGTGAACAGGGGCACTGATCTTACTTTTATTGTTCCGGAAAGCCAATTGGATGTGGTAGAACGGGAAGGTGTGGTCCGATTTGTAAACAGGGAAGACCCGGATGATATCCTCACCCGTAGAGAAAACGAAATAAGTGCCACGGGGTTTACAGGTTATCAAGTGGCTGCATTGCTCGATGTTTCCCCCGATGCCATTTTCAATGTAGTCGTGGATGAGCGGTCGGGAGATAATCTCCAAATAGCTGGCGAGGCTGATTTAAAACTGAATCTGGATCCCAACGGGAGGGTAACACTGGCGGGCAGGTATGAACTGGAAAAAGGGCACTATGAAATGAGCCTCTATGGTGTGGTAAGCCGTAGATTTGAAATTGAAGAAGGAAGCACTTTAAATTGGGGTGGTGATCCCATGGATGCCAATCTGGACATCACGGCCATTTATCGGGTAGAGACCTCAGCAGCGGAACTTATGGCCGCATCAGCCGCAGGGGGCAGCAGGGAAAATATGAACAAGTACAGGCAGGAGCTTCCTTTTTTGGTTTTTTTGGATATAAATGGAGAACTTTTAAAGCCGGAAATTTCATTCCGATTGGATATGCCAGAAGAACAAAGAGGTGCAATAGGGGGAACTGTATACTCCCAGGTCCAACAGCTCAACGGCCAGGAAGGCGAATTGAACAGACAGGTATTTTCATTATTGGTGCTTAACAGATTTTTTCCAGATAGTGGTGCAGAGGGTGGTGGAGGAGGAACTACCACCATGGCTAAATCCAGCGTGAGTCAGATGCTTTCAGGGCAGCTCAACAGCTTATCAGACAATCTATTGGGTGATTCTGGATTTGAAGTAGATCTGGATTTGGACAGTTTTAGGGATTATCAAGGTTCCAGCCCTCAGGATAGGACCCAATTGAATGTAAATGCCAGAAAACGTTTTATAGACGACCGCCTTATTGTTCAGGTGGGCAGTCAGATTGATATCGAAGGCAGTTCTCCTACTCAGGAAACGGGTAATTCAATGTTGGGGAATGTGAGTGTAGAATACTTATTGACTAAAAATGGTAGATATCGGTTAAGAGCATTCCGTAAAAATCAATTTGAAAGTATAATTGATGGGCAGCTCTTAGTGACCGGTTTGTCTTTAATTTTCAACCGTGATTTCAATAGGTTTCGGGAATTATGGAGGGGTACCGAAACCAAAAGGAATGGTGGCCTGCCTAGTGATGAGGATGAAAATGTGGCCAACCGGAAAGTACAATCAAAAAAAGAAAGTGAAGGGAATGAAGAATAAAACCATCTATCATTTTTTTATCCAATGGCAACTTATATTGCTGGGAGGCATCCTGGTGGCAGGTTGTAATGTGAAGCGGTTTATTCCGGAGGACGAGTTCCTGTACGTCGGAGGGGAGGTAAAAATTGAAAAAGACGAACCCATTCAAGGCGTAAAAGCAGTCAAGGGCGAAATGGAAGTCCTGTTGAGACCGGAACCCAACCGCAAGATTTTGGGCATGCGAATAGGGTTGTGGGCATATTATAAGGGAACCAAGGAAAATCCCGGTTTTATCAACCGTTTCTTAAAAAACAAGATTGGGGAAGAGCCGGTTTACCTGAGTGAAGCCAGCCCTCCCCGGACAGAGGAAATCCTCCATAACAGACTTGAAAATAAGGGGTATTTTTATTCCGAGGTAAGTTCGGAGGTCACCCGGAAGGATAAATTTGCATCGGTGGATTATGAAATTTTATTGAAAGCACCCTACACATTAAAAAACTACCAATATGACCATGATGGCCTTGCCATAGACAAGGAAATCAGAGAGTTATTGGAATTGACCGAAATTAAGGAAGGTGATCGATTTGATTTGGACCTTTTAAAGAAAGAAAGGGAGAGACTGGATGTGGCGTTAAAGGAAAAAGGGTTTTATAATTTTAGTCCCAATCTATTGGTTTTTGAAGCGGATACCAACCAATATGAAGAAAAGCATTTTGATTTGTTTTTAAGGCTGAAAGAAAATACACCAGAGAAGGGAATCGCCCCTTATGAAATCAGGGACATTAAGGTTTACCCCAATTATTCCATAGACCAATATGGAGAGGATACCGATACCACTGAGGTGAGGGGGATTCAATTTATTCAGGAAACTAAAACTTTTAAACCTGAATTGATGGAACAGTACATCCTAATGGATAAAGGCGAAAAATTTGACAGCAAGAAATCCAGATTGACCAGCAACCGCCTATCAGGAATCGGCAATTATCAGTATGTAAATATCAGGTATGAGGAAGACAGTCTGATCAGGGATGGCCTGGGCGCTTTGGATATGAAAATCTACCTTTCACCCATGGACAAAAGATCGCTAAGGGCTGAATTGCAGGGAGTTTCCAAATCAAATAATTTCGCAGGACCGGCCTTATTGCTTTCGTATAAAAACCGAAACTTGTATTTAGGTGGGGAGCTGTTTAACCTGACAGCAAAATTTGCTTATGAGACCCAGATTGCCAGCGGAAAAAGAGATGGTTTAAATTCACTGGAGTTGGGATTAAGAGGAGATCTTATTTATCCACGAGTAGTCTTCCCCATTCAAATCCGTGAACGATTTGCTTATTCGGTACCTAAAACCAAAATCAGTCTTGGGACTGAGTTTCAGGACAGGAGCAAACTTTACCGACTGAATACCATTTCTGCTTCTTATGGTTATTTCTGGAATGCAAACCGTTTTGTTTTTCACGAAATCAATCCCATTAATTTGAATTTTGTAAACCTATCCAGAACTACAGCGGATTTTGAAGTGATTTTGGACGATAATCCATTTTTGAGACAAAGTTTCGATGAGCAATTTATCGCAGGAATTACTTATAGTTTTGCGTTTAATAAATTAATGGATACCTACAGGACGCATAGTATTTTTTTTGGAGCGAATCTGGATATTGCCGGCTTTGGATTGAATGGCTTAAATGAGTTGGTCAATTCTGAAAACACCAATACCTTTTTAGGATTTAATTATGCCCAATACAATAAAGCCGATATTGATTTCAGGTACTATTGGCGGTTTTCTGAAGATAATTTAATAGCTACCAGGCTTTTTATGGGGGTTGGTCTTCCGTATGGAAATTCCAATTCTTTACCTTTTGTAAAACAATTTTTTTCTGGGGGACCCAACAGCATAAGAGCATTCAGAATCCGATCCTTAGGTCCAGGTACCTATCGGTCAGATCTGGACGGCATCGGAGGTTTTTTCGATCAGGCCGGTGATATCAGGTTAGAAGGAAACTTGGAATACCGGTTTCCCATTGTTTCTTATTTGAAAGGGGCTGTTTTTGCAGACGCCGGCAATGTCTGGCTTGTCAAAGAAAACGAGGCATTGCCAGGTGGTAAATTTTCCTCTGACTGGTTCGGCCAACTTGGGGTAGGCACGGGAATTGGATTACGAGTAGATGTTGAATTTTTCGTGATCAGGTTTGATTTGGCCACTCCTATTAGAAAACCATACCTTCCTGAAGGTGCAAGGTGGGAAAACTCATTTGATGTTAAAGATAGCCAATGGAGAAGGGAAAACCTGGTTTTCAATTTTGCCATTGGTTATCCTTTTTAGCGGGTTTTTCCCGTCCAATTAATTTTAACCCTGATGTTACCGGATAGGATTAAAGCGGAATTCTTTCCTTTTAAATAGAATCGGAGAATTTTATTTTTTTATTTGGCGGCTTGATTTCAATTCGTTTTTCACTTTTTTCAGGCTGTAAAGATATCCCAGCATAAGAGGGGTTACTAAAGCAAATACGGCTAGGTTACCGAGGCCTTTTGCTTTTTTCATGGCAAAAGTAGATAAAATAATGGTCAAGGGTACGCCGTATTTTATTCCAAAATCAAAATATTTTTCCTGTGCGTTCATACTTGCTAAAATTTAAATATTTTCATTTAAAAATAATAACAAGGATAGTGCCGAAATTCAGGAGATTATTCAAATAGATTTCAGTAATCGAAACTTAATTGTTCCCCGGAAATAAGTTCATTCCTCTCCCCGGTCAGGTTGGATACGCTTACACCCAATAATCGGATGGGTTTAGTAATCTGTTCTTGTTCCAGTAAGGTCAAAGCTGTTTTTTGAATTTCCTCTACTGCCTGGAAATCCGGAAGACTTTTGCTTCGGCTATGAAGTGAAAAATCATGGTATTTTATTTTTAGGGTAACCGTTCTTCCCAAAATATTTGCCCTTTCCAATCTGATAAAAAGCTCTTTAAGCAGGTCATGTAAGGCATTTTTCAGGGCGGCTTCTTCGAAGATGTCTTTCTCAAAGGTTTTTTCCACTCCCAGTGATTTTCTGATACGATTTGGTTTTACCTCACTATGATGAATTCCGCGAACGATTTCATAATAATGCCAACCTGATTTCCCAAACCGTTTCACCAGAAAAGAGCGTGAATATTGTTTCAGGTCCCAGCCATTGTGGATGCCGAGGTTTTTCATCTTTTGGGCCATGACCTTGCCAACACCAAAAAATTTTTCAATGGGTAATGTTTCTAAAAATGCCGTTGCTTCTTCCGGAGGGATGACTGCCTGGCCATTGGGTTTGTTCAGATCTGAGGCTACTTTTGCCAGGAATTTATTGAAAGAAATCCCGGCAGAGGCATTCAATCCTATTTCCTGCTTGATTCTTTCCCGGATTTCTTTGGCAATAAGTGTGGCCGAAGGAAGGTTAAAATAATTTTCGGTAACATCTAAAAATGCCTCATCCAGCGAAAGGGGCTCCACTAGTGGGGTATATTCCAAAAAAATTTGTCTGATGGCATTGGATATTTCTTTATACCGATCAAATCTTGGTTTGACAAATATGAGGTTGGGGCATTTTATAGCAGCCAACTTGGCAGACATGGCAGACCTGACGCCGAATTTTCTTGCCTCATAACTGGCTGCAGCCACTACGCCCCTTTCTTTATTCCCACCGACAGCCACTGGTTTTCCTCTGAGAATCGGATCGTCCATCTGTTCCACCGATGCAAAAAAAGCATCCATATCTATATGTATGATTTTTCTATGGGACGCCATAGGCTGGTTTTATTCGGTTAAATCACGCCCTGGGCTATCATGGCCTTGGCCACCTTCTCAAAAGCCCCGATATTGGCGGCGTTGACATAATCGTTCGGTTTGAGCTGGTGTAAAAGGATGGTCTCCAGACATTTTTCGTGGATATTTTTCATGATGGTCCTTAATTCTTTTTCCAAAGTGGTTCTGTTCCAGTAATTCCCCTGTCGGTTTTGAGTCATTTCCAGTCCTGAAACGGCCACTCCCCCTGCATTAGCGGCTTTGCCGGGTCCGAAAAGAATATTCGTTGTTTGCAGATAGCTGATGGCTTTGGAAGTTACAGGCATATTTGCCCCTTCTGCCAACAGGATCAATCCATTATTTCTTAGGGTTTTGGCATCTAATTCATGCAGTTCATTCTGAGTGGCACAGGGAAATGCACAGTCTGCCGGAATGGTCCAGATATTTTTATCCCGACCTTTGGAAAAACTCGAATTGCTGAATTTTTTGGCATAGGCTGCTATGCTTTTTTTGTGATAATTTTTGATACTTTTGAGAAATTCTAATTTTTCTTCATTCAATCCCTCAGGATCATGAATAAATCCTGTGGAATCTGAAAAGGCCACCACTTTTGCTTTTTCATGCAACAATTTTTCGATGGCATATTGAGAAACATTTCCTGCCCCTGACACCAGACATGTTTTGTTTTCCAATGTTTCATCAATTTCAGACAGCATGAATTGTGCAAAATGGATAAGGCCGTAACCTGTGGCCTCGGTCCTGAGTTGGGAGCCTCCCCAGTTCAATCCTTTACCGGTAAGGGTTCCCTGAAATTCATTCTTTATTTTTTTAAAAGCACCGAATAAGTATCCGATTTCTTTTTCACCTACCCCCATATCACCAGCAGGCACATCTGTATAATGCCCAATATGTCTATAAGCTTCCATCATCCAAGCTTGGCAAAACCGCATGATTTCCATATCGGATTTGCCTTTGGGATCAAAATCAGCTCCCCCTTTTCCTGCCCCTAATGGTAGGCCTGTCAACGCATTCTTGAAGATTTGTTCGAAAGCAAGAAATTTAAGGATACTTTGGTTGACGGATGGATGAAACCTTAATCCACCTTTGAAGGGCCCCATTGCACTGTTCATTTGCACCCGGTAACCTTTGTTTACCTGCACCTGGCTTTGATCATCTGTCCAGCACACTTTAAAACTGATCGTCCGTTCCGGTTCACATAACCTTTCAAAGATCTTCTCATTTACATATTGATCATTTTGTTTCAAGATGGGCTTTATGCTGTTAAAAACCTCTTCCACTGCCTGGTGGAACTCATTTTCATTTTGACTTTTGTTTTTCACAAAATTTAAAATGTGCTCAAATGTTGCCATTGAATAATGTTTACTGGATTTTATTTAAAATAATTTTTTCGAAAATATAAATTAAGTCTTATAAATAGTTACACATGTGGTTTTTTCTCTACCGCATTCCTGTTTCTCCTGAAGGAGAAATGGTAAATGACATGTTTAATTATTTTATAGAATTTATATAATTTTAATTTTTCAAAGCTTTAATAAGGCCTTCCGCTTTTAATAGACATTCCTGGTATTCATCCCTGGCATTGGAATCGAAGGTAATGGCGCTACCCACCCCGAAAAAAAAATTTTTTCGGGAACAATCCACAATCAGGCTTCTAATGATGACACAAAAATCAAAATCCCCATTGGGTTGGATGTATCCCAAGGTTCCTGAAAACCAGGACCGCTTAAAATTTTCATATTGGTCAATCAATTCCATACATTTTATTTTCGGGACCCCCGTCATACTTCCCATAGGAAAAGTATTGGCGATGACATCTTCAAAAGACTTGCCAGCTTTTAAGGTACAGGAAATTGTAGAAATCATTTGGGTGATTTGTTGGAAACTATAAATACCGAATAATTCCATTACCTGCACCTCCCCTACCTGAGCCACCTTGGACAGATCATTTCTCATCAAATCGACAATCATCAGGTTTTCGGATTTTTCTTTTTCACTGTTGGCCAGCATTTCCTTCAATAACCTGTCTTCTTCATCATTATCTCCCCTTCTGGTACTGCCTTTAATGGGCTGGGTTAACAATTGGTTTCCTGTTTTCTTGATGAATCGCTCTGGAGAAGCAGTTAATAATACCAGTTCCTTCGCTTTAAATAATGCACTGAAAGGCATGGGAGAATATTGACACAAACTAAAATAAAGTTCTATTGGATTAAGGTGAGAGAGTTTACCATGGTATCCCATACAAAAATTCATCTCATAAATATCACCCTGAAGTATATGTTCCTTAATATTATTGAAAACTTTTTCATATTCCTGACTGGTATGGGAGGGATATATTTCTACTTTTCTTTTCGACTGGTTGATTTTTTGATTTAAGTCCGCAATGGCAGACCAGATGAAGTTGGGTTCCGGGCCTGTAATGGTGGCTGATTTTTCATGGATGGATATCGTGATTTCCGGTGAAAAGAATATACTGTCCGGACAATCTACCCAAGCAGGATTTTTACTTTCCAGATTTTCATACCTGTTTTTTTGATCATAGCCTATGATTCCGATTTTTGGCTTTTCATTTGGCAGTAGGGTTATTTGTTCCAAAGGAACGGCCTTTTTTCCTGCATATAAGGTATGGTGAAAAGCACCATGGGGGTAATCCAGCCCATTTGGGTTAAAATAACAGAAGTAGGGGTAAGTTTCATTAACCCAAGCCAACATCTTTTTTATCCATTGTTGTGTAATTTCAAAAGTTTCAGTGGAAAAAGGATCAGCTACCATACCTGCAAAAATAAAGATTTGAAAATAAAAAAGGGGACAAATTGTCCCCTCAATTTAAATGGTGTTTTCAATCATTTTAATCGGCCTGAATGTCAAAATTAACACTGACAGTGTTATAAATAAACTGATCTTTTGTTTTGTCAACGGCAGTAGCTTCATCACCGTAAGAAAGTCCCCACTCTGTACGGTCAATATTGAAACCTGCTTTGGCATCAACCGTGCCATTGTTGATGCTCACATTGGCGGGGAACTTTATGTTCTTAGTCTGTCCCCTCATGGTAAGGTTTCCACTGATCCAGTGGGTAGGGGCATCAGGAGCAATTTCAGTTGAACTTTTAGGCGTATTTTCAGATTCAAATTGTTCCTTGTTTTCTACAGAATCTGTGGCACTGAAAGTACTGATGGAAGTGATTTCAAAAGTAGCTTGGGGATGATTGGCAGCATCAAAGAAATCGTCGGATTGAAGGTGATTCCATAATTTACCATGGTTTTCCGAACCCTCTTCCATATCATGAATTTCCAATTGGGTAATATCAATAGTAAAATTGCCTGCTTTGATTTCCGAATCTTCTAGAGTAAGGAAACCATCCGTAACCGGAATGATTCCAAAATGTTGGCCGGTAGGTTTATAACCCCTCCAATTGACTTTACTCGCATCCACATCCAGAGACAAGGTATCCCCGGCAGCCTGTGCTACTTCCATTTCTTCAGCAGTTTCCACGGTTTCAGTACTTTTACCGCATCCGAATGTCAGCAAGGCTGCTGATAAAATTAATCCTGATAGTTTCAATGATTTCATAATGATTGGTTTTTGTTTAAGTCTCGTTTTTAAATTTATATGCACTTAAACTGTTTATAATTTGAAAAGTTCATTTAATTTAAAAAAAATTGAAGTATATTAAAGTATTGTTAATTTTGGTGCTAAAGTATTGGTAAAACAGAAAATTATGGCCCTAATAAAAATGGTAAAGGAAAAAGCTCCGGAGTGGGGAGAAGGTTGTTGGCTAGCTGATAATGCCACTTTGGTAGGGGATGTTGTCATGGGCAAAAACTGTACGGTTTGGTTCAATGCAGTGGTGAGAGGAGATGTCCATTACATCAGGATCGGGGACAATACAAATATTCAGGATGGGGCCATCATCCATTGCACCTATCAAAAATCCCCAACGATAATAGGGAGTAATGTTTCCATAGCCCACCATGCGATCGTGCATGGATGTACTGTAAAAGACAATGTACTTATTGGCATGGGGGCCATTGTGATGGATAATGCCATTATTAATGAGGGGGCGGTTATTGCTGCAGGTGCGGTGATTTTATCAGGTACATTGGTCGAAAAGAACAGCATTTATGCAGGTGTACCTGCCAAGAAAATAAAAGATACAGGTGCGGATATGTTGGCTGTCATTCAGCGTACTGCCAAAAACTATCCAATGTATGCTTCCTGGTATAAGGAATGAATTCTTTTATATTTTTTCCTCCGGCCTGAATCGCATTTTTTCAGGATAAGGGAAAGCATGGATCAGTTCACCTTTTCTTATTTGATCCTGAATGTTTTGCCATGCATACGGATCAAATAATTCAGGGTTGGACTGTATGAAATAAGCTTTTACATCGGTTCTTCCGATCATGAATTTTTTAAAATCCTCTGGAAAAACATCGTTTTTATCGATTTCATACCATGGCTCGGCGGCATAAATCTGTTCATAAGTTTTAGGTTTGGGTTTAACCCTAAAATTCATGTCCACCAAAAATTCAATTTCATCATAATCATAGAAAATAACTCTTTTTTGACGGGTTACTCCGAAGTTTTTGATCATCATATCGCCGGGAAAGATATTGGCTTTGGCCATTTGCAGAATGGCATTGGCATATTCATCCACAATGTGTCTGGCATCAGCCAGATTACATTCTTCCAGGTATAAATTCAAGGGGACCAATCGTCTTTCAATATATAGGTGCTTTATGATCAGGGTGTCACTTTTTATGTCCAAAAGAGAATTGGTGGTATTTTTTAATTCCTTTATCAAATCAGGATCCATGCGATCCAAAGGCAATTGAAAATTTTCAAATTCATGTGTGTCTGCCATCCTTCCCACCCGGTCATGTAAACCTACCAGTTTGTATTTTTCCTTAACCTGCTGCCGGGTCATTGATTTAGGAGGCTCAAAATGATCCTTGATTAATTTAAATACAATATTATAGGAGGGTAAGGTGAATACGGTCATTACCATTCCCTTGATGCCCTTTGCCGGAACGAACCAATCTTTGCTATTCCGTAGATGATGGATGAAATCCCTGTAAAAGGCTGTTTTCCCATGTTTGTTAAAGCCGATGGCGTTATAGATCTCATAGGGTCTTTTGTGCTTGATGACTGAGTTAAGAAAATTGACCGTTTGAGAGGGAATTTTAATCGTTGCCATAAAATAAGATCGGGTATAACTGAATATGCCACTCATAATATTCGGATCAAAAATAAGGGTATCCGCGAATATTCCTTTTTCATTATGAACAAATGGGATAATAAATGGCATCCATTTATCTCCTAAATAGGTACGGCCGATCAAATAGGCAGCTTTATTTCTATAAAACTTGGTTTTCAATACCTGGGTCATGGTATCGGCGCTTGCATCATACCGGGACAGGATCACCTCCCTGACTTTATTTACCAGGTGTTTGATATCTTCCTTCTTTTGATAATAAGGCGCTCCAAAGTCAAAGTCCTCCAATATTTTGCGGAAAATAGCCGAAAGTTTCCATTCTGCGGGATAATTAAAAAAAAGTTCCTCATTCCATTCTGAAAATTGCTGCGCAAAGGGATCTTCAACGAACATCAAGGCCTCATCAATTACTTTACCTGGAAATGTTTTCCTGAATACTGAATTGAAAAAGGTGGCAGCAAGTTCCCTATCAGCTCTATGCATTATAGCTTCTGAATATAGCTCTTTTAATTGTCGCCACTGATTTCGGTTGGAGGTTTTCTCCTTTAGAATCAATTGGCATTCCAGTACAATCTTTTGCAGGTGATCCTTATATAATATTAATCTTTTTTTATGCAGCTGTTGGATTGCTATCCAATTTCTTTGCACATAATTTTCAGGAATAAAATATGTGATTGAATTGAATTCTTGAATATAAGTTTCAAACCCGATCAGGATTACCGATACGGTCTTTTTTAATTGGGTAGGATCCATGGTATTCATTTCCGTATAAAATTGCATTAAAAATCCGCTATGGCCCAATAATGAAAAGATTATTATGACAAGGTTGGATCCTTTTTGTGTCTTTGGAATTATTGAATTAATCCTTAAATTTCGTTCGAGTTTACTCATTTATTAAATAAAACCAAATAGGTTTAATTGGTTTGATAAATGGAATAAGGCCTGGATCATGTTCAGGCCTTTATTGTATACCCAACTAATCAAACGGTATGAAATTCTATGATTTGGTGAATGATCTTGAGCGGGCCTTAAAAGCACCTTTACCGGGAAAAAGGGGGCAGCTGCTCATGGCGCCGAAACCCATTGAAGATGCTCGGTTTGATCCCGAACGCATGAGCAAGGCCAGAAAAGGTGCCGTATTGTTGTTGGTTTATCCTGGCAAGGAGACCGTTCAGGTACCATTAATAAAGCGGCCTATATATTTGGGGGTTCATAGTGGTCAAGTAGCTTTTCCAGGAGGTAAAATGGATACAAGTGACCCTGATCTTGAATATACCGCCTTACGTGAAACTGAAGAAGAAATAGGAGTGGATAAAAAATCAATACAATTATTAGGTCAACTATCAGCGCTTTATATTTCACCCAGTAATTTTTCAATCGTACCTTTTGTAGGTTTTACAGAAAATCTACCTGAATTTAAACCGGATCCGAGAGAAGTGGATAAATTGATCACCTGCGATTTTGGCCAATTGATTCATCCTGGAGCCAAAAAGGAAAAAACCTTTGAAACTTATCATGGTGGCAAAATAGTGGCGCCTTATTATGAAATCGGCGGTGAAATGGTTTGGGGAGCCACCGCCATGATATTGAGTGAATTCCTTTCAATTTTAAAATTAAATCATTAATAATGGTAATTATCGGAAATGATGCTGTAGTCTTTGGTCTATTAATGGGAATATTGGGAATAGTATTTTATACCTCTTCTCTTGATCATATTTTTTTTAAAAAATTCTACCGGGTGGTGCCCACCATTTTATTGTGTTATTTCTTACCAGCACTTTTGAATACTTTTGGTATTATTTCAGGATCGGAGTCTCAATTGTATTTCATGGCCTCCAGGTACATGTTGCCGGCATCTTTGGTATTACTTACTCTTAGCATTGATATTAAGGGGATTTTGAAATTGGGACCTAAAGCCATCATTATGTTTTTTACCGGCACTTTTGGAATTATCTTGGGGGGGCCGGTGGCTTTGTATTTTGTATCCATGGTGTACCCTGAAGCTTTGGGCGGATCGGGTGCAGAAGAGACCTGGAGGGGGCTGGCCACAATAGCCGGCAGTTGGATTGGAGGCAGTGCCAATCAAACCGCCATGCTGGAAGTTTTCGGTGCCAGTCCTATCCTTTTTAGTCAAATGATTGCCGTGGATGTAATCGTGGCCAATATTTGGATGGCATTTCTATTGTATTGGGCAGCCAACCCGGAATTCATTGATAAAAAGTTGAAGTCGGATACCAGTGCATTAGGTGAACTCAGGGAAAAGGTGGAAAATTACAGAAAGGGAATTATGAAAATACCCACTTTAGCGGATACCATGGCCATATTGGGCCTGGCGTTTGTTGTGACGGGGGTAGCACATTTTTTTGGCAATTTGTGGGCCAATGGTATAGCAGAAAACTATCCTGGTTTAAAACAATATTCTTTAGATTCCAGTTTTTTCTGGATCATCATTATTGCCACGACAGGTGGTTTACTTCTTTCATTTACCAGGTGTAGGCGTCTCGAGGGTGCAGGGGCATCGAGGATAGGCAGCGTATTGTTATATATCCTGGTGGCCACCATCGGCATGCAGATGGATTTAAGGGCATTGCTGGACAATCCTGTTTTTTTTCTGATAGGGATCGTTTGGATGTTGGTTCATGTTTTCTTTATGTTATTGGTGGCCTATCTGATCAAAGCCCCGTTTTTTTACGTGGCGATAGGTTCCCAGGCCAATGTTGGGGGCGCTGCGTCGGCTCCGATTGTAGCTTCAGCTTTTCATCCTGCTTTGGCACCGGTAGGGGTATTGTTGGCTGTTTTGGGATATGGGGTCGGAACCTACGGGGCTTATCTTTGCGGGATATTATTGCAATGGGCATTTAGTGGTTAAGGTTTAGGGTTATGGGAAAATACCGAAAATTTATTTTTGTTTGTGCGGGATCAGATTGTAAAAAAAACGGCTGTAAAACTTTTCTGAAAGAAATAAAAAACTTCCTCTCCCATGATGCCAACAAGGGTAAATACAAAATCGTCAAAACAAAATGTATGGATTTCTGTAAAACCGGACCAATTGCCGTAGTGAACAATGAAATCATAAAGTCAGGAGATCTTGAGGATTTACGGAAAAAAATATGATTCTACAGAAAAAGCTTCATTTGAATTGTAAAATTAAATGCACAAACGAATTAAAGTTGGATTTTAAAGTATTAAAATTCTAAATTTAGAATATTGTTGTTAAATTAAATTTTTATATTTGGCCTTTTATTATAACCATTTGATAATCAGTTTAATTTCAGGAAAGTTTACAAAAATTGTCTATTTTTAATAATGGAAAAAGGATCGGTAAAAAGTTTCCTTCAAGCTAAAAACAGCCAGAAATTGTATTTGGTATTTGATGAGTGCCAGGTCATTTTTAGTGAAGGGGATTGGGAAGCTATAAAAAAACCAGGCAATAATTGGGAAGACCACCTTGCTTCATTTTCAGGATTGGAAAAAGAAATCCAGTCATTCTTTAACCTACTAAGTTCCCTTCAAATTACAAAAGTGTTCTCTCTGAAAGGGGATAAGGAATTCGAAATCCAAATTATCTGTAAAACGCTTCCGGGAAAAGGTAAGATCTGCATGGTCACGGGCCTCCCTCTTTGGCCTTATGGGCCTCTTCAGGAAACCTACTCTGGGAAGGATGAAGCCAAAAATCCCTCGTTAATCTCAGATGTGGATTTACTTTTGCACAGGAAAATCGAATTCGAAAGAATGATCAACTGGGTATCGACCAGTTTTTTAAATGCAACGGATGTAGAATGGGATGAAGTTTTTGAAAAAGCAATGGCCCTGATGGGCCGCTCTCAAAATGCGGACAGGTCAAATTTTTTTTTGGTACACCACGATTTGAAAATATTAGAATGCGTGTTTGAATGGAAAAAGGACCAGGAAAAAGATGAAAAAGTAATCTACCAATCCCTCTCTTATTCAGGACAGGAAAGTTTTATTCAGGAATTGGTAGATAGTGGAATTAGGATTGTACCTGATTTGGAAGAAATGAAAGAGTGTTTGGCTTTTGATAAAATCATTGCCAAAAAATTTGATGTCAAATCCTTTATCACTGTCCCTATTTTTGCAGAAAACAAATTGCTGGGTATATATACCTTGAGCAATGTAGCACCCAAACCGCATTGGGCATCCTGTTTTAAAGATGAATACATTTTGCGACAACTAGGAGATGTTTTAGGTGCCGCGATTTTAAACCGGTCCACCAAATCAAAATTGTTCAGAAATGAAAAATTATTGAGCTCCACGGAAATTTTAGCCAAATCAGGTTCTTGGTGTTTTAATAATGCCGACAGGAAAATTTATTTTTCAAAAGGGATTAACCGGATTTTTGAATTGGAGTCCAACGTGGAAGTAATGGACATCAGAAGTTTTTTTAATCTGATCGGTTTAAAGGACAAAGATAAGGTGAGGTCGAAAATCCAAAAAGCGATCAATAAAAGAAAAACAATTTCCGGGGATTTCATTTATACCAACTCCAATGGAAAAGAAAAATACATCGCCTATGGCATTCAGGTAAATCATTTAAGCTCCCAAAATAACCTGGAGGTATTTGGTTATTGCAATGATATCACTGAAAACAAAACGGTTGAGAAAAAATTGCTCTTCGAGTCCCAGATTTTAGCGCAGGTAAATGAATCCATCTATGTTACCGATTTAAATCTCAACGTAATCTATATGAACCAGGCCGCTATCTTTGAGGGAGAACCCAAGCCATCTGGCCAGGGCAAGATCAGCGATTTTTTTCAAATTATGGATGCCCCTTCCCAATCTTTTAAAGGTTTGGTTCAAAAGGCCATTGAATCGGGGATTTGGGTGGAAGATGTTCAGATTTTGGACAATACCGGCAATGTTCAACCTTATGAAGTTTCAGTCAAACCCATTCACAATTTGGGGGAGGAAAAAATCGGGTATTCTTTCCTGATCCGAAATCTTACCTCAAAAATCTTAAGGGAGGATTTGGCCAAAAAAGCAAAGATCATTATCGAAAACAGTCCGGCTGTACTGTTTGTTATTGACCCGCATTCGGATTTTCAATTCACCTATGTGACAGAAAACATCAAACAGTTTGGATACAAAGCCGAACAACTCTTAAAGGAAAATGCTACCTTGAAACAAATGATATTTTCAGATGATCTTTGTGTCTTTGAAAAGGAGCTGTTTCGACCCGAGCGGACCCCATACAGCAGAGAATACCGTTTGTTGAATGCCAATGGGGATTTTATTTGGGTGGAGGATAAGATCAGACCGATTTTTGATCAGGAAGGTAATGTGATCCTCTATGAAGGATTGTTTCAGGATGTTACGGAAAGGAAAAAAGACCGGCTGGAAATTGAAAAGATTAAAAACAGGTACCGCGTTCTTGCCTCCAATATTCCATTCACCAATGTTTTTTTAATAGACAAGAGCCTTACCTACCTTGTCGCAGAAGGCCCCAATTTTAAATACTGGGGATTGGATAAGGATTATTTTGAAGGAAAATCCATCTATGAAGCCCATACTACCAATATTCAGGAAATTGCTTCATTGATGGACGAAGCCCTGCAAAATAGGAACACGGTAAGCAAACCCCTTCAATACATGAACCGTGTTTATGAACTTACAGCCAAACCCATTTTTTATGGAGATCATCTGGAATATATATTGGGGATCGTAAGGGATATATCTGAAGAACACAAAGCAAAAAAAGAATTAAAAAAGAGCGAAATTAAATACCGAAATCTGGTAGAAGAATCTACGGAAATCATTTTTTCCATTACGGCGCATATGGAATTGAGCTATGTTTCTCCAAATATTAAGCAATTTTTAGGTTATGAAACCTTTGAATTTACAAGTGGAGATTTTACGGATTACCTGCATCCTGAAGATGCCTTGGTGTTTTTGGAAAACCAGGAGCAACCCATGAATTACTTTCAAAAATATCCCAATTTCGAATTTAGATTAAGGCATAAAAAGGGTCATTACAGGATTTTCAGTTCAAGTGGAAAAGTCATTAAAGATGAAAAGGGTGAGATAAGGTACTATACGGGAATCGCCAGGGATATTACCAAGCTGAAAGAAACACAAAAGGAACTTTTCAAGGCAAAAGAAAATGCAGAATCAGCCCTTAACGCAAAAAGCCAGTTTTTATCGGTGATGAGCCATGAGATCAGGACCCCTATGAATGCGGTAATTGGGCTTTCGCATTTGCTGTTGGAAGACGATCCCAGGGAAGATCAACTGGAAAACCTCCGGACTTTGCAGTTTTCCGCTGAAAATTTATTGGGTCTTATTAATGATATTTTGGATTTTAACAAAATCGACAGTGGTAAAATTGAGCTGGAAAAGGTTCCTTTTGAGCCGAATAACCTAATCAATAGGCTTATCCATTCCTATGCTTACCAGGTCAGGGAAAAATCTTTGGAAATGATTTTCGAACCTGATCGGAATATTCCTCCTTACCTGATCGGTGATCCGATGCGGATCGCACAGATATTGAATAATCTAATTAGTAATGCGATAAAATTCACAGACAGGGGCTTTATAAAGATTTCCCTGAATTTGGCCGAGAAATCCGATGAAATGGTAAAGGTCCGTTTTACGGTTCAGGACACGGGGATTGGAGTACCTAAAAATAAGGTGGATAGTATTTTTGAGGTATTTACGCAAGCAAGTACTGATACGACCAGAAAATATGGGGGAACCGGGCTTGGGCTTGCCATTGTGAAAAAACTCAGCAAATTGTTTGGTTCAGACATCCATCTGGATTCCAAGGAAGGTCAGGGTTCCACTTTCTGGTTTGAAGTAAATTTTGAAATTCAAAAAGGAATGGAAGGAAAATTGCTGTCGGGGAACACAGCACATCAGGAAAACAACCTTGAGGCCAAGCGGATTTTGGTGGCTGAAGACAATCAGGTAAACCAGATATTATTAAAAAAATACCTTTCCAAATGGGGAGTTGGAGAAATCATGTTTGCCATTAATGGAAAAGTGGCCCTGGAGTTGTTTTTTAAAAATGAATTTGATTTGGTACTGTTGGATTTGCAAATGCCTGAAATGGATGGCTTCGAGGTGGCTAAAATAATTCGTAAACTGGATTTGGTGGCCAAGAAGAACATTCCAATTATCGCATTGACGGCGTCTTCTTTATTCGAAGTAAAAGATCGCTTGGAAGAATCGGGAATGGATGATTATATCTCCAAACCATTCACCCCTGAAAACCTTTATGGAAAAATCATCAAATACCTTTGATGTTTTTTATGAATTTTCTAAGGTTACCGATCTGCACCTTTCACTTATAAAATGGTAACTTTGCAGCCTGCTGAAAATCTATGAAATCTATTCTTTTAATTTTTGTTGCCGTATGGTTTTTTGCCTATGAAGCAAAATCTCAAATTAATTCCACTGAGCGGTCTACAGTATATTTTCTGGTTGGTACCTCCGGATCCAACATCAGGGAGTTTAATGAAATGCTCCACAATAAGGGGATCTCTCCATTGAGAGGTGGGTATACCACTTTTGGAATAGGCTACCAATACCGATTCAATGATTTCATCGTGGGTTTTGAGCTTTACCAGAACAATGGATCCAAATCCATTTTCAGGGATTATCATTTGGATTCCAGGACCACCCGTTTTTTCGCCAATGTGGGTTATTCTCTTACGGAAGAGGGAAGGTTTCATCTGGTGCATTATATGTCATTGGGAATGGGATACCTCAATTTTCAGATGTTGAAAGATGAAAGAAAGGTAGAAGACCTTGGCCGGTTTTTGGAAAATCCTGCACAGGGATTTGTACTACGGAAAAATGATATTCAAAAAGGAAGTGAAAATTTCGGATCATTCCTTACTGAAATCGGTTTTCAGTTTGGTTATGATATTGAACTCCCGGGCATAGAGGAGACAATGGGGATAATGGGGAAGTTCGGTTATTCTTTCAGTCCTTTTGAGGATTCCTGGCGGATAAACGGAACTTCATTTGATAATTTGCAAAGCGGGGCATTTTTTAGGTTGGGCACCAATATTTCCATGCCCAGCCAAAATCTGTTTTTTCCTGATGCCGGATTGGGTGTTCATCTTTTTTATGGATTAAATTTTAAAAGCCCTAATGCACTGAATGAAATGCTGACAGAACATGGATACCAACCCTTTGACAAAATACCGGGGAATTTGGGTATTAAGATTATTGGAGAAAACAGGAATAGTATCTATGCCATAGATATTTTTAATATTTCAAATAAAGCCAGTGGAAATGCCGAATTAAAACAAACCCTGAATAGTGTAAGGGTTTATGGTAATTATGGCTACCTGCTATATAAGCGTCGTAATTTAGAACTGGGGGCAATGGGAGGTCTTGGGTTCGGGAACATCCGGTTTACGCTTGAAAATCATGTTAAACCGGATTTCCCATTGTTATTCGAAGAGCCCGACTTTGACGGCTATTTAAATAACCAAGGGTTGATGGCCAAACCCGAGTTGTTTGTATCCTATTCTATGCCTATCATCAAAAGGAACTTCAGACTGGTGTATTCCGTCCATAGTGGATACGAGATTCCTTTGAGCCGTTACCGTTTGGGGAATTTGGCCATGGCCAATTATCTTTCAGGGCCATACATTCAGTTTGGCTTGGGATTCAGGCCATGATCCCAATGTAACCATAGGGAAGATTTTAGGAATTAACCCGGAGGAAACAAATTTTTTGTAAAATTGGTAATTTTTTCAGCAAATTCATGTTACTTTTGTGATTGCTTATCGAGAAAGACGGAGGGAAGGGCCCTATGATGTCTTAGCAACCTGAAAATGCAAGGTGCTAATTCCCGTTCCGGAAATGCCGGATAAAGATGAGCCGCATAGGATGGATCAATCATCTCATTTTATCACGGTTCTTGCTCGTTTAAGTTTTTTAATAATGGATACGATATGCAAAATAGAACCGAAATATTACTTCAACAAATAAAGAAAAAAATCTTAGTTTTGGATGGTGCCATGGGCACCATGATTCAAAGGTATGCTTTGAAAGAAGAAGATTTCAGAAATGAATCGCTTCTATCAATCAAAAAATCCCTGAAAGGAAATAATGACCTACTTTCCATAACAAGACCTGAGATTATCAGAGAAATCCACCAAGCTTATTTTGATGCTGGGGCTGATATTGTTGAAACGAATACTTTTAGCAGTACCTCCATAGCTCAGGAAGACTATGGGTTAGGGGATTTGGCTTATCAATTAAATTTGGAATCAGCAAAAATTGCCAGAGAGGTAGCGGACGTTTATTCCCAAAAAAATTTAAATAAACCAAGGTTTGTTGCAGGAGCGATAGGGCCAACGAATAAGACGGCCACGCTTTCACCGGACGTGAATGATCCAGGCTACCGGGCAGTTTCATTTGACCAGTTGGTAGCTGCCTATAAAGAGCAGGTGGAAGGGTTGTTAGATGGTGGGGTGGATATTTTATTGGTGGAAACGGTATTTGATACCCTCAATGCCAAGGCCGCTCTGTTTGCCATTCAGGAAGTTTTTGAAGATAGAAATCTTCCCCTGGACCCCAAAGAAGGAGGAATTCCCATTATGGTGTCAGGAACCATCACCGATGCTTCAGGAAGAACCCTTTCTGGGCAGACCACTGAAGCTTTTTTGATCTCCATTTCTCACGTACCTTTGTTCAGTGTTGGACTTAACTGTGCTTTGGGGGCAAAAGAGCTGAGACCTTATTTAAAAATTTTAGCGGAGCAGGCTCCTTTTTATGTCAGTGTTTACCCCAATGCCGGCTTACCCAATGAATTCGGAAAATATGATCAAGGACCTTCTGAGATGAATGATCAGATTGTTGAATTTCTTAAAGAAGGATGGGTGAATATTATTGGAGGGTGTTGTGGCACGACTCCTGAACATATAGCTGCCATTTCAAATTCAGCATCCAAGTTTTCACCCAGAAGGATTAACTTATCAACCGTGGAAAAGTAAATCAATGACGAAATCAAAAAATAACCTAACTTTAAAACTTTCCGGATTAGAACCCTTAATCTTCACACCAGAGATCAATTTTGTGAATATTGGTGAAAGGACCAATATTACCGGATCCAAAAAATTTGCCAGGCTGATTCTAAACGGCAACTTTGATGAGGCCCTGGAAGTAGCCCTGGATCAAGTGAGAGGCGGTGCACAAATATTGGACGTATGCATGGATGAAGCCATGCTGGATGGGGAGGCAGCTATGGTTAAATTTCTTAATCTGATGGCTTCCGAACCTGAAATCAGTAGAATTCCGGTGATGATAGACAGCTCTAAATGGAAAATCATTCTGGCTGGATTGAAATGCATTCAAGGGAAAGGTATTGTTAATTCCATCAGCCTAAAAAATGGTGAGGAAGAATTTATTCATCAAGCCAAGACCATCAAAAAATTTGGTGCAGCAGTAGTGGTGATGGCCTTTGATGAAAAAGGTCAGGCAGATACCTATGAACGTAGGATTCAGATATGCAAAAGATGTTACGACATCCTGACCAAAATTGTCAAATTCAATCCCCAGGACATTATTTTTGATCCCAATATTTTTCCGGTAGCTACTGGGATGGATGAACATAAAACCAATGCCATAGATTTTTTCAGGGCCACCAAGTGGATTAAGAAGAACCTTCCCGGTGCTAAGGTTAGTGGCGGGGTCAGTAATGTTTCCTTTTCCTTTAGAGGTAATAATCCGGTCAGAGAAGCCATGCATGCGGTATTTCTCTACCATGCCATTAAAAACGGCATGGACATGGGAATAGTTAACCCTAGCATGTTGGAGGTGTATGACAACATCCCAAAGGAGTTGTTGAGGCACGTGGAGGATGTGATATGGAATAGGAGGGAGGATGCCACCGAACGACTTCTCGATTTTGCGGAAACTGTTAAATCTTCCGGTAAAAAATCAAAAGAAGATGAAGAATGGAGAAGTGAAAAAGTAGAGAAAAGGATTCAGCATGCATTGGTAAAGGGTATTCTTGACCATATTATAACAGATACAGAGGAGGCCAGGATTCAATTAAATGATGCTTTGAAAGTAATAGAAGGCCCGCTCATGGATGGAATGAATGTAGTGGGCGATCTTTTTGGGGCAGGAAAAATGTTTCTTCCCCAAGTGGTGAAAAGTGCCAGGGTTATGAAAAAGGCAGTGGCTTACCTGGAACCTTTCATGCCTTTGCCGGAATTGGATGAAGACGGTGAGGAGCTTTCCTCCAATATCAAAAAGATTTTATTGGCTACCGTAAAAGGAGACGTTCATGATATTGGAAAAAACATCGTAGGCGTAGTGCTGGCTTGCAACAGCTATAAAATAATAGATTTGGGGGTCATGGTGGAAACAGAAAAAATCCTCGATGAAGCGGTCAGACAAAAGGTAGATATCGTTGGTTTGAGTGGCTTGATCACGCCTTCCCTGGATGAAATGGTCAATGTGGCCATTGAAATGGAAAGAAGGGGATTGAAGATACCTTTGTTGATCGGAGGAGCCACCACTTCCAGAATACATACTGCGGTGAAGATTGATCCCATGTACAGTGGTATTGTAGTCCACGTTATGGATGCTTCTAAGTCAGTACCAGTGGCTGGAGAAGCCATCAGCAAAGAAACCAGTGAAGCCTACCTGCAAAAAATTAAAACCACTTATAAACAAATCAGAGAAGACCATGAGGCCAAGCAGCAGGTTAAGCAAATGGTAACCTATAAAGAAGCCAAAGACAATCCGGTAGCCTTAGATTGGAAAAACTATCAACCCATAAAGCCCCGATTAATCGGCAAAAAGGTGATGGAGGACCTGGATCTGAAATCGGTCAGAAAATACATTGACTGGACGCCTTTTTTTAGTACCTGGATGCTGTCAGGAAGATTTCCGAAAATTCTGACAGATCCGGTGGTTGGAAAAGAAGCCCATAAATTATACGATGATGCCAATAAGATGCTTGATCGTATTGTAAACGAAAAATGGCTACAGGCGAAAGCCGTGGTAGGGCTTTATCCGGTGCACCGATCAGGGGATGATTTGCTGGTAGACACGGATGTTACGGGTGACCAAAAATTTATTTTTCATTTTTTAAGACAACAGGGAAGAAAAGGAAAGGGAGTCCCCAACAGGTGTTTGGTAGATTACATCCATCCTAAACAACTGGATTATTTTGGCGGCTTTGCCGTTACGTCTGGCTTGGGAATTGAAAAAAAATTGGCTGAATTTCAAAAAATAGGAGATGATTATAATGACATCATGCTGAAGGCTTTGGCGGATAGACTGGCTGAAGCAGCCGCTGAATATTTACACGAATTAGTTAGGAAAGAACTTTGGGGCTATGCCAAGGATGAAAAGCTGGACAATGATCATCTTATTAAGGAATCCTATCAAGGCATTCGCCCGGCACCGGGATATCCTGCCTGTCCGGAACATTCCGATAAACGTACTTTGTTTGAATTGCTGCAGGTTGAAAAGGAAATTGGCATGACATTGACGGAAAGCTTTGCCATGTATCCCACATCTTCAGTAAGTGGCTATTATTTTGCACATCCGGAAAGCAGGTATTTCGGATTGGGAAAAATTGGTGAGGATCAGGTAGAGGATTATGCCCTAAGGAAAGGGGTAAGCAAGGAGCAGGCAGAAAAATGGCTTTCTCCAAACCTGTCTTACTCCCCGCAACTTTCTTATAGCGGTTGATCAATCCTTTCTGATTTTTCCTGGAGAGGGAACGAACCAACGGGTGATTTCAGGATGCAGCCCATCAAAAATTGATCATCTGCAAGAAAGAGGAAGGAATTTATATACCCCATTTTAAAGCGCAATGAAAATTACGGAATATATTGATAGGGCAAAGGAAACCCTATTTTCGTTTGAAATATTACCCCCGCTTAAAGGTCAAAGCCTAAGTAACCTATTGGAAGGTATCGCACCCCTAATGGAGTTCAATCCCCCCTTCATAGATGTAACCTATCACCGTGAAGAGTACATCTACCGGAAAGATTCAAATGGTCTAACGGAAAAAGTTAAGACCAGGAAAAGACCGGGAACGGTGGGGATATGTGCCGCCATCATGAACAGGTACAAGGTAGATGCTGTCCCTCATCTTTTGTGTGGAGGATTTACGAAGGAAGAAACCGAAAATGCCATGATTGACCTTTACTTTATCGGTGTTGAAAATATTCTGGCATTAAGGGGAGATGCACCCAAGCCTGAAGGAATATTTGTTCCCGAAAAATATGGACATTCATTTGCATCAGAGTTGGTTCATCAGATTGTGGGCATGAATCATGGACGGTATCTTAATGAGGAAACAGAAATTGGTTTTCAGACGGATTTTTGCGTGGGTGTGGCCGGCTATCCCGAAAAACATTTTGAAGCACCGGACCTGAATTTCGATTTGGGTCACTTGAAGGCAAAGGTGGATGCGGGTGCTTCCTATATTGTTACCCAAATGTTTTTTGATAACAGGAAATACTATGATTTTGTTGAAAAGGTAAGGGCGATGGGCATTGAAGTGCCCATCATACCAGGCCTTAAACCCATCACTACACTTTCACAGATTGAAATTTTACCAAAAGTTTTTTATCTGAATTTTCCGGATGAGTTGAAAGGAGAACTAGACCGTTGCAAAAACAATACAGACGTTAAAGAAGTGGGAATTGAATGGGCCATTCACCAAAGCCGAGACCTTATAAAATATGGTGTTCCGACCCTGCATTATTATACCATGAGCAGGGCAGATACAACGTATAAGATTGCCAAGGAGGTGTTTTGAACAAGGTTATTTTAACAGGTATGGGGGAAAAAGTAAAAATAATAGAATGTCCCAGAGATGCCATGCAGGGGCTTAAAAAAATTATACCTACTGAAGTAAAATCGGCGTATTTAAAAAAGTTGTTGGGTGTAGGCTTTCACACGCTCGATTTTGGCAGTTTTGTCAGCCCTAAGCTGGTACCACAAATGAAGGATACCCCTGAAGTTTTGGGCCAATTACCTAAAAATGATTCCCGTACCCGCCTTTTGGCCATTGTGGCTAACATCCGTGGAGCCGAAATGGCCCTGAAATTTGATCAGGTTGATTATCTGGGATTTCCATTATCTTTATCCGCTACTTTCCAAATGCGGAACACCAATAAGTCAATGGTGGAAGCCATGGATACCCTCAAAGAAATTCATCGAATCGGTAAAGAAAAGGGGAAAGACCTTGTGGTTTATTTAAGCATGGGTTTTGGCAACCCTTATGGGGAGGACTATTCAATAAAATCCGTAACATCGGCGGTGAAAGAGCTTTCAGTGGAAGGAATTTCCATTATTGCGCTTTCAGACACTATTGGGGTGGCCACTCCTGAATTGATCTATGAAGTGGTTTCCGAACAGATTTCACATTTTCCGGACATCGAATGGGGCGTTCATTTTCATAGCAGGTGCGGAGAAGAGGAAGAAAAAATCCTGGCAGCCCTTGAAGCCGGATGTCGGAGATTTGATGGGGCAATTCTGGGATTTGGAGGCTGTCCGATGGCGAATGATGATTTGGTGGGGAACATACCTACAGAGAAGTTGGTCATGGTGCTCAAATCAAAGGGCTTCGAGACCGGAATTAATGAAGCTGCGTTAAATGAAGCACTTGAAATGGCGCAACAAGTTTTCCACTAAAAAAAAACAACATTGGATTTTAACAACATAAAAGAAATATTCAAAAATAAAGGTGAATTGACCATTCATGACGGTAAAGACCATGTTTTTCAGTTCATAAAATTACAACATTGGCATCCTGCGGAAGAGGACATTCTGTTGATTCATGAAATGTTTCAGCTAAAAGGGTTGGTAGGTAATTTTTCTGAGGTTGCTTTGGACATTATTGAATTTTCACCTGATAAATTGATTTTTCACAGTCCTTCCATGGTAAAGTCAATTAATGCACCCAATTCGAATGGATTTATTAAATTTGCTTTGATAAAACACCCTTTTTGGAACAAACTGTTATTTCATTTGAGGGAAGTGGTGGTTTTTCGGGCGATGGAATCTTCTTCATGGCAGGTAGAAACGCAAGAAATATTTCCGCTTCTAGAAGGAAAAATTAAAGAAATGCAATTGAATGCAGAAGGAGGAGTGAAAATTTTAAAGGGATGAATTTTAAAGAAGAATTGGATCAGGTAGCCCTGTTCAGAATCGTCGGTGAAGCGGCGGACCGATTGGGATTGGAAACCTATGTAGTGGGAGGGTATGTGAGAGATATTATATTGGGGAGGTCCAGCAAGGACATTGACTTTGTATGTATCGGCCATGGGATTTCCCTGGCCAAAGAAGTGGCAGGAACTTTTTCCCCTAAACCACAGGTAACTGTTTTTAAGAATTTTGGTACGGCAATGGTTAAGATTGATGACTGGGAGGTGGAATTTGTCGGAGCAAGAAAGGAATCCTACCAATTGGATTCCCGAAAACCAAAGGTGGATGCAGGTACCATGCAGGAAGATCAGGAACGTAGGGATTTTACCATTAACAGCATGGGCATAAGTGTCAATAAAGATCATTTTGGTGAAATTTCAGACCCATTTGGAGGGATTAAAGACCTAAACAGAAAAATTATCCGAACTCCTGCCGATCCGGATATTACCTTTTCAGATGATCCTTTAAGAATGATGAGGGCCATTAGGTTTGCCGCTCAGCTGGGTTTTGACATTGAACCGGGTACTTTTGATGGAATCATGAACAATGCCCACCGGCTTTCCATTGTTTCAGGGGAGCGGATAATCGACGAACTGAATAAAATTATACTGACAGAAAAACCATCCTATGGTTTTAAGCTTTTGTATGTCAGTGGACTATTGATTGAGTTTTTTCCTGAAATGGTGGAATTGCAGGGAGTGGATTCCGTCGGAGATAAATCCCATAAAGATAACTTTTATCATACCTTACAGGTTTTGGATAATGTATCCTCTCGGTCGGATGATCTGTGGCTGCGATGGGCGGCCATCATGCATGATATTGCCAAACCGGCCACCAAAAGGTTTAACCAAAAAGTGGGTTGGACTTTCCATGGACATGAGGACAAAGGTGCCAGGATGATTCCCGGGATTTTCAGAAGATTGAAATTACCAATGGATGAGAGGATGAAATATGTGCAGAAATTGGTAAAATTGCACCTAAGGCCCATAGCTTTGGTTAAGGATACGGTGACAGATGCAGCCTTAAGAAGACTGCTTTTTGAGGCGGGCGATGATGTAGAGGATTTGATGCAACTCTGCAGAGCAGATGTTACTTCAAAAAATGATAATAAAGTAAAACGTTTTTTGGCGAATTTCGATAAAGTAGAAAGGAAGCTGGAGGAAGTGGAGGAGATGGATCAGTTAAGAAATTTTCAACCTCCTGTAACAGGTGATGAAATCATGGCTATATTTGGGCTTAAACCGTCCAGGATAGTTGGAGATCTAAAAGAAGAAATCAAAGAAGCCATTTTGGATGGTCAGATTCAGAACAATAAAAATGAAGCCATGCAGTTAATGTATAAATTGGCGGCGAAAAAAGGAATAGAAAAAAAAATAAATAATCCATGATAAAAATGAAATACCCGGTATTGATTTTACTATGTTTTTGCATAATGGGAGTAGCTTATGCTCAGGATAGTGCCCAAGTAGAGGTTCCACAGGACAGTAACCAAACAAGGGATAACAGTGACAATAGAATTTATGCTTTGGCCATGCGGTACAATGATGTTTCGGTTGCCAAATCGAAATTGTATGAATTGATGGAAAGGAATCCGCAAAACCTGAAATATCCAGAGACATTGGCCTCTCTGTATTTTGAAATGGAGCAGTACAGCTCCTCTGCCCTGGTGGCACTTGATATCCTGGAAAGGAATTCCAAAAGTATTCCGGCTTTGGAAATTGCGGCGTTTTCATTGGAACAGTTGGGCGCCTTGGAAAGGGCATTGCCTCATTTTGAGTCCCTCCACCTATTATCGGGAGACCTGTTTAGCCTTTATAAAGCCAGTTACCTCCAATATTCCCTAAAGAAATATGACGAGGCACTGAATTCAGTTAATATGCTGATCAAAGAGAAAAAAGCAGCAGAGCAAAAACTCAATTTTCCGAAAGAGGATGATACCATGCAGGAAGTAAGTATGGTGGCTGCCGCCCAAAATTTGAAAGGATTAATCTACAAAGACCAAGGAAGTAATACAGAAGCAAAAGCTGCTTTTGAAGAAGCCCTGGCTCAAAGTCCTGACTTTGAATTGGCCAAGGAGAACCTGGCTTCGCTCTAGCATTTCGCCAGGTAGCTGATAAAGTACAATTTCATTATTTGAATTCCAACCAGCGCATCAATGCGCTGGTTTTTTTCTTTAAGGGTCATGGGTAGGCATCAAAAGAACTTTATAAGCCGAGATTCTCCATTATTTAATCACATAACCTAAATCTTAAATAAATATTTGATGATGGGCAGTTGTTTAAACAAGACAACCACACCGAGTGAAAAAAACAAAATCACAAAAGCATAAGCCATATTCGACAAAAATGAGGGAGATAAAATGAGCATTAAATAATAGGGATCAAGAAAATTTCCAACGATAAAATGGGTCAAATAAATTCCTAAGGAATTCCTTCCAATTAAAGCGATTGCCTTTCCCACCATGCCCCCATGATGCTGGTAATTTAAGGATAAAACAAAAATGCAAATCACATTGACGGCAGTAAAAATGGTATCATATCCATACCATACCGTATCCCAAATTTCCTTTTGGCTCAGGGAGGCGATTACCCCATAGAGGAATAACAATACCATCGAAAAAAATAATGTTAATAAGGAAAAAATCCGAAATGTTTTGCCAATCAGAAAATGTCGGTTGGCAAAAGTAATTCCACCCAAAATAAAATAACCAATGGAATACCCGTAAAATCCAAAGAAAGGATTGAAATTTCCAAAATGATTTTTTGGCATCAATTGCATGTTTTTATCCAAAAAGAAAGCAAGAACCGACTTTAAATTGGAATAAAATGTGTTTCCGAAGGTCAGCAATAGCACAAAGGCAAAGAAAAACCACAGATGTTCCTTTTTTTCTTTATAGGACGTATAAAGAATGGGAAAAAAAATGTAGATGACCACTACTGCTTTTAAAAACCACAGGTGATTTACCCATCCTTCCTTTAACTTCCATATGTTTTTTATCATCTCTGAAAGGGACATGCTCTCATTCCGGATCAGCAAGAGGGCCAATTGTGTAATGACCCCCCAGGCGAAAACAAGTGCACCGATTTGTAATATTTTGAAAAAATGCCTTTTTAAATCCAAATTTGATTTATTAAAAAGTAAGGCACCGTTGATAAAAAAGAAGATTGGCACACAGGTGCTGAAAATGGTGGACAGAAAATAATTTAGAAAAACGGAAAAATTTCCATGATCCATAAAATCAATTTCCATGTACCTAAAATGGTAAATGATCACAAAATAGATGGCAATGGATTTAAGAAGGTCTAAGAAATCAAAATTCTCAGGAGCAGAACTGTTTGTATTCATTTTTGAAAAAATAAGCTAAAAAATGTATTTTTCTTTACCCGTTGATGGAGCTTAAGGGAATGTCACTGGTTTTGCTGTCCAGCAATATACCGTTTTCACATTTCAATACCCTATAGGGGTATTTTTTCAACAATTCGTAATTATGCGTGGCCATCAGTACGGCGGTACCTTTCTTGTTAATCTCCTGAAATAATTTAAAAATCCCGTCAGCCACTTCTGGGTCCAGGTTGCCGGTAGGTTCATCGGCGAGGAGAATCGCCGGTTCATTTAAAAGGGCTCTGGCAATTACCACCCTTTGCTGTTCCCCTCCCGAAAGCTGATGGGGCATTTTGGTAGCCGCTCCCCCCAGACCTACACCCATTAACACCTCGATCATTCGGCTCTTCATTTTTGTTTTGTCCTTCCAACCTGTTGCCTTTAGAACAAAATAAAGGTTTTCCGCTACTGTCCTGTCAGGGAACAATTGAAAATCCTGGAATACGATGCCCAATTTTCTGCGTAAAAAGGGTACATTTTTCTTTTTGATATCATGGATGGGGTAGCCCGCCACTACGGCCTCTCCCATAATCAGGGGGAGGTCAGCATATAAGGTTTTCAATAAGGAACTCTTTCCGCTTCCTGTTCTTCCGATCAGAAATACAAATTCATCCTTTTCTATATTGAAAGTAACATCCTTAAGTATGGTGTTGATGCCCTGAAAAATACAGGCCTTGGTCACTTTGACTACCGGTTCGGAAGAAAAAAACATATCAGAGATCCAGCTTTTTTAACTTACCAAAGGGCAATTCCTGGATCAGTTTTTCAAGTTCCGTTTCCTTTCCTTCCAGCCCAAACTTTTCGATTTTCTTGAGGGGCCGGTCAGCTCTGAAATAAGCTACCAAAACAAAATTCTCATCCCGGATTTGAATATAGTCAGGTATTTTTGCCTTTCCTTTTACTTTGATGATGTACATGATCACACCGGGTTTGCTACCAGAAATTTTCAATAATAAACGTTTAAAGGGCAAGAAAAATTGCCTTATCCATTCCCCTAACCTGTTATTACACTCTTAAGCTTTATTTGATTTGGCGTGGTCGGCCAAAAACTGGGCCAGGCCTTTGTCGGTAAGAGGATGGTTAAGGAGGCCAGTTATCACTTTCAAAGGGCAGGTTACCACATCGGCCCCTAATTCTGCACATTTGATCAGGTGCATGGAATGGCGTATTGAAGCTGCCAACACCTCAGTTTCAAATCCATAATTTTGGTAAATATGAACGATTTGGGCAATCAATTCAAGTCCGTCAATAGAGATGTCATCCAGCCTGCCGATAAAAGGAGAAAGGTAGCTGGCACCAGCTTTGGCGGCCAAAATGGCCTGGCCTGCTGAAAATACCAAGGTACAATTGGTCCTTATTCCTTCACTGTGAAAATATTTAATGGCTTTAATACCTTCTTTGATCATAGGTACCTTCACCACGATTTTATCATCAATTTTTGCCAATTCTTTCCCCTCTTTGATGATGCCATCAAAATCCGTAGCAATTACTTCAGCACTGACTTTGTCATCCACAATACCACAGATGGCTTTGTAATGGTTTCTAACATTCTCATGGCCACTAATGCCCTCTTTGGCCATTAGCGATGGGTTGGTGGTCACCCCATCCAAAACGCCCAGTTCATAGGCTTCTGTAATTTCATTTAGATTGGCAGTATCGATAAAGAATTTCATAAATAAACGGTTTGATGTATTTTCGGTAAATTTAAGGCAAAATAATTGAAATGCTAAAGAAAGGGGAAAGCTTTACCAAAGGGAAAAAAATAAGCGGCATCGCACCGCTACAACTGCCTACCCTTGCTTCCTTCCGGACCTGGGGGGTTTAGCAGGAGCTGGTCGTGCCGCTCGGTACAAATGTAGATAATTTCTTTTACCCCTCAAAGAAAAGCACCGCCCAAATTGGTTAATATATATAAAATGTTATCATCCAGGCTAAAATATTTGGCAGTATTATTGTGATTATAATTAGTTGAATAGTTTTGTCAATGGAGCGATCCAAAACAGAAAGCTTAATTATTAAACCGACTAATATTTTACCAGTAATATGAATTATATAAAGCAAATTTTGATCGCAATGAGTTTAATTTTTGTAGTAGGGTCCTGTGCCTTATTCCATCCCGCCAATCCCTATCAAATGGGCATGTCGGAAAGTAAATTTTTGAGGCAAAACAGGCATGCCGTAATCAGTCAGATGGATGATACCAAAAAAGTTTACCGGATAAACAAAGACGAACGGTTTTACATCCTGGTCACATTTGAAAATGGAGCGCTAACCAATTTGGAAGAAAGACAATTGACTCCAGTTTGGCCTCAACAAAGGATGATGAACGAAAATGAATCCAATTACAATCCCAATTCTGATAATTGATATCAGAATAAAATTATTCAAATTAAATGAAATTTATTTTTGAAAATGGTGACCCTTTTCTATATTTGCTTCATAATATGAAAATCAAGAATCAAATTTGGTGGTGGTTGTCTTACTTCTTTTAGAGGGAGAACAGCTAACCATTGCCAAAATTTGAACCACCCATATTGAAGGCTTGCTGGACTCCCGGCAAGCCTTTTTTTAATTTTAAAAACCAGATAATGGAGAAAATAAAAATCAAAACCAGGTACAAAAAACTTCTGGCGGACACCATTACCCCTGTAAGTATTTACCTGCAGATCAGGGACAGGTACAATAACGCGATCATGCTGGAAAGTTCGGATTATCATGGGAATGAAAACAGTTATTCTTATATCTGTTGTGAGCCCATGGCCTCCTTTTCTTTGGTCAACGATAAAATTATTCAAACCTTTCCCGGTAAAGGCCCAGAAGAAGCCCCTATTCCCGAAGGCAAAAAACTGATGGACGTTCTGAGGGATTTTTCCAACCGGTTTGAAGACCAAAAGCTGGATTTTAAATTCATTACCAATGGCTTATTTGGTTATATCCAATATGATGGGGTCACATTTTTTGAGGATATTAAGCTTCACAACCCCAAACCATCCAAGGTACCCTTGATACACTATGCAGTATATAAAAACATGATTGTAGTGGATCATTTTAAAAATGAGCTGTATATTTTTGAACATTATCTGGAGGGAGAACCAGGTGAGTCAGGAATACCAAAGATTGAAATGGTTCTGAACAACAAAAATATACCGAGCTACGGTTTTAAGTTGAAGGATGAAGAGTCCTCCAACTATACCGATTCAGAATTCCTTGACATTCTTAGTAAAGGGAGAGACCATTGTTTTAGGGGAGATGTTTTTCAAATCGTATTGTCACGATCCTTTTCCACAGGTTTTAAGGGGGATGAATTCAATGTATACCGGGCTTTACGATCCATAAACCCTTCCCCCTACCTTTTTTATTTTGACTATGGATCATTTAAGGTTTTTGGTAGTTCCCCAGAGGCCCAAATTGTGGTAAAAGGGAATAAAGCTACCATTTATCCCATTGCTGGTACTTTTAAAAGGACTGGAAATGATCAAGCGGATGCCGAATTGGCAAGGAAGCTGTATGATGATCCCAAAGAAAATTCAGAACACGTGATGTTGGTGGATCTGGCCAGAAATGACCTGAGCCGGTCATCGGAAAAAGTCAATGTGGAGGTATTTAAGGAAATCCAGTTCTATTCACATGTCATCCATCTGGTATCCAAAGTCACGGGAGAATTACCTTCCGGTGCCAATCCCTTGCAATTAGTGGCGGATACGTTCCCGGCAGGAACGCTATCCGGAGCTCCAAAATACAGGGCAATGGAACTGATTGACGGCTTGGAGAATATTTCCAGAAGGTTTTATGGCGGAGCGATAGGATT
Organism: Cyclobacteriaceae bacterium; assembly: GCA_040905165.1. Classification (GTDB taxonomy): domain Bacteria; phylum Bacteroidota; class Bacteroidia; order Cytophagales; family Cyclobacteriaceae; genus Cyclobacterium. The sequence goes on along the minus strand of JBBDSA010000069.1, from coordinate 52,516 downwards.
TTTGGGATTTAAAGGGGATTTCAATCATGCTATTTTGATCCGTTCTTTTGTTTCTGAAAACAACAGTTTAAGGTTTCAGGCAGGCGCAGGCGTGGTGGCCAAGTCTTCTATTGAGAGTGAACTTCAGGAGGTAAGCAATAAATTGGAAGCCTTGAGAGTGGCCTTGAAATTGGCAGAGACGATATAATGATGATGAATAGCATAAATATAAGAAAAGACATAAAATTTTTCACCAATGAGAATACTGGTACTGGACAATTACGATTCCTTCACCTATAATTTGGTATATATTATCCGGGATTTGGGGTATGCTAAAAATATGGATGTTTTCAGGAATGATAAGATCAGCCTCCCGGAGGTTGATGAATATGATAAAATATTGCTTTCTCCAGGACCGGGTTTGCCTTCAGAGGCAGGAATAATGCCAGAACTGATCAAAAAATTTGCTTCCAGCAAAGATATATTAGGGGTTTGCCTGGGACATCAGGCGATAGGAGAGGCCTATGGTGGAGGACTGATCAACCTGACAGAAGTGGTTCATGGCGTTGCATCCAAGGTGAAAGTTCAAAAAGATGCCTTGTTTGACGGAATACCAGATAGTTTTACGGTAGGTCGGTACCATAGTTGGGTCATCGATGAAACCACTTTCCCCCCAGAGTTGGAGGTGATGGCGAAGACTCCTGATGGGCAGATCATGGCGGTTAGACACAAAACCCATCAGGTAAAAGGGCTTCAGTTTCATCCCGAAAGCATATTGACCGAAAACGGAGTACAGATCATAAAAAACTGGATAGAAGGCGCAACAATCAAAAACCAATGAAAGACATATTAAACCATTTGATCGAACACAAAACCCTGGACAAGGATCAGGCCAAAGGGGTGTTGAAGCAAATCACTTCAGGTGAAATTAACAACAGCCAGATGGCTGCATTTCTTACCGTGTATTTAATGAGAAGCGTCCGGGTTGAGGAGCTGATGGGATTCAGGGAAGCCATGTTGGAAATGTGTATTCCTGTAGAGATTCCGGAATATGGCGCCATTGACCTTTGCGGTACGGGAGGTGATGGCAAGGATACCTTTAACATATCCACCCTGGCCTCATTTATTGTGGCAGGAGCCGGACAGCCTGTCGCCAAACATGGCAATGTAGGGGTTTCTTCCGTATGCGGATCTTCCAATTTGCTGGCTTATTTCGGATATGAATTCACCAATGATATTGATCAACTCAGGGACAGTCTTGACCGTACAGGCATTTGTTTCCTGCATGCCCCCCTGTTTCACCCAGCCATGAAAAACGTAGGACCTGTACGAAAAGAACTTGGAGTGAAAACATTTTTCAATATGCTGGGTCCAATGGTCAACCCGAGTTTTCCTAAAAAACAATTGGTAGGTGTTTTCAGTCTTGAGTTGGCTAGGTTATATGCCTACCTTTACCAAAACAATGAGGTCCAGTTTACAGTATTGCATGCATTGGATGGATATGATGAAATATCTTTGACTGGTAACCTGAAATGGATATCCAATCAGGGTGAAAAGGTTTATAGCCCGGAAGACCTGGGTTTTCAACCAGTAAAAGCTCAAGCAATAAAAGGGGGAGATACCATTGAAGCCTCTGCAAAGATATTCTTAAGGATCCTTCAGGGAAAGGGTTCTGTCGAACAGGAGTCAGTGGTAATTGCCAATGCTGCTGCTGCCCTTACCACTGCCAATCCGTCTTTGGATTATGAAAAGGCCAGGGTGAAGGCCATGGACACCCTAAAAAACGGTACGGCACTAAAAGTATTTAAAGAACTGGTGGATCCAAAAACATCCATATACATTAGTTGATTATGAACATTTTGGATAAAATCATTGAACATAAAAAAAGGGAAGTAGCGGAAAGAAAGGCCCTGTACCCAGAGAAACTGTTGAAAAAAAGTCTGTTTTTCGACAGCCCAACGGTGTCCATGAAGCGGTATGTTAACCATCCGGATAAAACGGGAATCATTGCAGAGTTCAAAAGAAAATCACCTTCAAAAGGATGGATCAATCCCACGGCCAAGGTGGAAGAGATCACCATTGGATACATGCAGGCAGGCGCTTCGGCACTTTCCATACTCACTGATAAAGAATTTTTTGGAGGATCTGATGAGGACCTTAAAGCTTGCCGAAAATTCAATTTTTGTCCAATTCTCAGAAAGGATTTTATGGTGGAGGAATACCAGCTCATTGAATCCAAGGCGATTGGAGCCGATTGTATCCTACTGATCGCTGCGGTACTGAGTCCCAAAAGGATTGCCGAATTGGCAGCATTTGCCAAAGACCTGGGTTTGGAGGTTTTAATGGAAGTCCATGATAAAGAGGAATTGGAAAAATCTCTGGATGACAACATTGACCTGGTTGGGGTAAACAACCGGAATCTGAAAACTTTTGAGGTAAATATTGAAACTTCTCTGGCATTGGTGGAAAATATTCCTTCGAAATTTGTGAAAATATCGGAAAGTGGAATTTCAGACCCCGAAACGTTGGTCCTGCTCAAGGAGGCGGGGTACCATGGTTTTCTGATCGGCGAACACTTCATGAAAACCATCCGGCCTCATCAGGCAGCCTATAATTTCATGAACACCTTCAGGAGTTTATTGAATGAAGATAAGGAAAAGGTAAGTCCATGATCATCAAAGTTTGTGGAATGGCCGACCCGGATAACATAAGGGGACTTTTGGATTTAGGGATAATTGATTGGGTGGGGATGATTTTTTATCCCCCATCTAAAAGGTATTTGCCTTCATTTGGTTTTCCACCGGAAGACTATTTATCGATCAATATTCCCAAGGTGGGGGTTTTCGTAAATGCAGAACTGAAGAATATAGCAGAAAAGGTGAAGCTATACGGCCTTCAAAAGGTCCAGTTGCACGGGGATGAATCGGTTGATTTTGTGAAAGAAGTCAAAGATCAGCTTGGGGTAGAGGTAATCAAGGTTTTCAGGGTTGGGGCACATTGGGATTGGAAGGTATTGTTACCTTATGAAAATTGGGTGGACCGGTTTCTTTTTGATACCGATGGCCCAACATACGGCGGCACCGGAAGCCGCTTTAATTGGGAAATATTAAAAGATTATAAGCTAAATAAACCGTTTTTACTAAGTGGGGGGATCGATAAAGACAGTATTGCAGCCCTAATGGAATGCTACAGGAAAACACCGGCAATGGAAGGAATAGATATCAATTCAAAATTCGAATTCCAACCCGGTAAAAAAAATTTGGAAATGATCAATCAATTTGCCAGCCAAATTAAAGCAGCCCTGAATGGAGAGGGGCGTTAAAAATAAACATCATATGATAAAGGTAGATGAAAACGGGTTTTATGGAAAATTTGGGGGAGCATATATACCCGAAATGCTGTATCCCAATATAGAGGAACTCAGGCAGAATTATGAATCCATTATGGCCTCGGCGGCCTTTCAGGAGGAGTTTCACGGATTATTAAAAGATTATGTAGGAAGGCCTACCCCTTTGTTTTTGGCGCAGAGGCTTTCAGAAAAATACGGCGCGAAAATCTACCTCAAGCGGGAAGATTTATGTCATACCGGAGCACACAAAATCAACAATACCGTGGGACAGATCATCCTGGCGAGAAAACTGAATAAGAAGCGCATCATAGCTGAAACCGGTGCTGGTCAGCACGGAGTGGCTACAGCCACGGTTTGTGCCCTCATGGGTATGGAATGTATTATCTATATGGGTGCAGTAGATATGGAAAGGCAAAAACCCAATGTTGAACGCATGCGGATATTGGGTGCTGAGGTGGTCCCTGCCAACTCCGGAAGTAAAACCCTTAAGGATGCCACCAATGAAGCCATGCGTCAATGGATCAACAATCCGGTGGATACCCATTATATAATCGGGTCAGTGGTAGGTCCACATCCCTATCCCGAGATGGTAGCAAGATTTCAATCTGTGATATCTGCGGAAATGAAAATCCAGTTAATGGAAAAAGAAGGAAGGGAAAATCCGGATTTAGTGATAGCATGTGTAGGGGGGGGCAGCAATGCGGCAGGGGCCTTCTATCATTATTACAATGTTCCTGAGGTTCGCCTGGTAGCCGTTGAAGCGGCTGGGTTGGGTGTCAATTCCGGTAAGTCTGCTGCCACCACGATGTTGGGCAAACCAGGGATTCTGCACGGGAGCAGGACCCTGCTGATGCAGACAGAAGATGGGCAGGTGGTGGAGCCACATAGCATCTCTGCTGGCTTGGACTATCCCGGGATTGGTCCAGTTCATGCCCATCTGTTTGAATCCGGCCGGGGGGAATTTGTAGCAGTTGAGGACGAGCATGCCATGCAGGCAGGAATAGAAATGAGCAGGCTGGAGGGGATCATTCCAGCCATTGAATCAGCCCATGCCCTTTATGCTTTGAACCATATCCAATACAATAAAGAAGATGTCATCGTCATTAACCTTTCCGGAAGGGGAGACAAGGACCTGGAAACTTATATCAAATGGGGAAATTATTAAGCAACCAATGAATCGAATAGACCATTTATTCCACACCAAAAAGGAAAACATCCTTTCCATTTATTTTACAGCAGGTTTTCCAAAACTGGAGGACACCCTCGATATCATGGAAGCCATAGAATCGGCAGGTGCCGATATCATTGAAATAGGAGTACCTTATTCTGATCCCATTGCTGATGGCCCTACCATACAGGAAAGTAACATGGTGGCCTTAAAACAGGGGATGAGCCTGAAAAAGCTTTTCGAACAATTAAAAGGGATGAGGAAAAAGGTAAGTATTCCCGTGATCTTGATGGGGTATCTTAATCCGATTGTCCAATATGGCATGGAGGCATTTTGTGAAAAGTGTCAGGAAGTGGGGGTAGACGGGGTCATCCTACCTGACCTTCCCATGCAGCAATACCTGAAGGAATACAAAGAGATTTTTGACCGGCATGACCTGCGCAATACCTTTCTGATTTCCCCACAGACCAGTCCAGAGCGGATCAGGGAAATTGATCAGCATTCAGATGGTTTCATTTACATGGTTTCATCGGCCAGCATTACCGGCGCAAAAAGAGAGGTGACTCCTGACCAGATCGCTTATTTTCAAAGAGTAAGGGACATGGGGCTTAATAACCCAAGGTTAATTGGGTTTGGGATTTCGGATAAGTCTTCTTTTCAGACGGCTGCCAAATATTCCAATGGGGCCATTATAGGAAGTGCTTTTATCAATGTGCTCAAAGCCTCCAAAGATTTAAAAAATGACATCAAATCTTACATTCAAGGAGTAATATCATGATCATACAGCTTAAAAATGACATCAGCCTTGACCAAAAGCAGAAGTTGATCGATAAAATAAATAATATAGGTTATCAAGTCACTGAAGTAAAAACGCAAATTGGAGGATACCTGATTGGGATAGGCAACGCTGCTTTTGATATCCGGAAAATAGGTTTTATGGATGGAATTCAGGATATACACATCGTTTCTGATGATTATAAGCTGGTATCCAAGAAGTTGAAGGTAAAACCTACCAGCATCGATTTGGGAGACGGCATAGGAATAAAGGACGGTGATATGGCCATCATAGCGGGCCCTTGCTCCATCGAATCAGAAGAGCAGATAATAAATGTTATCCAACATCTTAAAGAAAACGGTACCAAAATGATGCGGGGCGGGGTGTTTAAACCCAGAAGCAGCCCCTATGCTTTTAGGGGCTTAGGGTTAGAGGGGCTCAAATTATGGTACAGCCATGCGAAGACCGCAGGAATCAAAATAGTAACGGAAGTTATGCAGGTATCACAGATTGAGGAAATGCATGATTACGTAGATGTTTTCCAGGTTGGTGCCAGGAACACCCAAAATTTCAATCTCCTGGATGAATTGGGTAAAATTGACAAAGCTGTATTGATAAAAAGAGGGATTTCAGGAACCATTGAGGAACTCCTACAATCTGCGGAATATGTATTTTCAGGGGGAAACGAAAAACTGATTCTCTGTGAAAGAGGGATCAGGACTTACGAAAGGGCAAGCCGAAACACTTTGGATTTGAATGCGATCCCCATTTTAAAGTCAAAATCTCATCTTCCGGTGGTGGTGGATCCATCACATGGGATAGGAATTAGAGATTTTGTGGCGCAGATGGCCCTCTCCGGAGTGATGGCAGGAGCAGATGGCATCATTTATGAAACCCATGAAAACCCTGACAAAGCCTTTTCGGATGGTCAACAAACCTTGGATTTTAAACAAAGTGCCTTGCTGGCAGATCAGATCAGAAAAACATTCGCCTTGAGGAAAACTTTTGCCCTACTTTAATGGAAATTTGTCGGAAAAATTATTAAAATAAAATACCCTTATTAACATATACAACTTTTAGAGATGAAGTAAATGGTTGAGCTTTGGAAAAGTCAAATTGTACCATTCATTCCCATCCAAACCGATTGGCCGTTCTTTGGAAAATGGGTAAATTTCGAAGGTAGGAGGTATAAATTCCCTATTTTGAAACCCATATTCAGGTCTTAATAAAAAAGGAATGACAAAAAATTATACTACCGATATTTTTTTAGATAAAAGGTTGAAAAAATTAACCCAGGAATATAGTGCCTATACTGCCGAAGATTTTAAGGTATGGAAAATTCTTTTTGAAAGGCAATACAAAAGTTTTGAGGAGCTTTATCAATCGATCCCTGAAATTGAAGAAAAGCTAGCCATCCTTCTGGAAAAGTCTGAAAAGGAAGATTGAATTTTTCCATTTGAATCATCTTGTTTCTTTTTAATATTACGGTTAATATTTATCTTCCGATTTGAAAATGAAGTTATGAAAAGCACCTACCTGAATTTATTTGCTCTTGGTTTTTTTTTGATTATCCTTTCTTCCTGTAAAAAAGAAGAGGGAATGGATATTTACCTCGCCATTGGACAATCCAATATGGCAGGAAGGGCCACCATTCCTTCTGACCTTTCGGCCCCTCTGGATGGGGTTTACCTTTTTACCGGGGAAGGTTGGGAACCGGCCAGAAACCCCCTTAATATTTATTCATCCATCAGAAAGGACAGCAGCATGCAACGGTTGAGCCCAGCCTATGGTTTTGCCAGGAAAATCAGATCACTGAGCCACCGGGATATAGGTTTGGTAGTCAATGCCAAGGGAGGTAGCTCGATCCATGAATGGATGCCGGGAACGCCTTTTTTCGATGAAATCGTAAAAAGAGCAAAAAAGGCAGAGGAATCAGGAACCCTCAAAGGCGTGATATGGCACCAAGGGGAATCTGATGTCAGGGAAGCAGATCAATATTTGGAATTAATGAAAACCCTGATTGTTGAATTAAGGAATGCCCTGGATCAAAAAGATTTACCATTTGTTGCCGGGCAGGTTTCGGAAGCGAAGGTGGAAAGGAAGGATTTCAATAAAATGATATTGGAATTACCCAATGAGGTACCTTTTACCGGGGTAGTGCCTTCCTTTGGATCCACCACTTTTGACAGCACCCATTTTGACAGTCCAAGCCAGGTATTGCTGGGCGAGCGTTATGCAGACCAGATGAGATTGTTGTTGCAATGACCCATTTAATTGCTAAATATGATTGTTGAAAAGATGATTTGCCTATTTCTTACTGCTGTCCTTTTAACGCAGGATGGGAAGGCTCAAAATGAGGAAGAAAAATTGTTTTCATTCGGGGTGATCACCGATGTGCAATATGCAGATGTGGAAACTGTGGGTAAAAGAAATTACCGGGGTTCACTGGCCATATTGGATAGCACCTTAAAAAAGCTGAATGAATATGACCTGGAATTTACGGTTAATTTGGGTGATTTGATTGACAGGGACTTTGGAAGCTTTGAAAGGCCATTGGCCATCCTGGAAAACAGCAATGCAAATATTTACCACGTCTGGGGTAACCATGATTTTTCGGTAAAGGACGAATTAAAAGGGCAGGTGGGCAAGAAATTGGAAAATAAAAGAGGGTACCATGCTTTGGAGAAGGGGGACTTTGTCTTTTTGGTAGTCAATGGTATGGACATCAGCCTGGAAGGGCACCCCATCAACTCAACAAATTATAAAATGGCAGAAAGTCTAATGGAAGAACTGGAAGCCAATGGGGCCAATAATGCCAAACCATGGAATGGAGGCATTGGCAAGACCCAATTGGATTGGTTGGTCAAACAATCTGAAGATGCCCACAGAAATGGTAAAAAAGTAGTGGTTTTTTGTCACTATCCTTTGTTTCCTGAAAATGGTCTTCATTTATTGAACCATAAGGAGGTATACGAAAAGCTTTCCGAAACCGGGTCCCTGGTGGCCTGGTTTTCCGGCCACCATCATGAAGGTAATTATGTAAAAGATGAAATGGGCATCCATCATCTGACTTTTCAGGGAATTGTGGAGGCTGAAACCAATGTCTTGGGGGCCATCCTTTCCGTTTATCAAAATAAATTAGTGGTGCATGGGATCGGCCATGAAAAAGACCGTATTCTGGAATTCAGGTGATTAGGTTCGAAGATTGATTATTCCTTAAAATACTAAATTGATGGATGGAGATTTCCTCCCACATGGTACTGGATAAATTTTTATATTAGCGGCTTAATTCAGAAATCATGTATACCCGATTTTCAAAAGTGTTTTATTTCCTATCCGTAGGATTGTTTTTGTTTGTTTTTTTATACATTTATTCGGCTGCTTCAGAATTTGTCTCGTACAAGGTGGATGAGGAGGGTATACCCTTAAAGCAACTCACCCGGAACAGTTTTTTTTATATTACCCTTGCCGTATTTTTGGTTTTTAATGTATTGATGGTTATTCCGGCCAAATTGATAGAATTGCAATATTCATTGAGGCTTAAAAGACTATTTCCCAAAACTGACCCGTTTAGGGATAAAATGCTGGCATGGATATTTTCCTTTACCGGCATTCTTAATGTATCTGCTGTAATGGTTATTCTCTATATCCATAGCATCAGTAACCAAAACGAAATCAGCAGTTCAGAATTCAGTTTCTTTTTTTACATGGTTCCTGTATTATGGTTGATTTGGATGGTGGGACTATTTTATATCCTGGGAAAGAAAATAAAGGAAATGAAGGGTGAAAGGTTAAGTAATTAAAACAGTGGGAAAATGGCAGAACAAGTAAAATATACCGAAGACAACATCAAATCCCTGGACTGGAAGGAACACATCAGGCTTCGGCCTGGGATGTACATTGGAAAGTTGGGAGATGGAAGCGCTCAGGATGATGGAATATATGTATTGGTAAAGGAGATCCTTGATAACAGCATTGATGAACACATGATGGGAAATGGTAAAACCATTGAAATAAAAATCAGTGAACACAAGGTTGAAATCAGAGATTATGGTAGGGGCATTCCCCTGGGAAAGGTGGTGGATTGTGTTTCAAAGATCAATACCGGAGGTAAATATGATTCCGGGGCCTTCCAAAAGTCCGTGGGACTGAATGGTGTAGGTACCAAGGCAGTAAATGCACTTTCAGAATATTTTATGGTTCAGTCTTTCAGGGATGGCGAAAGTAAAGTGGCTGTATTTGAGAGAGGCAACCTGATTGAAGATAAAAAAGTGTCAAAGACCTCCGAAAGGAATGGCACAAAAATCATTTTCTCACCGGATGGCAGTGTCTTTAAAAATTACCATTTCATACCTGAATACCTTGAGAACCTGATCTGGAATTATGCCTTTCTGAACAGTGGTCTTACCTTGAACTTTAATGGGGTCAAATATTTTTCTCAAAATGGGTTGTTGGACCTTCTGGACCGAAAAGTAGACGAGGACAGTCGCAGGTATCCCATCATCCATTTGAAGGGTGAAGATATTGAAATTGCCATCACCCATTCCAACCAATATGGAGAGGAATATTATTCATTTGTTAATGGTCAGTTTACTACCCAGGGCGGCACCCATTTAGCGGCTTTTAGGGAATCAATCGTTAGGGCGGTCAGGGAATTTTTCAAGAAGGATTATGATGCCTCAGATATTCGTCAGAGCGTGGTGGCTTCCATTGCAGTGCGGGTACAGGAACCTGTTTTTGAATCGCAAACCAAAACCAAATTGGGTTCCCAAACCATAGGTGAAGACGGCCCTACCATAAGGACTTTTGTCAATGATTTTGTAAAGAATGAGTTGGACAATTATCTTCATAAACATCCGGATACGGCAAATGCCCTCTTGAAAAGAATATTGCAGTCGGAACGCGAAAGGAAGGAAATATCCGGGATCAAAAAATTGGCCAATGAGCGGGCAAAAAAAGCCAACCTTCATAATAAAAAGTTGAGGGATTGCCGGGTACATTATGATGACAACAAGGCCAATGATGAGCAGAAAGACAACACCATGCTGTTCATTACAGAAGGGGATTCCGCATCAGGATCTATTACCAAATCAAGGGATGTTATGACCCAGGCGGTTTTTTCACTTCGGGGCAAGCCTTTGAATTGCTATGGGATGACCAAAAAAGTGGTGTATGAAAATGAGGAATTCAATCTCCTTCAACATGCCCTTAATATTGAAGATGGTATTGAAGGTTTGAGATTCAGAAAAATTGTCATCGCTACAGATGCCGATGTGGACGGCATGCACATCCGATTACTGATCATGACTTATTTTCTCCAATTTTTCCCCGATTTGGTGAAAAACGGGCACCTGTATATATTGGATACCCCCTTATTCAGGGTGCGGAATAAAAAGGAAACCATATATTGTTACAGCGATGAGGAGCGGCAAAGGGCAATTCATAAATTGGGGAAATCGGCCGAGATCACCCGATTTAAAGGTTTGGGTGAAATATCACCCAATGAGTTTGGCACCTTTATCGGGGAAGATATCAGGCTTGAACCGATCATCCTGAATAAAGAAACAAAAATAGCAGATTTGCTCACGTTTTATATGGGAAAAAACACCCCCGACCGCCAGCTTTTTATTATCGACAACCTGAAAATTGAAAAGGACATTGTCTTCGATGACCCGGCAGAAAAAACTGCCGAGGAGGAAGAGACAGAGGCGGCTTAATGGCTTTCATATAGTGATGTTTCCAAAATAGACAGAGGAATTTTTATTTCATTAATCATGAAATTAGTGAGTTTATCTCATTTAAAATGAAATACGTCTTTTTTTTGTAAGAAGTGAAATGGTATGAAATATGTCCCGATGCCAGATATTATTGGAAGTTTGGAATTATTTGAATAAAATATGAGTGATAATGATATTAACCCCGTAAACGGGGACGAAAGCTTACACGATTCCATTCCAGTTACCGGAATGTTTAAAGACTGGTTTTTGGATTATGCTTCCTATGTGATCCTGGAAAGGGCGGTTCCGGCAATAGAGGATGGCCTGAAACCCGTTCAGCGAAGGATCATGCATGCCATGAAGGAAATGGATGATGGGCGCTTTAACAAGGTGGCCAACATCATTGGCCAGTCGATGCAATACCATCCCCATGGTGATGCCTCTATTGGTGATGCCATTGTCAATCTTGGACAGAAAGATCTTTTGATTGAAACACAGGGTAACTGGGGAGATGTCCGAACAGGAGATGGAGCCGCAGCAGCCCGGTACATCGAGGCGCGATTATCCAAGTTTGCCCTGGAGGTTGTATTTAACCCCCAGACCACAGAATGGCAGCTTTCTTATGATGGCAGGAAAAAAGAGCCTGTTACCCTGCCGGTTAAATTTCCTCTTTTATTGGCGCAAGGGGTGGAGGGTATTGCCGTTGGTTTGAGCACCAAGATCCTTCCCCACAATTTCTGCGAACTAATTGAGGGGTCGATTGAAATATTGAATGGAAACAGACCCATTATTTTACCGGATTTCGCCACAGGAGGCCTGGCTGATTTTTCGGAATACAATGAAGGTTTAAGAGGAGGGAGAGTCAAGGTCAGGGCCAAAATAGAAGAAGAAGACAACAAAACCCTATTGATCAAAGATATCCCTTATGGCACTACTACCAATTCCGTAATTGAATCCATCATCAGAGCCAATGATAAGGGAAAAATAAAAATCAAAAAAGTGGTGGACAACACGGCCAAGGACGTGGAAATCCAGGTGCAGTTGGCACCCGGACAATCTCCTGACATGACCATTGACGCCCTGTATGCCTTTACGGATTGTGAAGTCAGTATTTCGCCGAATGCCTGTGTGATCATTGAAGAGAAACCTGTATTTATTTCTGTCAATGATATTTTGGATTACAATACCCGACAGACAAAGACGCTCCTAAAAAAAGAACTGGAGATCCGAAAAGGGGAGCTGATGGAAAAACTGCTGTTCTCCTCCCTCGAAAAGATTTTTATTGAAAACAGAATTTACCGGGACATTGAAGAATGTGAAACCTGGGAAGCAGTAATCGAAACCATTGATAAAGGACTGGAACCCTTTAAGCCAGAATTCTATCGGGAGATCACCAGGGATGATATCATCCGCCTGACGGAAATCAAAATCAAACGGATTTCCAAATTTGATACTTTTAAGGCGGATGAGTTGATGAGAAAGCTTCAGGAGGAATTGAAGGAAGTCAACCATCACCTCAGAAACCTGAACGACTATGCCATTCAATATTACAAAGACCTGCTTTCCAAATACGGCAAAGGAAGAGAACGAAAAACGGAAATCAGGGCTTTTGATTCCATAGAAGCTAATGTAGTCGCTGCCAATAATGCCAAACTGTACGTGAATAAAACGGATGGCTTTATAGGTTATGGCTTGAAAAAAGATGAGTTTGTTTGTGACTGTTCTGATTTGGATGACATCATTGTTTTTCGCAGGGATGGGGTTTGTGTCGTTTCCAAAATCCAGGATAAAGTTTTTGTAGGCAAAGACATTATCCATGTGGCCGTCTATAGAAAGGGCGATGAACGCATGGTTTATAACCTGATATACCTGGATGGTACTTCAGGCAAAAGCATGGTCAAACGTTTTCAGGTGCTGAGTATAACCCGAGACCGGGAATATGTGCTGACCAAAGGAACAAAGGGTAGTAAAGTCCTTTACTTCTCGGCCAATGCCAACGGTGAAGCAGAAACCGTCACCGTATTCCTTACTGCCGGCGCCAAGGCACGGGTCAAAGTTTTTGACTTTGATTTCTCTGACCTGGAAATTAAAGGGAGGGCAGCACAGGGTAATATCATGACCAAATACCCTGTACGGAAAATCCAGTTAAAAATGGAAGGGGTCTCCACCTTAGGTGGACTGAATATTTATTATGATCCTTATGTTGGAAGGTTAAATACGGATGAGAGGGGGAACCTAATTGGCAATTTCCTGGGTGATGACCGGATTATTGTGTTTTTTAAAGATGGAAATTATGAACTGACCAATTTTGAACTGACTAACCGTTATGACCAGGCCAACCTTCTGGCCATTGAGAAATTTGATCCAAAAAAAGTGATTTCGGCCATCTATTATGATGGAGGTAGTAAAAACCAGTATGTTAAACGGTTTTTGATTGAGACTTCTACTTTAAATAAGAAATTCCATTTTATCTCTGACCATAAACAATCCAAGCTGCTGTTAGTCTCCACCGAGAAGCAGCCACAGGTAAAATTTAAGGTGAATAAGGGAAAGGAGACGGAAGAATTGGTTTATGATATGGACATGATGATAGATGTGAAAGGTTGGCGGGCTGTGGGCAATAAAGTATCCAATCACCCCATTCAGGAGATTGAGCTGATCGTCTCCGAAAAGGCTCCGGAAAAGATGGGTTCAGTTAATGAAGATGATTTGGAAGTGGGATCCACTGTGGATTTTAATCTCAAAAAAAAGGAAAACGATGATGAAGATGATAAAGAACAATTAGGCTTGTTTTAGAACGGATGTCCATATTATTGAATTATTGAAAAGGGGTTCCCTTCAAGGTTAACCTTATGGTATTAAGATTGTCCGCCCAATGGGTCGATTTCACAGGAAGAAATTTTTAAAAGAGGATAGGAAATTGTAATTTTTGCTTACAGGGAGGAAAAATTCATTTCATTGACCGGTTCACCTTTTACATCATGGTGGGTGAAAATGATTTCAGGGATTTGGTTGTTCTTCATGATTTTGATGCTCAGGAAGCCTCCTTTCAGTCGCAAAAAACGGTGTTCTTCCCTGTAATCATCTTGGCTCCATCCCTGGGAATGGGCATCACTTACGGGTCCCGAACCGAACTCAACCAACCCGGTTTCTTTGTCCACAGAAACATACTGCCAATGCCGGTCACCGTTGACGGTGAACATGTTTTTCTTTTCCGATAAAAACTTTCTTAACCAATTCCCCTCCGTTTCAAAAGCTTTGTTGGCGTGGTTATCGGTTTTTTTGTCACGGTCCGGGCCCACCACCGGAGTGGGGGAAAACAGGATTTTGAAGCTGGCATCGGATGCTTGCACCGTATCCTCAAACCATTTTTTCTGTATTGGCCCCCAGATGGATTTCTGTGGGCCATCTGCCATAGGGTTGGGTGATCGGTATTCCCTTCCTTCCACCAGCCATACCTGCAGGTGTTTTCCCCATCGAAAGGTCCGGTAGGGCAGATTTCGTGTTGGTGCGTTAAGTTCCCATAGCCTCAAGCCATCTTCAAAGGTCAAATCCCCATATTTACCCGATCCGGGGTATGCATCATCATCCAAAAGGTCATGGTCATCTTTTAGCATATAAATGGGCGTATTCCTGAAAAAATCAATGAGGGAAGGCCAGCCGTTCATGGCATGCCATTTATGTTTGGCTTTTTCCAGGTTTTTGGCAAGGGGTCCTGGTTTGTCATAATAAATATAATCTCCGGTATGGATAAAAAAATCCGGATGCAGCTTTTTCATGCTGTCGTAAGTTTCGAACCCACGTTCATCATTATCGAAGCTCCAGAAATACTGACAGGTGGAGGTAACAAAAAGCAGCTCTTTATCCTCACTTTCAGTAGGTGATGTTGCAAAAGAGCCCTCCATTAGCGTAACTGGGCCATTTTCCTTTGTTTTAGCCTCCCATTTGATGGTATATTTTGTTCCGGGCTGAAGGTTGTCAAACGGGATCTGGATGGTAAAATCATTCTCTTGAGTTGCCCTTACCCAATCCGAGGAAAGTTGAACTCCTTCATGGACAAGGCTGGCCTTAACCCATCCTTCTTTTCCTTTCACTGCTCCATCCATTTGTTCAATAGGCATGTCCTCATCAAATTCCAGGGGATGGCGGAATACAGTTTCTCTTCTTAGGTGGACTACCGGATTGGGTTTCTCCTGTGCACATAACCGGGTCCACAGTAGGGCAGAGAGACTGGTTACCTCCGCTGTCTTAAATCCATTGGTAAAATATATCCCGGAATTGGTTGTTTTAGGGTTAACAGGTCTTCCTGTTGTTCCAAACACCCACCTGATCGGTATACTGGATAAGGAAATGGATGCCATTCCCAATCCGATTTTTTTCAAAAAATTCCTTCGGTGCTTTGGTATATTGAGGTATTTCATATTGTCGATTTTTTTAATTTAAAAGGATAAACAAGAAATGTTTTAGCTGGGACGGCGGTGATGAAACATGAGCATGATAAAACATTTCAAAATCAGATAACAAAATAGAAAAATAAAGTAAAAAAGGAATCTTGAAAGCGAAAGTTTGTCAATTAATTGACAGAAATAGCCCTCGTTTAAGTAAACGGTTCGTTATTTCCGGATTTTTTTTTTGGAAACACATAATCAGATTTGGAATACCTGCGGAAATAAGAAATCATCCGGGTCTGGGAAAGATCCAATCAAAATTGAATTTATGTCCGTCGATATTTTTTTAAACCCATCATCTATTTGCATATTTGCAGTCCGAAAGAATCACCTGTTTGTAAAGGTGAGGTTTAACACAATTGATTAAGTAGATGTCTGACAGAGAAATTAAAATTACTTTTCCTGATAAGTCGGTCAGGGAGTTTGAAAAAGGGATCTCAGGAATGGAAATCGCCCTCAGTATCAGCGAAGGCCTGGCCCGGAATGTTTTGGCAGCCAAAGTAAACGGTGAAGTTTGGGATGCCATGAGACCCATAGAAAAAGATGTAAATATAGCTTTGTTGACTTGGCAGGATAAGGAGGGAAAATCCACTTTTTGGCATTCCACTGCGCATATCATGGCCGAAGCATTGGAGGCACTTTATCCCGGGATAAAATTCGGAATCGGCCCCCCCATTGAAAACGGCTTTTATTATGATGTGGATTTTGGCGACAAAACCCTGGAAGGAGCTGAATTGGAGAAAATTGAAGCCAAAATGATGGAGTTGGCCAGGCAGAAAAATGAATTCAACCGAAAGGACATTTCCAAAAATGAAGCGTTAAAGTACTATCAGGAAAAAGGAGATGAATATAAACTGGACCTTCTGGAAAGACTGGAAGATGGCACCATTACCTTTTACGAGCAGGGAGACTTTGTGGACCTATGCCGTGGTCCCCATATTCCGAATACGGGTCTTGTCAAAGCCGTCAAGCTGTTAAACATTGCCGGGGCCTATTGGAGGGGAGATGAAAAAAATAAAATGTTGACCCGGATATATGGGATTTCCTTTCCCAAGGCCAAGGAATTGAAAGAATATTTGGAATTGTTGGAGGAGGCGAAAAAGAGGGACCACAGAAAGTTGGGCAAAGAATTGGAATTGTTCACTTTTTCGGAGAAAGTAGGAATGGGCTTGCCTTTATGGCTGCCAAAAGGCACCTTACTCAGGGAAAGGCTGGTCTCTTTTTTGAAAAAGGAACAAGACAGTACTGGGTATCAGCAGGTAATCACACCGCATATCGGCCTTAAGGCCCTGTATGAAACTTCGGGCCATTATGAAAAATATGGCAAAGATTCATTTCAGCCGATAAAAACCCCCCATGAGGGCGAAGAATTTCTGTTGAAACCTATGAATTGTCCCCATCATTGTGAAATTTATAAAAGTAAACCCAGATCTTATAAAGACCTGCCCGTTCGGTATGCGGAATTTGGAACCGTTTACCGCTACGAGCAGAGCGGGGAATTGCATGGCCTTACCCGGGTCAGGGGATTTACTCAGGACGATGCACATATTTTCTGTCGTCAGGACCAGGTAAAAGAAGAGTTCATTAAAGTTATTGACCTGGTTTTATATGTATTCAAGGCTTTGGGCTTTGACGACTACACTGCGCAGATTTCTTTAAGGGATCAGGATGACATGAGCAAATATATTGGTGGAGCGGATGCTTGGAATAAAGCTGAAAGTGCCATCATAGAGGCAGCCCGGGAGAAAGGGTTAGATACCGTAACCGAATTGGGTGAAGCGGCATTTTATGGCCCCAAACTTGATTTTATGGTCAAAGATGCATTGGGCAGAAGTTGGCAGTTGGGAACCATTCAGGTGGATTACCAATTACCTGACAGGTTTGAATTGGAGTATACAGGGGCAGACAACCAAAAGCACCGGCCTGTAATGATCCACAGGGCACCATTTGGGTCTTTAGAGCGGTTTGTGGCGGTTTTGATTGAACATTGTGCCGGCAATTTTCCATTGTGGCTGGCTCCGGAACAAGTCATCATCCTTCCCATATCGGAAAAATTTGCTGCCTATGCTTCGGAAGTGAAAAAGGTATTGGATGAAAACGGCATCTCCGGTGAGGTAGATAACAGAGACGAAAAAATCGGCCGGAAAATCAGGGATGCAGAAATGAAAAAAATACCCTTTATGATCATCGTCGGGGAAAAAGAACAAGAGGAAAACCTCCTTTCCTTCAGGAAACATGGGGAAGGGGATAAAGGAAACCTTGGTCACATGGAATTTGTGGATTATTTTAAGGGGATTATTAATGCATCTTTAAACAAATAAATACATTATAATTATCTCATTTTTAATTCTTCAAAATTTATTTGATATTTGCAGATTGAAACTTTAAACAACAACCCTAAATATTTTGAGAGGAAAAAGAACTTATACACCGAGACAAGAGGAACCATATAAAGTTAATGCTAAAATAAGAGCCAGGGAGGTAAGGGTCGTAGGAGACTTTGTTGAGGACGGCAATGCCGTCATGGCCACCGACAAGGCCATCGAATTGGCCGAAGAAAATGGCCTTGATCTCGTTGAAATTTCTCCTTCCGCCAGTCCACCTGTTTGTAAGGTGATCGATTATGCCAAGTTCAAGTATGAACAAAAGAAGAAGCAGAAAGAGATCAAGGCGAATGCCGCCAAGACGGTTGTAAAAGAGATTCGTTTTGGGCCCAATACCGATGACCATGACTTTGATTTCAAATTGAAACATGCGATCAATTTCCTGAAAGACGGTGCAAAAGTAAAGGCCTATGTTCATTTTGTAGGGCGTACCATTGTCTTTAAGGAAAGAGGGGAAATGCTTTTGTTAAAGTTTGCCCAGGCTCTAGAGGAATTTGGGCAGGTAGAACAGCTTCCCAAAATGGAAGGAAAAAGGATGAATATCTTTGTTTCCCCAAAAGCAGGTAAAAAATAATTCAATAAATATATACGGTAATGCCAAAAGTAAAAACGAAGTCAAGTGCCAAAAAGAGATTCAAACTCTCGGCCAATGGTAAAATCAGAAGAAAGCATGCCTTCAAAAGCCATATCCTGACGAAAAAATCCACCAAAAGGAAGAGAAATCTTACCAAAATGGGAGAGGTTCATTCTACGGATGAAGGAAGGGTAAGAGCCATGCTTAGAATCTAATCCATTTAAAAAAAGGTTGTTCAATTCACCAGACCTTTGGCAAAAAAAGATTTTCAGGTAAACCTGAAAGCGCCAAAAGTCAAAAACAAAAAAATCATGCCAAGATCGGTAAACGCTGTAGCGTCAAGAGCAAGAAGAAAAAAAGTTTTAAAAGCTACCAAAGGATACTTCGGAAGAGGTAAAAATGTATGGACGGTAGCTAAAAACAAATATGAAAAGGGCCTTCAGTATGCCTATAGGGACAGAAAGGTTAAAAAGAGGGAATTCAGAAAACTCTGGATACAACGTATCAATGCCGGTGCAAGGCAATACGGCCTATCCTATTCACAGTTTATGGGAATGTTGAAGAAATCCGAAATCGATTTGAACAGAAAGGTTTTGGCTGATTTGGCCATGAACCATCCCGATGCTTTCAAAGCTGTGTTAGATAAAGTCAAATAGTTATATTGCTTATCCAAAACAAAAAACCCTCATGTAGAGGGTTTTTTTGTTTTGGGGTCCCTATACTGGGGGCTTCTTTCGATTGGAGCGGTACTTATTTCAATGATTTTAAGTAATATCCCAGCTGAAAATACGCGAAGGCCTTTGAAAATGGCTCAATAAAGCTGCTGAATGAAATGAATGGGTATAAAAAACTTTAAAAGGATTATAATTTTGAAAATTTCCTTATATTACTTTCCGGAATAGAAAGGGTTTTCCGATATTGATTTAGCTGTACCTTTTATATAATTGTTAACCACCACAACCAACAAGATGCTAAATGCTTTGCCCAGCAGGCAAAAAGGACTCTTTCTACAAAGAGGCTTTGCAATGACGTGGAGGGGAGTTGAACACATGATCGAAGTAGCGGATCATCCAGATGGGTTTGGGACAAAAAAAAGCCTCTTTTTTAAGAAAAGAAGCTTAACAGTAGCGAGGAGGGGAATTGAACCCCTGACCTCAGGGTTATGAATCCTGCGCTCTAACCATCTGAGCTACCTCGCCAAATGGGAATGCAAATATGTAAGGATAATACTTGAATTGCAAATTGCGATCATAAAAAATTACTTTTTTACAAATAGAATTGAAAGGCCATGGAGAAAATAAAGTTTGTTTCGGATTACCAGATAAATACCTCCAAAAAGATAATTTATCCATATTTGAGTACAGCAAGTGGATTGTCTCAATGGTTTGCGGATGATGTAGTCATTAATGAGGACAAGGTCTATAATTTTATTTACGATGGCGAAGATCATTTTGCCCGCCCGGTGATCATGCGAACCAATCACCATGTTAAATTTGAATTTTTTGATCCTAAAGAGGGCATTGAGGAAGGTATCGATCACGCTTTTATTGAGTTCAGGTTGGATGAAAATGAACTTACCCAAACTTTCTACCTACGGGTGATTGAATATGGAGATGCCTATGATGAACAGGAACAAAGTTCCATTTGGGAAGGCCTGATCAATGGGTTGAAGGAAATTATTGGCGGTTAATCTTTGGGAAATTTCCCTTATTGGTATAATATGTTCAACTTTGCCACGTCTTTTAATAGAAGGAGCCATAGAGAAAAAGACGTTTGATGAAAAAGTTAGATAAATTGATATTGGGCTCTTTTCTGGGTCCGTTTTTGCTCACCTTTATCGTGGTGGATTTTATTTTGCTTACGGTAAACATGCTCAAATATTTTGATGAAATTTTTGGCAAGGATTTAGGATTTATGGTTTATATGGAGTTGATCGGTTATTTTGTAATCAGTATCTCTCCTATGGCTTTACCTTTAGCGGTTCTTTTATCCTCTTTGATGACTTTTGGAAATTTAGGGGAGCATTTTGAACTGACCGCCATTAAAAGCAGTGGTATTTCTCTGATCAGGGCTTTGAGGCCGATTGGTATTTTTGTAGTATTTCTCTCTATCGTTGCTTTTTTATCCAATAATTATTTGGTACCCAGGGTAAATTTAAAAACATTCAGTCTATTGTATGATATCCGGATGAAATCACCTGCCTTCGATATCAAAGAAGGGGTTTTTTACAATGGTATTCCCAATTACAGCATTAAGGTAAATAAGAAAATTAATGAGGTGAGGTTACAGGATGTGGTGATATATGATCATACCTCCGGTCAGGGCAATCTACATTTGATAACGGCAGACTCTGGAAGAATGGAACCGTTCTTCAATGACAGGTACATGATGCTGACTTTGTACAATGGCAACAGTTATCAGGAGGGCCAGGGTCAACGTAGCGTTAGAGAAAAGCCAGTCAGTTTTAACAGGACCAAATTTGATATCAACCAAATGGTCTTCAGCCTGGATGCTTTTGACTTGAAAAGAACCCCTGAAAACCTTTGGTCCAACAGTAAATCAATTAAAAACATCAGTGAAATAAAAACTGACCTGGATTCTATGGACAGGGAACTGAACCATTGGTTGTTTTTCAATTATGCCAATACTGAGGCCTCTTACACTTATTTTGGGAGGAATCGGAAAATCCCCCCGCCTCCGGAAATCATGGCAAAAAAGCTGGAGACGGACTCGCTTCGAAACCTTAAATATCAGGAGGAATACGAAAGAGAGAGATTGGAGGCAGAAGGTTTGAATATTCGGGAAAGCAATGGGATACTACCAACGGATGCTAATTATAATGCTGCTGCAGATAGCTCGACCCCTTCCACAGAGGGTAATGACACCATAAACTATAATGGGGGAATACCCGACAGCGTGCGGGCCACTGGACAAAATGTCCAGGCAAAGGTAGATGCGGAAGCATTGGATAGGCGGGATAGCATCAACAATACCATGAACGAAAGGGAGGCTCTTTCGGGAGAAAAGCAGGAGGATAATACCCTAAAATCTTCAACAGGAAATTCCTGGTCCAAACCGGAGCCTGAAAAATTAATTACCCTCAGTAAGGAGGAGAAAGCCAAACTGGATTCCCTCAGAAATACCCCCAGGTACCTTACCTCTGCTGCTTCGGTAGGACTTACCTCCGCCCGGAACCTTAAAAATAATTTCACGACCAACAAAACCAGAATCGATACTGTACGGCGGGATTCCAGGAATTTTCAGGTTGCCTGGTATCAAAAATATACGCAGTCTTTTGCCTGCTTTGTCATGTTCATGATCGGTGCGCCACTTGGTGCAATCATAAAAAAAGGCGGATTGGGAATGCCTGTGTTGATGTCAATCATATTTTTCATCATGTATTATATGCTTACCATCACCGGAGAGAAATGGGGGAAAGAGGGCTTGACTGATCCATTTTTCGGCACCTGGTTTTCCAATCTGGTCCTTATTCCTTTTGGATTGTTTTTTCTGAGACAAGCCAGAAAGGATGCCAGGCTTTTTGAACCGGATTTTTACCTGAGTGGTTGGGAAAAATTACTGGTTTTTCTGAGTAAACTGAAGGGCCGAAAAAAGTTAGCGCCGGACATTTTATAATCTAGAATAAAAGTACTACATTTGTACCTCTTTTATAAAACTTATAATTATATTTGACTAAGCATGTATTTAGCTAAAGAAGAAAAAGCAGAATTATTCAAAAATCATGGTCGGTTAAAATCTGAGAAAGACACTGGATCTCCCGAATCCCAGATTGCTCTGTTTACCTACCGAATCAAGCACTTGACCGAACATTTGCAGACCAACAAATTGGACCATTCTTCCCGGAAAGGGCTATTGAAGTTGGTGGGTAAAAGGAGGCGTTTACTCAATTACCTGATAAAGATTGACATTGAACGTTACAGGACGGTGATTGTTGAGCTTGGAATACGTAAATAATACAAACGTGAGGTTCCTATGATGGGGACCTTACTTTTTTGACTCCTCCTTATATTAAACCTTACTTTTACAACTATTTACCACACAGAATTATTAATTATGTTACCAAATTTAATTTCAAAAACTATCACTTTAGAAGATGGTAGGGAAATAATCATTGAAACCGGGGCATTGGCCAAGCAGGCCGATGGTGCGGTGGTTATAAAGATGGGGAAAGCCATTTTATTGGCAACCGTCGTCACCAGAAAGGAAGCGAATGAAGGAGTCGATTTTCTCCCCATGTCAGTGGACTATCAGGAAAAATTTGCCGCATCAGGCAAAATACCCGGTGGCTTCTTAAAGCGGGAAGGAAGGCTTTCAGATTATGAAATATTGATCAGCCGGATGGTAGATAGGGCCATCAGACCTATTTTCCCAGACGATTACCATTCTGATACCAACATCACCATCACCCTGATGTCATCCGATGAAGAGGTACTTCCTGATTGTTTGGCAGGTTTGGCAGCCTCAGCTGCTCTTGCTGTTTCTGATATCCCTTTCAATGGTCCCATTTCGGAGGTCAGGGTAGCTAAAATTGATGGTAAATTACATATCAATCCCAAGCCCTTAGACCTTGAAAAGGCCACGTTAGAATTGATCGTCGCAGGATCTGAGGAATTTATTCTCATGGTAGAGGGAGAGGGTGATGAGGTTTCTGAGGATGAAATGGTGGAAGCGCTGCAGTTTGCCCATGAAGAACTGAAAAGGCATTGCCAGGTCCAGAAGGAGCTGTCCAAATTGGTGGGTAAGGAGACCAAGAGGGAATACAATCACGAAGTGCACGATGAGACACTTTATGAGCGCATGAATAGTGAGCTCTATGATCCCTGTTACGAGGTTGTTAAAAGACAGATCGCAGATAAGCAGGAGCGCTCAGACCTAATTAAAGCCATTAAGGAAAATTTTAAAGAAAGTTTGGGTGAGGAGCATGAGTACAATGAAGGTCTAATCGGCAAGTATTTTGGTAAAATCAATAAAGAAGCCGCTAGAAACTTCACCTTAAATGAGAAGAAAAGATTGGATGGTAGAGACCCTGACGAAATCAGATCGATTTGGTCGGTGGTGGATTATCTTCCTTCCGCCCATGGATCAGCTATTTTTACGAGAGGCGAAACCCAGGCCATAGCTACCTGTACCCTGGGGACCAAATTGGATGAACAGATGGTAGATGGGGCGGTACATTCTGGCTTCAATAAGTTTTACCTGCATTACAATTTTCCTGGATTTTCTACAGGAGAAGTTAAAATTAACAGGGGACCGGGTAGAAGAGAAATCGGACATGGTAACCTTGCCATGCGGGCTTTGAAAAAGGTATTGCCTACAGGTGCTGACAATCCTTATACCATTAGAATAGTTTCAGACGTATTGGAATCCAATGGCTCTTCCTCTATGGCCACGGTCTGCGCAGGTTCATTGGCACTGATGGATGCCGGTATTCCGATCAAATCTCCTGTAACTGGTATTGCTATGGGAATGATTTCCGATCCAAAAACCGGTAATTACACCATTTTGTCTGATATTTTGGGAGATGAAGATCACCTGGGAGATATGGATTTCAAGGTTACGGGTACTGCTAAAGGAATCACGGCCTGTCAAATGGATTTAAAAGTAGAAGGTCTGGATTACAATGTGCTGAAAGAAGCCCTTTATCAGGCCAAAAAAGGAAGATTACATATTTTGGATGAAATTAATAAAACCCTTTCCTCTTCAAGGGCTGACTTTAAACCCCATGCGCCACGATCAAAAATTATGGAGATTCCTAAGGAATTGATTGGTGCCGTGATTGGACCAGGTGGTAAAGTGATTCAGGAGATCCAGAAGGATACCGGAGCAACCATTATTATTGAAGAAATAGACAATGTAGGTAGAATCAATATTTTCTCCAACGATCAAAACGCCATGGATGCTGCGATCAACAGGATCAAAGCCATTGTTGCCCAACCGGAAATCGGGGAAGTTTATACAGGAAAGGTCAAAAATATCATGCCCTTTGGCGCATTTGTAGAATTCATGCCCGGAAAAGATGGCTTGCTTCACATTTCCGAAATCAAATGGGAACGACTTGAGTCAATGGAAGGAGTACTCGAATCTGGCGAGGAAATTGCTGTTAAGCTAATCGATGTAGATAAAAAAACAGGTAAATATAAACTTTCCAGAAAAGTATTGTTGCCAAAACCTGAAAAAAAGGATAATTAAATAGAATGTTTCTTTAAATATTTAGATCAGTTTATTTTAATTGAACTTATTTTAAGGAAACTTCTGTTATCAAGGCGATAAAAAAAAATTGAGATAATTGAATGAGGCAGCTAAAAATCAGTAAACAGATTACCAACAGGGAAAGTCAATCCCTGGATAAATACCTTCAGGAAATAGGTAAGGTAGATCTATTAACAGCAGATGAGGAAGTGGTTTTGGCCAAAAGGATCCGGGAAGGAGATCAGTTGGCATTGGAAAAATTGACCAAAGCCAACCTGAGGTTTGTTGTATCTGTTGCCAAACAATATCAAAACCAAGGGTTGTCCCTGGGGGATTTGATCAACGAAGGGAATTTGGGATTGATCAAAGCTGCCCAAAGATTTGATGAAACCAGGGGTTTCAAATTCATCTCCTATGCGGTTTGGTGGATCAGACAATCCATTTTGCAGGCTTTGGCCGAGCAGTCCAGGATTGTAAGACTTCCTCTGAACCGGGTAGGCTCCCTGAATAAAATCAGCAAAACATTTTCAGAGCTTGAGCAGAAATTTGAAAGAGAGCCATCTCCGGAAGAATTGGCGGAAGTCCTGGAAGTCACGGCGGGAGAAGTAGTGGATACCATGAAGATATCCGGAAGGCATGTATCCATGGATGCTCCTTTTGTTCAAGGGGAAGAAAACAGCCTGTTGGATGTTTTGGAAAATGATGGGGAAACCAAACCTGATGATGGTTTGATGAATGATTCTTTAAGAAAAGAAGTGCAACGTGCCTTGTCTACCCTAACCCAGAGAGAAGCTGACGTGATCACTCTTTATTTTGGATTGAACGGGGAGCATGCAATGACCTTGGAAGAAATTGGTGAAAAATTTAACCTTACCAGGGAGAGGGTTCGCCAAATCAAGGAAAAAGCCATTAGGAGATTAAGGCATACCAGCAGAAGCAAAACCTTAAAACCTTATTTAGGATAAGCATAAAGTAATTTTAAAATTAAATTAAAGGGGCAAACTGCCCCTTTTTTGTACAATTGGGAATTAAAATTTAATGAATGGTAAAATTTTTATCATTTATTTTTTGTTTGATACCATTTTGAATAAGATTCGCAGATCATTTAAAAATTAAAAGCATGAGTCAGGAGACCGAAGTAATAAAAGTTTTGATCATTGGGTCAGGCCCGGCAGGTTATACTGCCGCGATCTATGCTGCAAGAGCAGGTCTTTCCCCAGTCCTGTTTACGGGGATACAACCCGGAGGTCAATTAACCATTACCAATGATGTTGAAAATTATCCGGGATACCCGGATGGGGTAATGGGACCCCAGATGATGGAAGACTTTAGAAAACAGGCTGAAAGATTCGGTACCGATGTGAAGTATGGAGTGGTCACCAAGGTGGACTTTAAAGAAAGGCCATTTAAGGTGCAAGTGGATGACGGCCATTCCATCCTTGCCGAAACGGTGATTATATCTACAGGCGCTTCTGCCAAATGGCTAGGGATCGAAAGCGAAACGCGGCTAAATGGTAAAGGTGTTTCTGCTTGTGCGGTATGTGATGGATTTTTCTTCCGGGGAAAGGAAGTGGCCATTGTTGGAGGTGGAGATACCGCCTGTGAAGAGGCAAGCTACCTTTCCAATATTTGTAGTAAAGTGTACATGTTGGTACGAAGAGATGAGCTGAGAGCCTCCCAAATTATGCAGAAAAGGGTCATCAACAGCCCGAAAATTGAGATTCTTTGGAATCATGAAACAGAGGAGATTTTAGGCGAGGACGAGGTGACAGGGGTAAGGATAAAAAACAATCATACAGGTAAAGAAAAAGTCCTGGATGTATCGGCATTTTTTGTCGCCATAGGCCATCAACCCAATACCGGTATTTTTTCCGGTATGTTGGATATGGATGATAATGGGTATATACAAACCCTTCCCGGTAGTACAAAAACCAATATCCAAGGTGTGTTTGCCAGTGGGGACGCGCAGGATCATGTATACAGACAGGCAGTCACTGCTGCTGGTACGGGTTGTATGGCCGCATTGGATGCAGAGAGATTCCTGTCGGCTCAGGAATAATTATTTTATTATGAAATTAGATATTTTAGCGATTGCTTCCCATCCTGATGATGTAGAGCTTTCCTGTTCGGGTACGATTGCATCCCATATTGCCAGGGGATACAAGGTAGGCATTTTGGATTTAACCAAGGGAGAAATGGGTACCAGGGGTACGCCTCAGATCAGATTGGAAGAGTCTACCAAAGCGGGGCAGGTATTGGGGATAAGCTTGAGGAAAAATCTTGGTTTTCAGGATGTTTTTTTCCAGGATGACCAAAGCCATCAGGAAGAGGTAGCCAAAATATTGAGAGCATACCAACCGGATATCGTGCTGGCCAATGCCGTTTCTGACCGGCATCCGGATCATGGGAAGGGTGGAAGTCTGGTTACGCATTCCTGTTTCATCAGTGGTTTGAGGAGGGTTCCGACAACTTATGAAGGAAAAGTCCAAGATCCATGGCGACCCAAGTTCATTTATCACTATATCCAGAACAATTATATTGAACCTGATTTGGTAGTGGATATTTCCGGTTTTTGGGAGGAAAAAAAAGCGAGTATCCTGGCTTACAAGTCCCAATTTTATGATCCCGATTCAAAAGAGCCTGAAAGTTTTATTTCCAGGCCTGAATTCCTGGATTTCATTGAAGCGCGTTCAAGAGAAATGGGACATAAAATCAATGTAAAATATGGGGAGGGATTTACAGTTGAGCGGGTGGTGGGCGTTTCAGACCTGTTTTCTATCATCTAACCTTTGCGAAAACCTCAGCGCTCTTTGCGGTTAAAACCGAGAGTGCTTGTTGGATTGGAAAGGCTGAAAAGACTTTTCCCGGGTGTGATTTATGTTTTTAGTGGGCAGTATTTTCAGACCTTGCTGATCAGGGAGCCAGCAAGGACATGATCCAATTTCCTCCTTCATCCAATTGGTATTTTACCCGGTCATGCAACCTCCCGGGCCTGCCCTGCCAGAATTCTATGTTTCTGGCTTTCAGTCTGAATCCCCCCCAATAGTCAGGTCTTTTAAGGGGTTCATTTTTAAACCGGTTTTCCATTTCTGTTTTTTTATTTTCCAAAAATTTCCGGTTGGGTATGATTTGGCTTTGTGGGCTGGACCAAGCCCCAATTTGGCTTTCCAATGGCCTGCTTAGAAAATATTCATCTGATTCTTTGGCATCTGTTTTTTCAACCCTGCCCTCAATTCTGACCTGCCGCTCCAATTCAGGCCAAAAAAAGGTGATGGAGGCATAGGGATTGGCTGATAATTCCATTCCCTTATGACTTTTATAATTCGTAAAAAACACGAAGCCCACATCTACTCCCTTTAACAACACAATCCTCCCTGAAGGGGTATTATCTGACTTTATGGTGCAGAGATGCATGGCATTGGGTTCATTGACTTCTGCCCTGATGGCTTCTTTTAACCAGGATTTGAATTGTTCCAATGCATTGGAATTCATCCTGTTTATATCTAATGATTTAGAGGAATATTCCTTTCTGATGTCAGCTAATTTCATGGTGTACCTATTTGTTGAGAAAATTAATTTTGGTATACAAATATATTGTTATTAAGAATTTTTACTTTATATTAAAGCCTCGTATAAATAATTTTTAATGAAAATTGATTCCAATATCGCCCCTCAATCTGGTTGTTTGCTGATATCAGAGCCATTTCTTCAAGATGAGAATTTTGTAAGATCGGTGGTTTTGTTGTGTGAAAACAATGATAAAGGAACCTTTGGTTTGGTGCTTAATAAATTGTCCATTTTTAAATTGAGTGAGCTTCTGGAAGATTGCGATCATTTGGATAAGGAGGTTTATGTAGGAGGGCCTGTGGAACAAAATACTTTACATTTTATTTACCAGGGAGAGCAGCAGTTGGAAGGAAGTGTGTCCCTGGGCAATGGGCTTTGGTGGGGTGGAAGTTTTACAGAATTGCTGGAAAAAAACAAGTTGGGGTTGATCGAGATTTCGGATTTCAGATTTTTCTTGGGTTATTCAGGTTGGGAGATTGGTCAATTGCATGAGGAATTGTCTGAAAAAACCTGGATAGTTTGTGATAATGTGCATACCAAAAGTATATTTTTAGCAGAACCAGATGATCTCTGGAGGGTAATATTAAAAAATATGGGTGGTGATTTCCAGGTTTTGGCAAATTATCCCATAGACCCAAGGCTTAATTAGGGCAAATTTGCTACTTTTGTTTTGATGGATTTTAATTGGTAGGAATACGGAAAAATATGATGGATAAGGATAAAGACATGTCCGAAAAGGACAATAAGGTGACCGAAAACCTGGCTGAAAACCAGGAGGTAGGTAAGGAAGAAACTTCTCAGGGAAACAGTGCAACTGCTGACGAAGAGTCAGAAAACGGAAACGAAGATGACCATGAAGAGGATGGATATGATTTCAACCACTTCAGTAAAAGTCAATTAATACAGGCACTAAAAGATTTTTTGAAGGAAGAGAATTATATAAAAAGGGATAAGTATGTTCAGGAAATCAAATCCCATTTTGATGAATTTTTTCAAAAGGAAAAGGTTGCTGCCCTCGAGGATTTTATCAAAGAAGGGGGAGAAGACGATGATTTTGATTACCGGGGAACAGAAGAAGACAAGGCATTCTTTGCCGCCTACCAATTATTCAAAGATAAAAAACACCATCAGGTAAAGGAAATAGAAAGGTCAAAAGAAAAGAATGCCCAGGAGAAAAACCAAATACTGGATAATCTAAGGAGCTTGGTGGATGCTGAGGAAACCCATCACAGTATCGAAACCATAAAAAATATCCAGGAGGCATGGAAAAAAATCGGGCCTGTTCCGCATAATCAGAACAAAAATCTATGGGCCTCCTTCAATGCCCTGATGGATCGGTTTTACGATAACCGGAGCATTTATTTTGAACTCAAGGAGCTGGACAGGAAAAAGAACCTGGAGAGTAAGATAGAATTGTGCCAAAAAGCCGAAGCCCTGGCCGAAATGGAGGACCTAAAAGAAGCCATAAAAACACTAAATGATCTCCATGAGGAGTTCAAACACATTGGTCCGGTGCCCAGAGACGAACAGGAGGAGTTATGGCAAAGGTTTAAAGGAGCTTCAGATGCGATATATACCAAGCGGAAGGATTATTACGAAAGCCAAAAGGATACCTATAAAGCCAATCAGGCATTAAAGGAGAAATTGATAGAAAAACTGGAGGTTTATAAAGATTTTAAGGCAGAAAGAATAAGGGACTGGAATACCAAAACCAAAGAAATTCTGGCCATTCAAAAAGAATGGGAGACCCTAGGTCCGGTTCCAAGGGAGGCAGGAAAAGAAATCAACAGAAAATTTTGGGGATTGTTCAAGCAATTCTTTAACCATAAGAATCAATTTTTTAAGGAATTGGATGAGATACGCCACCAAAATAAGGTTAAGGCGGAAGAACTAATTGCCGAGGCGGAGACTTTCATGGAAAGTAATGACTGGAAAAATACTTCCAATCAACTCATTCTATTACAGAAGACCTGGAAAAGTCTGGGGCCCATGCCTGAAAAATTCAGGGATGATTTATATGGCCGGTTCAAAAAGGCCTGTGATACCTTTTTCGATAACCGTAGAGATGCCAACAAAGAGAACAACAGGGAGTTTGAGGACAACCTTGCCGCCAAGGAGGAGATCTGTAAATTGATCAAGCAGGAATCCCAGTCCAGGGAGGAATCCAGCCCTGAAAGGTTGGAGGAGCTGATTCAACAATATAATGCCATCGGTTTCGTTCCGCGAAAAAACATGAAGGAAATAGCCGGAAAGTTCAATGAATCGGTGAATACTTTTATTACGAATTTAGAGTTGGAGGGAGAGAGTAAGGATGATTTTCTTTTCAGACTCAATCTGAACAAACTTCAGGGGGATCCCAACAGTACCAGGGTTTTGAATAAAAAGGAACACGGCATCAGGAAGCAGATTTCTGATCTGGAAAACAACATTACTTTATGGAGAAACAACCTCGAATTCTTTGCTTCGTCCAAAACTGCTGACAAACTGAAAAATCAATTTGAAGAAAAGATAGACAAAGCAGAGGAAGAGGTGGATAAGTTAAAGAAAAAACTGTCTATCATCCGTGAATTCTAAGCTTCTCATTTTAAGGGGGATAGTTTTAATCCTCAAAAATGTCTGCAAAAATTTTGTCATAGTTGGCCGATACAACTATATTTGCACTCTCATTTAGAAGAAATGATCAATCAGCTCCTCCTTATTCAGATGGCAATCGGGGAGGGGAGGGCAGTAAGAATAAAAAGCCTCCTTAGCTCAGCTGGTAGAGCAACTGACTTGTAATCAGTAGGTCGTTGGTTCGATCCCGACAGGAGGCTCTTCATATCAGCCACTTACGATGAAAATTGTAAGTGGCTTTTTTATTCCATGCAAAGCTAATCTTAAGGGATATCGAGGCAGGTTAATAAAAGGAAAAATATTTTTAGTTCCTGAAGATAGTGTCTTTGACTTGAAAATTTTTTTGGTAAACCTGCTACCAGTACCGACAAGAGAGTGGTTTATTTTTAAAAAGGCATGAGGTTTAATTAAATTGTTTTAACTAAAAAAATATGACATATTTGTGCAATATTGTTTACCATCAACAAGAAGCTCAACGGAAGATTTGATCAATAAGCTAATGAGAAAAGCCTCTAGAAGAATTTCTTATACCAAATAAAGCATTTGCGAAAGAAAATAAAGTACTAAAGTTCCTTCTTTTAAGGGACTTTTTTCTTTTTGTTCCGTGCAAGGGCATCAAGCAAACGGGGTTCGACTCCGCTCACCCAACAAGCGTTCGGCCAGGCTCACCCTACTGGATTCGGCCAGGCTCCCCCCTAAGTAAAATCCGGTAAAACCAATATTTCCACCTGATCAGCATTAAGAAATAAATAAAAGTAAATTTTCTTATATTGAGATAGGTATTAAGGGCGCATTTTGCTTTTGCTCTTCACCCTGGTCTTTCAAACGCAATTTAAACCAAAATCAAATGCCTTATAAATAAAATCATGATCACACTTATTAAGAACGCGAAAAATTTTCCTCAAAGAACTGCTGTTAAAAGTCATAATAAGAGTTACGACTATGGTGATGTATTAAAAGCTTCAGAAAATATGGCTCTTTTTTTACTGGAGGGGAGGAAGGATCTTCAAGAAGAAAGGGTAGCCTTTATTGTACCTCCAGGGTTTGAGTACGTCAGTATCCAATGGGGTATATGGAGAGCTGGGGGAATTGCTGTTCCTCTTTGTGTTAAACATCCACTGTCCTCAATAAGTTACGTTCTTGAAGATACCGATGCATCATTTTTAATTTTTTCGAAGGAATTTGAAAGATTAATTGAACCATTAAAAAACAAATCAGGAATCAAATTTATTCCCTCTCAGGATGTTAAAAAGCAAAAGGGAATTTTACCTGACATCATATTGGATAGAAGAGCCATGATATTATACACCAGTGGAACAACAGGTTCACCTAAAGGAGTTGTAACTACGCATAAAAATATTGAAGCTCAAATCATTTCACTGATCACGTCATGGGAATGGAAAAAAACCGATCATATTCTTAACGTTCTTCCCTTACATCACACCCATGGTATTATTAACGTATTATCATGTGCGTTATGGTCAGGTGCCTGCTGTGAATTTATTCCTGAATTTAATCCCGAAGAAGTCTTTAATGTTTTTAATAAAAAAGAAGTGAATGTTTTTATGGCTGTGCCTACTATTTACTATCAGCTAATTGCCTATTGGGATCAACTTCCTGAAACTGATCAGCAAAAAATAGCTGCAAATTTAAAAAAATTCAGATTAATGGTTTCAGGATCTGCGGCCTTGCCAGTTTCTGTTATGGAAAAATGGGAGCAAATAAGCAGTCATAAATTACTGGAACGCTATGGTATGACCGAAATAGGTATGGCCATAAGTAATCCTTACAGAGGAGAAAGAAAAGCTGGACATATTGGCCAAGCTTTACCGAAGGTTCAAGTAAGAATTACCGATGAGCAAAATAAACCAGTAGATCAAGGTATACCGGGAGAAATACAGGTTAAAGGGCCAAATGTTTTTAAAGAATATTGGAACAAACCTCAGGCTACGAGAGATGCTTTTACTTCTGACGGGTGGTTCAAAACAGGGGACATTGCGATTTTTGAAAATAGCAGTTATAAAATATTAGGAAGAAATTCTGTAGATATCATTAAATCTGGAGGGTATAAAATTTCAGCTTTGGAAATCGAGGAAGTTTTACGCTCCCATCCAAACATCAAGGATTGTGGTGTTGTAGGTATCCCTGATGTAGAATGGGGAGAAATAATAGCCGCCAGTTTGGTTTTAACTAATAAAAATAATGTTGTCATTTCTGTTCAGCAGCTCAAAGATTGGCTCAAAGATAAATTACCGGGATATAAAATTCCGAGGAAATATTTATTTCAAGAGGAATTGCCAAGAAATGTAATGGGAAAAGTCACCAAGCATGAGCTGAAAAAAATGTTTCAAATCTAAAAAAGGAATTATGAAAATATATGGTGTTGCGCTATTGGCGGTATGTTTTCTTGTAGGTAAATTATTAGGAAATTATCTTGGAGCTGTATTAGAGATTAAAGGAGATATCGGGGGAGTAGGTTTCGCTATGCTCCTACTTATTGTTTCAAATATCTTTTTAACAAAAAAGGGATGGATTATAAAGGAAACTAAAACCGGGATTTTGTTTTGGAGTTCCATGTTTATTCCTATTGTTATCGCTATGGCTGCAACCCAGAATGTAAAAGCAGCAATTTCCGGCGGATGGATCGCATTTGTTGCGGGTGGAAGTGTAACTATAGCGCTCTTTCTGCTGGTACCTCTTGTTTCTAAAATCGGAAAGAAACCGGATACCCAAAAATTAAAAGTTTAGACATGGGTCTTATTGAAAATATTGTAGAAAAAAACGGATTGGTTTTCGCTTTCCTGGTAGTGGGGATCATCATGTTGATTTCCTTCTGGGTGTCCAAAAAATTGACTCGGAATAAATTACCTGGAGTTGCAATTGCTATAATCATAGGATTATTCCTGGCTTTTTTGGGAGAAGAAAAAGGCTTGGGAAATTTTCCTTTATTCACTGGAATGGTCCTTTTGGGAGGCGCTATGTTAAGAGATTTTTCGGTTGTCGCAACCGCACTGGGGGCAGATCTCAATAAAATAAAACATGCTGGAACTGCAAGTTTTGTTGCGCTTTTCATAGGGGTAACTATTTCCTTCTTTATTGGTGCAGCCTTGGCTTTTATAATGGGTTACACAGACGCAGTGAGCATGGCTACAATCGGTGCTGGAGCTTGTACATTTATTGTAGGCCCTGTTACAGGAACAGCTTTGGGGGCCAGTTCAGATGTTATTGCCATTAGTATTGCTACAGGAGTTTTTAAAACAATAATGGTAACTGTCGCGACTCCTTTAATCGCAAAAAAAATTCAATTGGATAATGCAAAAAGTGCTATGGTATTTGGTGGATTGATAGGAACAACCAGTGGGGTGTCAGCTGGTTTAGCAGCTACAGATCCTAAACTTGTACCCTATGGCGCCCTAATTGCTACCTTTGCCACAGGATTGGGTTGTTTACTCTGCCCATCCATTTTTTTCCTGACTCTGGAGCTTCTATTTTCCTGATAAAAATGACTGGTTTTTTGAAGAACGCTATATACTGACAATTTTACTGTTTTTTTCTGAGACTTTCCCCTTTTATTTCTATTTAAAGACAAACCAAATACTCTCCGATGATACTTTTGGAGAAGATCTCTGTGCTGCCGACCCATTCTTGCGGCTTGAGACTAATATTCTAAGGGGCAAGTAAAAAAAGGAAAGGCTGGAAAGCGACCCGGTTTGCGATCTTCTTCCAGCCTCCTTTTAAGTTTTTTAGATATATAAAACTTACATTCACAATTTTGAAGATGCGGAATTGTATATCAGAGGTGTTCGGGATCTCCTCCTTTACAGCCATTATTTCCACTCCTACTAATAGTTGCAGGTTTTATCGAATTATGATCATACCATTGCGGTATTGCCAAAATCTTTCAGCACCCCCCGCATCTTACAACAATGACCATGTCATCTGTAACCGAGAACTTATTTATAAGAACTCTCCATTTTCATCTGTTTTTACCTTTAGCCGCTTATTCCCGTTTTCCAATAAAAGTTTATATGTCTTTTTTGATCCTTTTTCGTCATGGTAGTTCACCAAATATACATCCTTAGAAATAACCCACTGGGGGAATCTTTTTGCCACGGACTCTCTCACTGCCTTGGGTACTTCTACATTTTTGAATTTTTCTGCGGTACGCAAGAGTTGTCCGTCTTTATCATAGGAAGCAAGGATCTTACCTTCTGGAATAAAAAAGGAAACATAGTAGAAGTCATATTCATCTTGATAGAAATCTGAATTCTGTACATCAAATGCTGCGGCTTCCAGTTGAAGCCGCCTTACCGGCTCAGCCTCTTCTTCCATATTTGCCGAATTTAAATATTTATAATTTACAGCAGTAACTTCGATTTCAGGCAATTCTACCTGACCAAATGATGAGATGGTGAACCCCAAAACAAAAACACCAACGACCGGCATTAGTTTTAATTTTTTCATGATTTCTAAATTTTGTTATTTATTGCATGACTCCATTAATTAATGCCCTCGAAACGGGCTACATTTCGATGGAAAGTTAATAATTCACCCATGCAATACACATGATGAAAAACTCTTTGGATTATGATTATTATCATGTTGGTATTTCGAAGTGACCAAGTTCTTCTTCACTTTTGGTGAAAAATGGTTATTTAAATACACACCGGACAGGGAAGCTGGAACCCTTGCCCCGTGGCTTGAGACTCACCCTGAAGTACACACTGTTTCCAGGGACAGGGCATTGTATTGATTCCGACAGAAAGTTCTAAGTAACCAGCTACTTATGATGTAAATTGGAAGTGCTTTTTTTTTCAGGGACTTTTATCATTCAATTCAATTTCACCTCCCAGCGATACCATTCCCAACACAGACGCCATTTGAAAATCCAGTAAAATTATCATTTCTACCTGATCGGCATTAAAAAAAATTAATAAAAAGTAAATTTACTTATATTGGGGCAGGTAAAAAGGAACATTTTGCTATTAACCCTGGCTTTTCAAATGCAACTATAATCTGAATCAAATGCCTCAAAAAAATAAGGACAAAAGGAATAAGGTAAGATCCCCTTCTGAAATATCATTATCCGAGTGGAAGGCCTTACTGCTTAAGGTAAAGGACCAAATTGCTGAAAACAATGTAATTATTGTTGCGGCAGGCGTGGCTTTTTTTGGATTTTTGGCAATTTTCCCGGCAATCATGGCCCTGATTTCAATTTATGGTCTCGTAATGGATCCCCAGCAAATAGAAGAGCAGCTTATCACCATCAGTTCGATGATGCCTGACCAAACTTATGAAATCCTCCAAAAACGGATAGATAAATTCATTAAAACCTCGGGAGATGCCTTGGGCTGGGGCACTGCTTTCGGTATTTTATTTGGCATCTGGATTGCCAATATAGGTACGAAATCCTTGTTTAAGGGAGTGGACATCGCCTATGAAACCAAACGTAGCAGAGGTTTCCTAAAACACAATGGTCTTACTTTGTTATTTACTTTTGGAGCGATTATTTTAATCATTCTAAGTGTAGCCTTAATTGTAGCTTTCCCAGCTATAGTGGAAAAAATTGGGCTGCCGGACAACATTGAAAACCTTATCAGTTGGCTACGATGGCTGGTAATGGGCCTCATCCTGGTAGCCAGTATAAGTTTAATCTATGCCTTTGCCCCGAGAAGAAAACGGCCAAAGTTCAAGTGGTTAATTCCAGGTGCGCTGCTCGCCTCCATTTTATGGCTTTTGGCCTCATGGGCTTTTTCTTTTTATATCCGCAATTTCGGGAATTACGGAGAAATCTATGGATCCATTTCTGCTGTAGTGATTTTGATGCTGTGGTTATATTTAAGCTCCTTTATTATTCTCTTAGGCGCTGAATTGAATGCCGAAGTTGAAAATCACGCCAAAAAGAGACCGGCTTCCTCTTGATAAATGCAGCAGGGCATACAGATCCATTAAAGTGCTTCCAAATCTGTACATTCATTCGTGTATTCAAGTAGGGATATGGCCGTCAAGCTTGCCGGGCGTTTGGCTGTTAATTTGAAGCCTGATTTGGACATTTCGGAAACTGCGTAAAAATACCAAAGGCTAGAAGACTATTTTCAAATGCTTTGAACAATTCAAAAAGTGGTAGTTGGTGGATTTTTTAGCCTCCCCCATCGTTTAAAGTACCTTAGAATATCCCAAACAAAATTGATAATTTCTTATATTTGTTTGAAAATGGTATTCTTATATGATGAGAACTGCTCAAGAAATTAAAAGTACATTGAGTAATCATAAGGTTAGGTTATTCCAGGATTATCCAATAAAATCCATGGCCATATTTGGTTCCTATGCACGTAGTGAACAAAATGCTTCCAGCGATTTAGATATTTTAGTAGAGTTCTCAGATAAGATTGGAATTATATTTATTGATTTGGCAGAAGATTTGGAGAAAATCGTTGGATTTAAAGTTGATTTGGTTTCCAAAAATGGCATCAAACAAAAATATTTAAAATCTATCGATTCAGATTTAATATATGTTTAAATTTCTCCCATAAAAAGCTGGCCGAGATGATCGAACCCGAAAAAATTGAATCAGCCTGCCACAAAGCAAACCTAACCATTGAAAAAAGGAATACCGTTTTGCTGTATACAGACCATCATCGAAAGTTTTTTGGAACAGAAAACTGGAACAAAGGGCCAGGTGTTCAGCAGCCACCGCCCGGTGGTTGGGAGAAAAAGGATTTTCAGCTTTTGGTGTGGAAACCATGTCGCCGGGAGTTCCGAAAGTTTCAAATAGGGCTGTTCATCAAATCTGCGGGGAATTAGGGTTTACCCATTACGAAAATAGATTGATATATTTTATAGAATAAACAATAAATTTGAATGATGGAGAGGAAAAAATTTTACATTAAGGCGTTAGGAAAAAAAGCAGCAGCAAACGCTAAACACGCTGATAGCAAAAGATATCATGTGATTTCAAGTGATAGTGAAAAATGGGCAGTTGTGGCAGATGGCAGTACCAGAGCTTCAAAAATTTTTACTACAAAACTTGGCGCAATAAAATTTGCTGAAGAAAAT
The DNA here is from genome assembly GCA_040905165.1 of Cyclobacteriaceae bacterium. Lineage (GTDB taxonomy): Bacteria > Bacteroidota > Bacteroidia > Cytophagales > Cyclobacteriaceae > Cyclobacterium. The sequence goes on along the minus strand of JBBDSA010000069.1, from coordinate 14,676 downwards.
GCAACAAAACAAAATGGAGACGTGGCAGTTCACTCTAAAACTGGTGGAATTGATCGGTTATTTTCCTACGCCAAATAATTAATTCATTTTGAATGCCATTTGAAAAAAATGTATTCATAAATTTTCCGTTCGATAATAAATACAAAAATTTACTTCGTCCTCTAGTATTTACTTTGATATATCTTGGATACACTCCAAAATTATCCCAAACAATTTCCTCTTCAATTGTCCGTGTAAATACAATCAAAGACCTTATTAAAAATTGTAAATACGGAATTCATGACTTGTCAAGAAGTAAACCGATGAAAATAGGGGATCTTCCCAGATTTAATATGCCCTATGAACTAGGTTTAGATATCGGTGCTTCGGCATATGGCTCAGGAAAATTGAAATCCAAAAAAATATTAATTCTAGAAACTGAACGATATTATTACCAAAAAGTAATTAGGGATATTGCGGGTCAGGATATTGAAAACCATGATGATGATCCATATACCTTAATCACCAAAGTTCGAAATTGGTTCTCATTAAATTCTGGTAGTATTAAATTGGCTGGACAAAGGAATAATGAATTGCACTGCCAAAAACGTATTCTTATTGGATGGAATGGGTGCCTTGACCACGGCCATCCTGCTGAGCCAGGTATTGGCCAGGTTTGAATCCCTCTTTGGGATGCCAAAGGAGGTACTTTTTATATTATCGGGGCTTGCCTTTTGTTTTGCCCTTTACAGCATTACCTGTCATTTGCTTATCAAAAATAATTTTGAAGCGTACCTTAAAGTGATCATTACCGCTAGCCTGATTTACTGTTTAGCAACTTTTGGGCTGGTCCTGCTGCAAGGTGAAATTTTGGCAAAACTTGGCCATCAGGTAGTCTTTTCTTTTCCTTTTGCAATCGTCCCCTGCTCCTCTAAAATGGAATAGGAACAAAAGGAAGAATGGCCCTAATGGATGATCCGGATCAAAAAAATCAAACATTCATCCTTGATTCCTTATACTAAATTCTTAATTTGACAACCTGAAATTATGGAGGTCCTGGTACATATTCAGGCTAATAAAACTTAGCTGTGGGTAATTGTTGGGAGCAAGCAGAACCAGAGGCGGACCTTTTTCTGATTAATAACAATGCGTTTTGTTAGGAGGGCCAAAGAAAAATACCAAATAACTGATGAAATAAATTAAATGATGGATTTCGAAATCAACGTAAAAGCAAAGCTGGCTGCATTGTGGACTTCCGCAACATTTTGTTATTTATATGGGGATTATTTTGAATTATATACTCCTGACAAAGTGAACAGTTTAATAAATGGAGAAAATGTTTTATATAGTCCTGCCAACTTATTTATTGCATCTTTGATAATGGTCATTCCTCCAATAATGATTACCCTATCACTGCTATTAAAACCAAGAATAAATAAGTGGCTAAATATAATATTTGGGTCAATATTCACAATAATGATGGTACTAATAGCCGTAGGCAGCCTTACTCCCTGGTACAGCTTTTACGTGTTTTTAGCAATTGTTGAATCCATATTGACTGCAATAATAGTTTGGAATGCTTTTAATTGGCCAAAAGCGGAAACTAAATCAGGTCGGAACATTGGCTAATGCCATTAAAGGCTGAATGGTAAAAAGGAGGATATTGCAACTAATAATAATTCGGCAACTTGCCGTAAACTTTTACACCGGGCGGCACGGTATTTCCGCAACCTTCCAGGCAGTGGTTCTGCTAGACTTGGATTCCCGCTTTTTGAATAGCTGACAGGAGGGAAGTTCAACGATGAAAATTTTTCAAGAACTTACCCAAAAGATGCTTTAAACCATCTTATAAGGTTTAGTGATAATTTTTCAAAACTGATATCAAGTCTTCTTCAGTCAAAGAAGTACTATGAAGATGTAAGTTTAAGAAATTACCCAAAATATGATACTTTTTCATTCTTTTTAAAATCGATTTTAGAGGATAAGGGTATCGTTAATGTGCATTCCCTCAATCATGATTTACTATTTGAACATATCGCCTCCAAACATTCTAATCTCTGGCAACATTTTACTGATTCTTACACAGACTTGAATTCCAGATATTATGGTAAAGTACATCTCAACCAGAGTATATCAAAGACGTATAAAGTAAGACTTAAATATTTTAACGATCAGTATAACAAACCATTACGGCTATATAAGTTACATGGAAGTGTAGATACATATATTGCAAATATTGCTGACCCCGTTGATCTTACAAGAGTAAAGAAAGATTGGGGTGTAGGAAGAATTCAAAAAGAGATTGAAAATGAAGATGGTAAATTTGAATATTCTGAACTTTTTCAATTTACACATTCAGATATTTTAAGTGGAGCGTCATCAAAGGCAATGTGGTATAAGCAACCTCATTACAAAGAACTGATAGAACGATTTAAAAGCAACCTTAAAGAAGCTGAAAAATTGATAGTTTTTGGTTACGGATTCAGTGATGATGGAATTAATTATATATTGGAAGCAGATTATTTGACGGATGGTAAGGAAATGTTGGTAGTTGATATTGCTAAGCCAACATCGAGACTTTTTGAGCATTATAAAACGAATTTGATAAAAAAATCCGTTAGTGACATCACCCTTGATGAATGGATTTCTGCAATTAAGACAAGTAGATCGGCTAGAAGTTAGGAATTATCCATAGTGACTTTAAAGCAGTAAGAATTAGCAATAATAAATTTTAATCGTATCCTTGACAGCTTAAATTAAACAGTTAATTTTTGAGTAGATTACATTTAAAACTCATTACGTTAATCCTCATTTAAATGAAACAATTCATCAGCAGAAATATAATTAAAGGACCCCCACTTACGTCGATCTTGTTTATTTATTCACCATTAATAATTGGAATATCATTTTTTTTTGCGGAACCCATGTTCAAAGGGCAAATCTCCCAAATTCCAATTGTAGCCTATTTTTTCCCATTTCCTTTCTTACTTTTTCTCTTGCTTTGGATGGACACAACCCATGATGAATTGATGACCAAAATAGACTTTAACCCTAACCTAAAGACAAAACGGTTCAAGAAAATAATGACTCTATCCATTTGGACATTGATAGTTCTCTCAATACAGACACTTTTTATGAAACCTATAATGTCGTTAAATATAAAAGAACTTCCAATTTGGATTTTGGTGCCCTTCATAGCTATTTATGCATTAGAGATGGGCTTAATGGTCATCTCATTCTATGCTTATAATCCCGCATCACATTTTGTAGGTAAACTTGTAGCTGTGGTAGATACGCAAAGACCATTTGATAAACACGACATCGAACACAAACAATACACAACAGTGGGCCACCTTTTTCCGTTCAGATATAAGCACACAAAAACTATTGAAAGAAATATTTGACAAAAAAGTGAGCCAGCAGCACCAAAGAAAAAATGAGATGGACAGTATTTTCTAAAAGGTCAGTTCTTAGTGGCTATCTTTGTTATTAGAGGTCAGGTAATTGCTCTGGAAAACCTCATGTTTTTAAGTTTATTCTCATGGACGCTTATGCTAATGAAGTCTTTAGAAAACATATTTATAATTTTCATTTTGTTTAGTTGTCAGGTAAATACTGAAAAAAATGACGGCAATTTAGACCAAAGTAAATTTACTAATGTTTTAATCAGTTATTTTGGTTTTCATAATAGACTTGAGGGTATTGATACTGCATATATTGATATATTCGAAACGAGTAAAGAAAAATAATATGTATATCACGTGTATGCCCATCCTGATTCAGCTTTAACTTATTATTCATTTACACTTCAAAACGATTCTGATTCTTTGTTGTTTAATGAAATTACTGTCAACAATGTAAGGTGATGTGGCAGAATTAAAAGAAAAGTACAATGGAAACTAAAGAGCAATTAAAAGAAGAACGCGACAAAATTGTAAAGGGGCTTGAAGAGCCTTACCGCAAGCTTGTTCTTTTCAAAAAAGAAAAGAAGAGTCCGATGATTATATTAAGAAAAGGGAAAATAACCGCAGTAGATCCAAATGACCTACTACCCACGACATTGTATAAGCGAAATGCGGGCTGAAGAGCTAAAATTAATTATCACATTATTTTTGGTTAACCTATATTTATATGGTTTCCAGGGCAATTTACCCCAAAATCCGGCAGGTTCGGCACCTTTTTTTTACCATTTTTATAAACAAAAGAAGGTTTACTGAAATCGAGTTCAGTAAACCTTCTGTAATTAATAGCCTAATATGTTTTAATAAGGGTTGTTTGTACCTTGCAGTAACCACATTCGTGAGCGATGATCATCTGTTGATGATGCCTTCACAAATTCTGATTTTTCCAATCTGCCAACAGCCTCATTGTATTTATCCACATACTGAGGATCCGGAGGATTAGGGGTATCGTAATGAAACCTTATGGGAATAGCCGGCTCATCTGCTCTGTAGGGCGGTACAAAATTCGGATACCCTGTTCTTCGCCAGTCGAACCATGGCTCTGGTCTGAGCCACATGGATATCCACTTTTGTGTCATAATGCGCTCATGCTTATTTGTTGCCTGATTTAAGTCGACCGATTCCTGACTATAGAAATTTTCAAAATCAAAACCACCTACGTAGTCGTCGAATATTCCCCACATATCCATAGAAGCATCTATGGCATTTTTATAATGCGTTTCTGCATCGCTGACGCCAAAGGCTCCAATCGCCGCTGCTTCTGCAAGAATAAATTCAACTTCAGAATAGGTGATAATCTTCCTGTTAACATAATCATTGGCATTTTGATAATACATATCAGCAAATCGGGATAGGTACGGAGAAAATTTAGGCTCATCACTGTTGGCATAGGGACCGGCATTGAACCCTGTCCAGGACATATCGTTACCTACAGGAATGCCAATGTACAAGTCTGTAATTAAATCATCATAGCCGTCTGGGTAAGGCAGTAGTTCAACAGGAAAGGTTTGTCCAAGTGGATCTGCATATTGGATGGTAGTTTCTGTACTAACTTCTCTATCCCATTTTCTTTCCACAGGCCTTAACCACCTGTACATTCTCGGGTCATTTTGCTTTCTTAGACTGTCAAGATAACCTTGCCCCATTCTTTCGGAAAAAGAAATTATTGAATTATTAAAGGGACCATCACTAAAAGAATTAGTTCCTGCGGTACCAAGGTAATAGATGACGGCATTGTCATCATTACTTGTGAAAACATTCTGTGCAGCATCCTGAAATTCAGCATCTATATCCACACTTAATTCTCCCTTTTTGTTGTTTAATAACAAACACATCCTGATCCTGAGAGAGTTTACAAATTTAATCCACTTGTTTTTATCTCCATCGTATAACAAATCATATCCATCCAAAACGGGAACTTCCGAGCCGGAAATTCCCTCCAGCATGTTTTTTGCCGTTCTTAAATCAATCAGCAGTGTTTCATAAATATCTTTCTGCTGATCATATTTAGGGAAAACAATGCCTTCATCCAACTGATTGGTTTCCGAAAAGGGAGCATCCCCATAAATCTTCGTGATTAAATCCATAAATACAGCCCTATAGACCAAAGCTACTGCCTCTATAAAAACGTTGCCTTCCTCCACACTGAGGTCAGACATTGCCTGGACATTTACTAAATTAGCATAGGCACCTTGCCAGATACTTCTGGTATTGGGAAGCCAAATTAATGCATTAAGCTCATCTGATTGATAACCGTCATTTTTCTGGAAATACTGTAACAATGGAGCCACTCTTCCATTCATTTCCGCAAGGTCTGTATAGGTAGCTGCCAAATTAATGGTGGTAGTGCTCAGCAAGAAGTTCGGCGATATATTGCTCACATCATTAGGGCTCTTATTTACTTCCACAAAATCATTACATGATATTGAAATTGGAATAAGCGCTACTGTTAATATTATTTTAAATATATTTTTCATGATTATTAAAATTAAAATTCAGCACCTAGTTTAAAACCGAAACTACGGGTATAAGGAATCACAGAATAATATTCCCATCCCCCCTGCAAGGCACCAGATCCATCGTTTTCGGAATAAAAAGCCGTTTCCGGATCGATGAAAATTCCTGACTTTCTCCAGACAAATAAATTTTGACCTATCAGGGATAATGAAAGCCTTTGAAGTTTCATTTTGTTTATCAAAGTCCTCGGAACATCATAAGTAATTGTTAGCTCTCTTAACTTGACATAAGTAGCACTGTAAAGATTGGCTTCTGCAAGTAATCTATCCTGGCTTCTGTTGCCATGATAGGGACTTAACCATATGGTTTCCGGACCTCCGAAATTCTCAATATATCCTCCGTTTCCATCTGGTTGGACTCCTACTGCAAAACTAGCATCATTTACATAAACTTTTTCTCCGGAAGCATTCACATAACTTCTGGCTTCTCTTTGTCCCTCATCGGTCCAAACAAAACCTCCATATTCGGAATCGCGCCCTCCTACCCATTTATCTATAAATTTATCAGGATTGTCTTTGATCTGTTGTACAATATCCCCATTCATATCATAACTTTCACCTCCATGGTAACCCGCTAACTTCCCATCATTCTTTGCGAACATCATCGTTTGCGAATAGAATTCTCCTCCTGATCTCCAATCAAAATTCGCAAAAACCCTAAAGTTTTTATACTTCATACTAGGCAGTATTCCGAGCATAAAATCGGGGTTGTAATTTCCTATTTTCTCGAATTTATCAGGATCAGTTACTGTTCGGGTTTTACCGTTGGCATAAATTATTCCATGGCCATAGTACTCTGAATTGACATCCTCTACTTTTTCAAAAGGAGCCTGGTATATGTCTCCCATTTCTCCTCCGGGATAAGTATAGAAATAAGCCGCTCCTTGTTTTGTTCCAAAATATTCAATTCCATCAGCGAGTTCTATTATGGTAGTTCTATTCTTGGTGTAATTTAATCCTAAATCAAAAGTAAAATCCTTTTGTCTGATAATTGATGAATTAAGCGACACTTCCCAACCTTTACCTCTTACCAATCCAGCATTTATTAGCTTGCTGTATGCTCCAGATGTAATTGGAGTACTTATATTAAGGATCTGATTTTCATTGTCCACAACATAGTAAGTCGCATCCAGTGAAAATCTGTTATCAAACAAAGACAATTCAGCACCAATTTCTTTCGAGGTAGCTATTTCCGGTTTTAGCTGTGCATTCTTTGCAGTTAAATCCAGACTAGCTCGCTTGGTATCTCCCCAGTCTTGACCAAAATTATAGTACCTCTCAAGCTGATAGGGATCTACATCGTTACCCACCTGAGCATATCCTGCACGTACCTTGGCGAGGCTAATCCATTCGGGCATATCAAACATTTCGTTTAACAATACACTAAGAGAAGCTGATGGATAAAAATAGGACCTGTTGTCTTTGGGCAGTGTACTGGACCAGTCATTTCTTGCTGTAATGTCAAGATAAACACTGTTTTTATATCCAATAGAAGCTTGTCCGAAAAGGCTGTTAACTTTCTTTTGACTCCAAAAATTATTATATAAAACAGAACCAGGCCCCCCGTTTGATATATTATAGTACCCTGGAATAACCAAATTCGTTGTCGAATTACGAATGTTTTCTTTGACATTGTCCCGAAGGTTCCCTCCTACATTAACGAGCAGGTCGAAATCAGTCAATGTTTTAGTATAAGAAAATCTTCCCTCCCAGTTTTCCTCTCTTTCACCGGAATTTAGAAGATCATATCCACCATAAGCTGCATCAACGGTGTTATAAGGTTTTTGTGCTTCAACTCTTTGAGATAAACTACTACGCAAATAACTTCCTGTAAAGCTAAAGTCGTCAAAAATTTCCCAATTCAATTGTACTTTAGACATTACCTGTGTACGATCATAACCAGTTGTTGCCAACTCTTGCATCAAATAAGGATTATTCCATCTGTCTTTCCATCTGCGTTGTACTACACCTTCCTGGCCGGGCATCCACCATGTTTCTGGATTTTTATAAGGTGACATATCTACTTGTCCTCCTATGGTCAGAATGGCTCTAGTGGGGGTAGTAAAACCATCATTATTATTTGGCCGATTACCTGATTTGGACTCATTCAGAGACGTCATTATAGAAATATCCACTTTATCATTGAGTTTCATGTTTCCATTTATGCCTATATTATTCTTTTTCAAATCAACATTTCGCATAATACCTTTGTTAAGGAAATTCCCTACGGATACACGAAAATTGGCTTTGTCATAATTCCCGCTAATCGCCAAATTATTTGTTTGCGTCAAGCCGGTTTGATAAAATTCCTTCTGACGATTTATATTATTTTCATGAGAAATCAATTCACCTGGACTGTCCTCATATCTTTGCTGCGCAATAAAGCCATTGTCTAACTTGGGCCCCCAGAATTCGTAAGCATCACCTTCAAATGCAAAGGCACCTTGTTGTCCTGAAGCAAACTCATTTTGTATAGGAAAATATTCATTCGGTACATCAGCAATAAGTGCTGAATTAAAGCTAACGCCAAGTCCTTTTTTCTGATTTTTTCCCGTAGTTGTTGTAATAAGTACAACCCCGTTTCCCGCGCGTGAACCATAGAGTGCTGCGGCACTGGGTCCTTTTAATATTGAAACTGATTCTATATCGTCAGGATTTAAGTCAGAAACAGCATTACCAAGGTCAACCTGATTAAATTGATTATTCACCGTATTATAAATCGGGACACCATCGACAACAAATAAAGGTTGATTGTCTGAGTTTAGCGATGATGCTCCTCTAATTACCATACTAATGGAAGAACCTTTAACACCGTAGGTTTGAGAAATCTGTACGCCGGCAACTTTTCCTTGCATGGAGTTGAGTACACTAGCCTGAGGCGTTTCATTTAAATCCTCGCCACTAACTGTTCCAACTGAATATCCGAGTGATTCTTTCTCCCGGGAAATGCCCAGGGCTGTAATAACTACCTCATTCAACCCAACCACAGCATCAAGCATTGTGACGTTGATTTTTGATTGGGATCCGATCGCAACTTCCTGTGGTTGGTAGCCAATATAGGAAAACCGCAAAATTTCCGAATCCTCTGGAATGGTAAGTGAAAACTCGCCGTCCAGATTGGTTATTGTACCGTTGGTAGTTCCTTTTTCTAAAACCGCAACGCCAATCAAAGGAAGGCCTTCGACATCGGTTACCATACCGGTAACCGTTTTCTGCTGGGATTGCTCAATATTTGTGCTTTGTGAATAGGAAATGGTACTGAAGAAAATGGCAGAATTTAACACTAGCAAAAACAGACTTAACTGTATAATGTGCATTGTTTTACAGTGGCGACCTAAAAAATCACCACAAAATTGTTTTAATTTCATTTTTTTTCTTTTAAATAAAAATCAATTGAGAAGGGAGGCGGGTTTCTGTACCTCTCGTTTTTTTATAATATAGGGTCGTTTTTTCGTTCTTTATCTCATAGGCAGGCCTCTTTTAGTATTGGTTTTAATAAAATAATAAATGTTTCATTTTCATATTCCACGGAAAGTGAGGCCGAAAAAGTAAGATTGCAATTCCAAACCTATAAGTAAGATCGCAATTCCAAACCTATAAAACAAGTTTTTATTTTCGCAAATCTGCAATCATCATTAAATGATAATCTATGATTAATTTATCGATAAAATACGGGTAATTTATCGATAGAAATACGGATCTATGAAATCATATGATTTAGAGATATTTTGAAAAGAATTTGATTAATTATAAAGTTAATTTGAATATTTATTTAGTAATTTATATTTTATCTATTAACTATATTAAATTTATATAATATTTAAAATGAGCACTACAAAAAATAGAAAAGTACATTTCTATTTGTTAAATTAAAGATGTGAAAATTCAAAAAGAGCCTTGGAAACAATAAAGAAAAATAGAAACAGAAAATTTTTAGATGATTTAGGAATCAGAATAGCAAGACACCTGAATAAACAAGGCACAGCCATACCACGAACTGGGGTCCAGCCTGCCTACCGCAAGCAGGCAGTTCCCGGTTAAAATAAATTTTTAGTACATTTGAAGAGGGTGTGCGAAGCGGGAAAGAGAAGGGCTCCGAAAGTGCCCGACGCCCACAAGCTTTGACCGTTATGCCCATCCTTAAAACCACAAACAATCCAACCTTAAACAAAGATGAAGAATGTAGGTAAAAAAAGCCTGGAAAAAGCCTTCCGATTGTTTGAAACTGGTGATATAGACAAAATAGAAACAGGGAACATCAGCTGATTACAAGAAATAAACAAATATCAGTTTGACGGACTTTACGATTTTGCGGGGAGAATACGCACCCAAAACATCTCAAAAGGCGGTTTTAGATTTGCAACGGTATTGTATTTGAAGGAGGCTTTGTCTAAAGTGGAGCAAATGTCAGAAAATACTTTTGAGGAAATAATTTTAAAGTATGTAGAAATGAACATAGCTCATACTTTTATAGAAGGAAATGGCAGGTCAATGCGCATATGGTTGGATATGCTTCTTAAAAAGAGATTGAAAAAAGTAGTGAACTGGCAATTTGTGGACAAAACACTTTACTTACAGGCAATGGAACGCAGTCCCATTAACGACCTGGAATTACGTTAATTGCTCATTACGCACTTGACCGAAGACATAGAGACTCGTGAAATAATTTTTAAGGGCCTAGAACAATCTTATTACTATGAGGGATATGAAAAAGGGAATGAAGATGGTCAAACTTGACATTTCAAAGTTGCGAAAAGACAGAGGAGCAGCACTTAACAAAGCATTCAGGAAGATGGAATTCCTTAACCTTAACGAAAAAGTTGGAAGTATCCCTCCTTCGAGTGAGAGATGGGCCACTCGAAGGAGGGATAATTTATTAATTAATAGGCACCAAGTCTTTTTACCAAAAAAACCAATCTATTTCCCCATGACAATTTCAGCCTTCCGGTAGGCACTGGCGTTGAAATACCCTGCTACTGGTATGTCTGAAATCAAATTTGATTTTGGATTAAATGCGGGTGAATCAAAGAAACTCTCCTGTGTCAATGACTGCATATATATATCAAATAAAAATTTATAAAATGGATTACTGATGGATTGTTGGTAAACCACTACTACATCATCTTCCTGAAACGGTTCAAAGGTCAAATCCAGCCCATTGATCACATTGCCATCAACCCTGTCATCTTCCAGGATCAAAATTTGGCGGGGATCATTGGAAAGGACTCCGTTAACCTGAACTTTCCACCTGTAGTTATTCCCTTTTCCTATTGGATCAAATGTGTCGATCAACAGGTAATAACCCTCTTCAAAGATCAAACTTTCAGGCTTGTATTCATACATCAGCGCGGTGATTTCAGAAACCGGATGAAGTACCTCAGTTTCACTTGAGATCACCTTTTCACTTAAATGGTCATATTCTTTCAGATCAGGTAAAGAGATTTCTATCCTATAGGCACTTCCGGTTTTTCCAGTATGGTGGAGAAGGTACTCCCCCTCCTCAGAATAGATATAAGTGCCCACAGGTACATTATCTTCAAATAATTCAATCACAACCTGTTCTAGGCCTATTGTTGAATGACTTTGAAAATAGGGTTGGGATATCCCCAATCGAATGGTTTGGTATTCATCCACATTATTTATTTCCCCATCTACCACTATCATGGGTTCGAAGGATTTAACCTCCATTTCAATGATATCAAGGCAGGAGAACATCAATAAAGAGCACAAACAAATCAAAATGTTTAATATAGGTTTCATAATTTTTAAAATTTAAAGTTATAAGTAACGCTGGGAATCACAGACCCCAAAATCGACAGTCTCACAGCCTCAGTCTGTGTTGCATTTTCCTGTTGTCTGAAAAAGATGGAGTAGGCATTCCTTCTGGCGTAGACATTATAAAGGCCAAAACTCCACGATCCTTTCTTGCCCTCTGGATTGAGGTTGGCTGATATATCCAGCCGGTGATAAACTGGGATGCTATGCGCATTTCTATCCCCCATCACAGGCAGGACCATTCCATCCCACTCGTACTTTCCAATGGGTTGGGTAAAAGGTCTTCCGGATGCAAGGACAAAATTGGCCGAGAAATCCCACTTTTTGTTAAGCTCGTATAGCCCATAAATGCTTAAGTCATGCGGTTTGTCAAAATTGGCCCTGTACCATTCTCCTCGATTGATTCCAGCGACTTTTCTTTCTGATCTGGATAGGGTATAGCTAATTCGCCCTGTAAACCTGCCTTCTTTTTTTTCTATGGAAACTTCCAGCCCATAGGCCCGCCCTATTCCTTCCAATACTTCTGTTTCCAGGGTTTCGTTAAATTCCAGCCTGGCTCCATCTTTAAAATCCACCACACTTCTGTAATCTTTATAATAGCTCTCTACCACCAGCTCAAAGGTGTTATGGAGAATGCCCCTTACATAGGACAAGGATACTTGGTCCACCTGTGAAGGCTTCAGGTAGGCATTGGATGGCTTCCAAACATCTATCGGAGAAGGGGAATTGGTGTTTGAAATCAGATGAACAAACTGGTTGGCACGGTGAAAACTTGCCTTGATAGCAGTATGACTGTTGGGGTTAAAGTTCAGGTTGAATCTTGGTTCAATCCCATTGTATCCGACCATGGTTTGATACCGTGAAAAACTGAGCGAGTCAATAATCGCTTCTCTTTCCTTTACCCCATCTTGATAAACATATTGTGTTCCACCGAGTCTCCTGAAGTCCACATACCTGAGTCCTAGCTCAAATTTCCATTGTTTATTGATTTTTTCATTCCATGAGACATAGACTCCGGATTCAATGGCATGCTCTTTGGCCATATCAATGGAATTCACTGCTGATGTTTCACTGGTAGGAAGAATAGTCCCCGGCACATAATCCTGTATACTGGATTGAATACCAAAATCAACGGTTCTGTTTGGGTTAACAAAATAGGCAGCATCTGCCTTAAAATTCCGGTTCAGGATACTTGATTTCCAATCCCAGGAATCAGGCCCGTGATTGCCTAGGATGTGATAAAAATACCTGCTGTTGGTGACAGTGATATTGGTGAACAATTTGGGATTGAAGACATGGTTCCACCTTAAAGTCATGGTATTGTTTCCCCAATTGCTGCTGAAAAGATCTCCCAATTTCATCACATCGTTTCCCGAATAGTAGGAAAGGAAGAACCTGTCATTATCAGAAATCTTATGGTTTATTTTGGCATTGAAGTCATAGAAATAAAGATTGTTGTTTTTCAATTCTTCGTCACCTGAAAGTCTGGTGAAAACATCCATATAAGACCTTCTGCCCGCCACCAGAAAAGATGTTTTGTCCCTTTGGAGGGGACCTTCCACGGTAAGCCTACTGCTCAAAAGCCCAATACCACCGTTGACCTTTAATTTTTTGGAGTTGCCTTCCAGTTGTCTTACATCCAATACGGAAGATAATCTTCCACCATATTGGGCCGGCAATCCACCCTTGTAGATTTTGACATCCTTGATCGCATCCGAATTGAAAACAGAGAAAAAACCCATGACATGGGCGGCATTGAATACCGTAGCTTCATCCAACAATATCAGGTTTTCATCCGCTCCTCCTCCACGTACATTAAATCCGGAAGTGCCCTCTCCCACAGTGGATATTCCGGGAAGCAATTGGATATTTCTGATCAGATCTACTTCTCCCAATAGTTTAGGCATTTTTTTCATCTGCTCTATGGAAACCCGTTCTATGCCACTCCCTATTTCAAGGATTTTTTCGTCTTTGGCAATTGCTGAAACTTCCACCGTCTCCAGGGGATAATCTGCCGGCATCAATTCTACATTAAGAACACGGTTTTTTTCTGGTATAACTTGTATTACCTGGCTATCATATCCCATATAACTGACTTGCATCCGATGATTCCCAGAAATGAGTTGTAAGGAGTAAAAACCATACAGATTGGTGATAGCGCCATCTTGGCTGCCCAAAACCATAACTGTTGCTCCCAGAAGCTCCTCTCCTGAGGTACCGTCACGGACATATCCGCTTAGCGTCACTTTTTCCTCCTGAGCCATCAATAAGCTGAGGCTCAATAAGAACATTAATAAAGAAATTGTAATCCTTTTCACTTTTGTTTGATTTAATATTTAAAATGGATTAATGTGAAATCTGACAATAGCTGGTTGAACATTGACAGAGATCAGGATACAAAACTGGGGAAAATGCAGGGGGAATAAGTTCTGTTTAAGAAAGGCGAACCCATTTCAGGTCTCTGAAAATCTTATTTTGGGTAGAACACAGAACGATGATAATAGGCTATTTTGGCTTAGAGGTGCTGAAATCAAAGTAAAATGCTGTTTTAACCATCCAATGAAAAAATCAATCAATCTTTACTTTAAGTCATGGAAAGGCAACCGAAATGGAATTGATCCGGGGAAATTAATGGGTGCTACTTTAGAAAGCTGGTCCTTTTCCATCAAGTGACCTGATATATCCAACCCTGGTAAGGGTTGAACTGATGTGGTTGGTATTTATAACCATGCGGCTGGTCTTTTGCATCAGGCGGTTATTTTTTGTCCCACCCCAGCCTCCCCTTTAGGGTAATGGCGCTAACTTAAATAGTTTTATTATCTTTATGATAAATAAAGATACTATGAAACTAAACAGATCCCTTGGCATCAGCAGTCATATCCAGGAATGTAAGATGGGCAACATAATCGGGTTACTGGAAAATGAATTCCCCAGCCCGGTACTGG
>JBBDSA010000068.1:0-3883 GCA_040905165.1 Cyclobacteriaceae bacterium | reverse complement strand
AACCCGTGTTTCATCCGTGAAAGGGATACGTCCTAACCCCTAGACGAACGGACCAGTTGAACAAATAATAATAAAAATTAAAACTTAAAATGTAGTCTGTACGGGAATCGAACCCGTGTTTTATCCGTGAAAGGGATACGTCCTAACCCCTAGACGAACAGACCATTTTATGCTCTTTTTCAAAAGGTGTTGCAAATATAGAGCCTTTAAAGTACAAACCAAAACCCAACAAAAGATTATTCTTTTCCTAATGGCCAATGCTTTGAAAATTAGTTAAAAATAATTTATTAATGAATTTGGACGGCACAGGTTTAAACTATTTTTAAGTCTTTTCTGTTCACCTAATTAATTCTATAGAAGATCCTAAAATTAAAACAACTTAACTAAAAAGATTATGACTTTAAGACTCGGTGACACCGCTCCAAATTTTACAGCGGATACTACAGAAGGAAAAATCAATTTTCATGAATATCTTGGTGATAGCTGGGGAATTTTATTTTCCCATCCAGCTGACTATACCCCTGTTTGCACTACTGAATTAGGGGCTGCAGCCAAGTTGAAATCCGAATTTGACAAAAGGAATGTCAAAATGGTGGCCTTGAGCGTGGATGGGCTCGAAAGCCATAAATCCTGGGTAAATGATATCAACGAAACACAGCATACGGTGGTGAATTTTCCCATAATTGCGGATGAAGACAAAAAGGTATCGGAATTGTATGATATGATTCATCCCAAGGCCAATGAAAACTTAACGGTTCGTTCCGTCTTCATTATAGGAAATGATAAGAAAGTTAAATTGATCATTACCTATCCGGCGAGTACGGGAAGAAATTTTGATGAATTGCTAAGGGTGATTGATTCTCTTCAATTAACGGCAAATTATTCTGTTGCGACACCTGCCAATTGGAAGCAGGGAGAGGATGTGGTTGTATCACCGGCGATTAAAACTGAAGACATTCCAGCAAAATTCCCAAAAGGATTTAAAGAAATCAAACCTTATTTAAGGACTACCCCACAACCTAATATTTAAAAGAAAAGGGTGATTTTTATCACCCTTTTTTTGTTAAAAACTTTCCTTATTTTTAGTACCTTAGTGGCTCCTGACTGTTATCAGCATGAGGATCACCCCATAGAAATAATTTAAAATTGGATTTTATTTATTGAGTCCCTGAATTATTGCTAGTTTTGTTTTTTTATTAATTTCGAGGCCTATTATTAAAGCATAAAGAATGAGTAAAATAAACCTTAGCAGTGTGATTGTGGGATCGGGTAGGTATGTTCCAAATGTGGTAATTCCCAATGACTATTTTTTGACTAAAGAATTTTTTGATGTTGAAGGTAAGCCTTTGCTTAAATCAAACCCCGACATCATCGCTACGCTTCAAAAGATTACCGAAATCAGGGAAAGAAGGTATGTAGAAGATGAGTATACGACTTCAGACATGGCCTATTTCGCTGGAAAAGAGGCCATTGATGATGCAGGTATTGATCCGGAAACTCTGGATTACATCATTGTAGCCCATAATTTCGGAGACATTAGGTTGGGCAATACCCGTGTAGACAGCTGCCCCACGATTGCTGCCAGGGTAAAACATAAATTGGGTATTAAAAATCCATTTTCTGTTGCTTATGATCTCCCATTTGGTTGTCCGGGGTGGGTACAGGCCATGATACAGGCCAATTATTTTATTAAATCAGGTGATGCAAAAAAGGCTTTGGTCATTGGATCAGAAAACTTATCCAGAATTTCTGATCCCCATGATATTGACAGCATGATATTTTCAGATGGCGCGGGTGCTGTGATTTTAGAATCTCATGAAAGTGATTCGGATGTGGGCATTCTTAATCATCTGACCCGTTCTGATACATTTCAACATGCCTATTTACTTGAAATGGGTAAATCGTATGATCCCAATTATCCGGATGATACTTTATTTTTAAAAATGAACGGGAGAAAATTGTATGAATACGCCATAAAGACTGTCCCCATAACCTTAAAAGCATGTATTGATCAATCCAAATTGTCCTTGCATCAGATTAATAAAGTTTTGATCCATCAGGCCAACGCAAAAATGGATCACAACATTCTGGAAAGATTGTTTGCTTTGTATGATCAAAAGGAAATCCCTGCACACCTGATGCCCATGACGATTCAGGAATTGGGAAATAATTCTGTCGCTACTGTGCCTATTTTATATGATTATATAGCCAAAGGAGACTTGGAAAACCATGCTTTCCATTCAAAGGATTACAACCTGTTCGCATCCGTTGGGGCAGGAATGAATACCAATGTGTTTTTATATAAACATCCCTGACAGGGGCTGAACCATTATCTTTAAAGTTCTATGGAAATATTTGATGCGCACCATCATTTATGGAATTACCAGCCCGAAAGATTTCCGTGGATCAATGAGGAGATGGCCAGGCTCAAGAAAGATTTTAAACCCATCATGCTCGAAAGGGAATTCAAACAGCATGGGATTTCCGGATCCATAGTTGTTCAGGCCATTCAGGATGAAGATGAAAATCATTTTTTACTTCAACAGGCTGACGAGAATGATTTTATTAAGGGCATAATAGGATGGTTGGATTTAAAATCCCCAGCGCTACGGGAAAGGCTTAATTTATATGTCCCTTTTCAGAAGTTGAAAGGATTCCGTCATATTTTGCAAGATGAAAGTGATCCTGATTTTATTTTGAATGCTGAATTCCAAAGGGGTTTGGGATGGTTATTTGAGGCAGGCTATGTCTATGATCTTTTGGTATTTCCCCATCAATTAAAGGGAGCTATTAAAACCGTTGAAAATTTTCCTGATGCCCCCTTTGTTTTAGACCATATGGCCAAACCTTCTATAAAATCCGGGAAAATGGGGGAGTGGAAGGAATTAATAAAGGCCTTAGGGGAAAATAAGAATGTTTATTGTAAGGTTTCGGGAATGGTAACTGAGGCCAATTGGAATAATTGGGAAGAGAATGATTTTTTTCCTTATTTGGACGTGGTAATGGAAGCTTTTGGGGAGGATAGGTTGATGTATGGATCCGACTGGCCTGTTTGCCTGTTGGCGGGTAGCTATAATCAGATTTTTGATATAATAAAAAAATACCTGAACAATTTCCCGGCAGATACCCAGGCTAAAATCTGGGCTAAAAATGCTTCCGTATTTTATCGCATATAAATCCAATGGATGATGTTAAATAAGGGCTTAAAAAGGTTTTGTTTTGCACTTGATCTAAAAGAGGATGAGGAGGCCATTAATGAATACAAATCTCACCATCAGGAAGTGCCTCAGGCCATTCTTGACAGCATTAGGGAAGCAGGTATCAGATTGATGGACATTTATTTAATCGGTAACAGGCTTTTTATGATCATGGAAGTCGATGAAATTTTTTCTTTTGATCAAAAAGCCCACTTGGATGCCGAAAATCCTGAAGTCCAAAAATGGGAAAAATTGATGGGTGAATTTCAAAAAGAACTTCCCTGGGCCAAACCTGGGGAGAAATGGGTTTTGATGGAAAGAATTTTTTCTCTGTAATTACTAAGTATTGGATAATTGGGTCTATTGCGGTATTATAAATAAGTGTTATCACTAGCTTTTAATCGTTAAACCCTGTACTTTTTGGTTTGACCCAAAAAGTATGAAACCCGCCTGGGGAGTGCAGGAAGGTCAAGAAAAAAATATCCAATCCCCTGATTTTTTTCGAGTGAACATAAGAGGATTCCTCATGAAATATTAAATTCTCTAATAACCTGAGTTCGGGGTGTGAAAGTGCCAAAAAACCGTCATTCCGAAAACTAACATTTTAAAAATGAAGAAATGAAGATGACGGTGTATTTTCGTAGCCTCAAAGTCAGAAAGGTTAACCAAATCAGCAAAAAACCTAG
>JBBDSA010000067.1:0-23813 GCA_040905165.1 Cyclobacteriaceae bacterium | reverse complement strand
TTTTTCTCTTTCCTTTTCTGGTCCTGGCGTTATTTTTGGTTTTTTGACCCCTTACAGGAAGACCTTTTCGGTGTCTTAAACCTCTATAACATCCTATATCCATCAACCTTTTGATACTTAACTGAACTTCTGATTTCAGTGCACCTTCGGTTTTGTGCTCTTCAGCAATAATGTTTCTGATGGCTGTGGCCTCATCATCATCCCATTCTCCTGCTTTTTTATCAAGGGAAATGCCTGCTTTGTTGAGGATGGCCTTAGCCATACTTCTACCAATACCAAAAATATAAGTAAGTCCTACCTCACCACGTTTGTTGTCTGGAATGTCGACACCTGCAATTCTAGCCATAATATTAACCTTGTCTTTGTTTAAACTTAGGATTCTTCTTGTTGATCACATAAAGCTTTCCTTTTCTTCGGATAACTTTACAGTCAACGCTTCTCTTTTTAATAGACGCTTTAACTTTCATATCAATAATGTTTATTTCCTGTTATCTTTAACCGGAAGGTCTCTACTCAGGTTAAGAATTATTTATACCTGTATACAATCCTTCCTTTGGAAAGGTCGTAAGGAGACATTTCCAATTTCACTTTATCACCCGGTAATATCTTGATATAATTCATCCGCATTTTACCCGAAATATGGGCAATCAATTGATGTCCGTTTTCAAGTTCTACTTTAAACATCGCATTGGACAATGCCTCAACAATGGTACCGTCTTGTTCTATAGATGCTTGTTTAGCCATATTACCTTTTAAAATTTTCTTCTATGTAACGATGAGTAGTCAATACCTCGGTTCTGTCCTCAAAGATGGCCACCGTATGTTCAAAATGGGCAGAAGGTTTCCTATCGGCAGTTCGGATAGTCCAACCATCCCTTTCCTGAACCACATTTCTGGTCCCGAAATTAACCATGGGCTCAATGGCAAGTACCATTCCTCCCTTTAGGGAAGGGCCGCTGCCCTTCTTTCCATAATTGGGTACTTCAGGGGCTTCATGGAGATTTTTTCCAAGTCCATGTCCGACCAGCTCACGTACTACCGTAAAACCTTTGGCCTCTACATATTTCTGGATGGCATTACCAATATCTCCAACGCGGTTTTTGAATACCGCCTTTTCTATTCCTAAATAAAGGGATTCCTTTGTTGCTTTTAAGAGGGCTTCAATATGGGGGGAAACTTCACCAACAGGGTAAGTATAAGCGGAATCGCTATGATAACCTTGGTGAAAGACTCCACAATCTATTGAGATTATATCTCCATCTTTCAAAACATACTGACTTGGAAATCCGTGAACGACTACTTCATTTACGGAAATACAGAGAGAGGAAGGGAATCCATTGTATCCTTTAAAGGAAGGTACTCCATCATTGTCTCTAATGTATTCTTCAGCAATTTTATCCAAAAAAGAGGTCTTTACCCCTTCTTTAACATGTTTTGCAACTTCACCATGGGCTTTTCCAAGGATCTGTGCACTCTTTTTTATTATTTCAATTTCATCTTCCGACTTAAAGTGTATCATAGTTAGGCCACAGCATAACTTGAAGGGTCATTTTTCATATTACCACTTTTCATCATTCCTTCATAATGGCGCATCAACAAATAACTTTCAATCTGCCTTAAGGTATCCAAAATCACCCCTACCATAATCAGCAAAGAAGTCCCGCCATAAAATTGGGAAAACTCAGCACTGACACCTGCCATAATCGCAAACGCCGGCATAATGGCCACTAGAGCCAGTAAAATTGAACCAGGCAACGTAATTCTTGAAATGATATTATCTATGAAATCAGCAGTAGGGCCACCAGGTTTAATTCCCGGAACAAATCCCCCATTTCTTTTCATGTCTTCGGCGATTTGTTCAGGATTAACGGTAATAGCCGTATAGAAAAAAGTAAACAAAATGATCATCAAGGCAAAAACCAAATTGTATTGCCAAGAAGTGAAATCACTGAAGGTGGTACCTATATACGCTGCGATATCACTGTTGTCAGCCCATATTTGGGCAATCAATGCCGGTAAAAACATCAGTGATTGTGCAAAGATAATCGGCATGACACCGGAAGCATTTACTTTTATTGGAATATACTGCCGTTGTCCACCATAAACTTTTCCTCCTACAACCTGCTTAGCATACTGAACAGGAATTCTCCTTACAGCCTCGGTAAGTGCTACTACCCCGACCACAACAAAGAAGAGTATGACAGCTTCTATAATCAACAGTAAAATCCCGCCCCCGCCTTTGGACAAACTTTCTGATAATAATGCGCCTGGAAGAGCCGAAATAATCCCGATCATAATCAACATGGATATTCCATTGCCGATTCCTTTCTCTGTGATCTTCTCACCTATCCACATACAGAACATCGTACCGGAAGTAAGCAGAATCAATGCACTGATCATGAACAAGGTTTTGTCCACCACAATGGCTTCATTGGGAATGGTGGCTGTGATGTATCCAATGCCCTGTGCGAGCGTAATCAAAATGGTAAGAACACGGGTAATCTGATTAATTCTTTTTCTTCCGGACTCTCCTTCCTTTTGGAGTTTTTGGAAATAAGGTACCCCAACAGTCAGCAATTGCAATACAATTGAAGCAGAAATATAAGGCATGATTCCCAAACCAAAAATGGAAGCCCTACTGAAAGAACCCCCTAAAAAGGTATCGATCAATCCGAAAATACCGGTAGCAGCTTCTCCAAGCCTACTTGGATCCACTCCCGGTAGAACCACGAAAGACCCGATTCTAAAAACTATAAGCAATCCTACAGTATTTAAAATCCGGATTCTTAAATCCTCTATCGAAAAGATGTTCTTTACTGTTGTGATGAACTTTTTCATGAATTAAATCTTATTTACAGCTCCACCGGCTTTTTCTATGGCCGAAATGGCAGAAGCGGAGAAACTGTGGGCACTTACATTGATTTTAGAGGTAAGTTCGCCCCTTCCAAGGACTTTTACAAGATCTTTTTTTGAAACAATGCTATTTTGTACCAAAATTTCAAAATCGACCGACTCCAGGTTATGCTTTGTTGCCAATTCCTGTAAGGTATCTAGGTTAACGGCCTGATATTCAACTCGGTTGTGATTTTTGAAACCAAATTTAGGGATCCTCCTCTGAAGCGGCATTTGACCACCCTCAAAACCCAATTTACTTTTGTAACCAGACCTGGATTTAGCACCCTTATGCCCTCTGGTAGAAGTACCACCCCTACCTGAACCTTGACCCCTACCGATTCTTTTCCTGTTTTTAACAGAGCCTTCGGCTGGTTTTAATGTATGTAATTTCATTCTGTATATTTTTTTAGATCAGCTTAATTTGTCCTCCTGCCTTGGGCATAAGACTTTTAAACTTCCTGTACTTGAACAAGATGGCTAACTTTACGGATCATACCCTCCAACGTTGGGGTTTTCTCCCTTTCAACGGTTCTGTTGATTTTACCAAGACCTAAAGCTGTAATCGTAGCTTTTTGATTTTTGGGTCTTTTAATGGTACTTCTGATTTGTGTTATTTTTACCTTAGCCATATCTTTAACCATTAAACACTTTTGACATCTTAACCCTTCTCTGTTGTGAAACCGCAATGGCATCCCTAAGATGTAACAAGGCATCCACGGTGGCTTTCACCACGTTGTGGGGATTGGAAGAACCTTTTGATTTCGCAAGGATATCCGTATAACCGGCACTTTCCAAAACGGCTCTCATGGCACCTCCGGCCAATACACCGGTACCTGGTGCTGCCGGCTTGATCAATACAAAACCGCCACCGAATTTACCCAACTGTTCATGTGGGATGGTTCCCTTTAACATGGGGACCTTGATCAGGTTTTTCTTGGCATCTTCAATGCCTTTCGTGATGGAGTCAGTGACTTCATTGGCTTTTCCAAGCCCGAAACCTACTACCCCGTTGCCATCTCCCACTACCACTATGGCTGAAAAGGAAAATCTTCGACCCCCTTTTACCACTTTGGCAACTCGATTGATGGCAACCACCTTTTCCTTTAATTCTGTATCTGTAGCCCGAATGGGTTTTTTACTTAGTTGGGACATATTTTTAAAATTTAAGGCCTCCTTCTCTGGCACCATCTGCCAAAGCTTTTACATTTCCATGATAAAGGTATCCGCTTCTGTCAAAAACAACTTCACTCAATCCATTTGTAACTGCTTTTTCTGCGAGTTTTTTACCAACTTCCTTTGAAACGGAAACATTGATGTTGGCTTTTGATCCCAATTCTTTGGAGGAAGCGGATGCCAGTGTCTGGCCTTTTAAATCATCTATTAATTGAGCATAAATTCCTGTATTGCTTTTGAACACAGAAAGCCGCGGTCTGGAATCTGTACCGGAGATTTTCCTCCTGATACCTCTTTTGATCCTTAATCTTCTCAGTTTTTTCTTGAAAGCCATCTTCTAATTATTTTTTAGCGGCAGTTTTACCCGCTTTACGTCTTACATACTCCCCAACAAACCTTACACCTTTGCCCTTAAATGGCTCAACTTTACGTAATGATTTGATTTTGGCAGCAACCTGACCTATCAATTCCTTATCGATACCTTCCAATGTAACCAATGGATTTTTTCCTTTTGGCGTTTCCGTCTTCAATGAAATCTCTCCGGGAATTGCAAAATAGATATTGTGCGAATAACCCAAAGCAAGTTCAAGGACCTGTCCTTGATTGGTGGCTTTATAACCTACTCCTACCAATTCCAATTCCTTTTTGTACCCTTCATTTACCCCTATCACCATGTTATTGACAAGGGATCTGTAAAGACCATGAAGTGATTTGTGCCTTTTAGAATCAGTGGGTCTGTCCAAAACCACATGATTGTCTTTTACTTTTACCGGAATATCAGGGTTAACCTCCTGCACCAGTGTACCTTTGGGACCTTTAACAGTTACCTGATTATAATCAGAAACGTCTACAGTCACACCCGCAGGTATATTTATCGGTTTTTTACCTATTCTAGACATATCAATTTATTAATAAACGTGACAAAGTACTTCTCCGCCCACACCTTCAACACGGGCTTCTTTGTCAGTCATGATCCCCTTTGAGGTAGACAGGATGGCAATGCCCAATCCATTGATTACCCTGGGAAGGGAATCTTTGTTTACATATTTTCTTAAACCTGGCTTGCTGATACGAGTAAGGTTGACAATGGCATTTTCTTTTGTTTGAGGATTGTACTTCAAGGCTATTTTAATGGTGCCTTGAGGACCTTCTTCAATAAATTTATAGTTTTGTATAAAACCTTTGTCAAAAAGAACTTTTGTGAGCTCTTTTTTCATATTAGAAGCAGGGATCTCTACTATCCGGTGAGTTGCCTTGATGGCATTTCTCAACCTGGTAAGATAATCAGCTATTGGATCAGTCATATTTATATTAGTCTAACTGCAAAACCCTAATGGGCGTGCAAAGTTACACAATGAAATTAAGAATAAAAACTATTATATAATTTTTACCAGCTTGATTTGGTTACACCCGGAATTTTTCCTGCCGAAGCCATTTCTCTGAATGTAACCCGGTTGATACCGAATTTTCTCATGTATCCTTTCGGCCGGCCGGTAAGTTTACACCTGTTGTGCAGCCTGACAGGGGATGCATTCTTGGGTAGTTTATCAAGGGCTTCATAGTCTCCAGCTGCTTTGAGTTCTGCTCTCTTTTTGGCATATTTGGCTACTAATTTTTCCCTTTTTCTTTCACGGGCCTTGATTGATTCTCTTGCCATATTTAATTGTCTTTATTTTTATTTACAAAAGGCATTCCAAGCGATTTCAACAAAGCATAAGCTTCTTCATCACTATTGGTGGAAGTCACCAAAGTAATGTCCATACCTGAGATTCTATTGACTTTGTCAATACTGATTTCAGGGAAAATGATCTGCTCAGTAACCCCTAAAGTATAGTTGCCCCGACCATCAAATCCTTTGTCAGAAATCCCTTTAAAATCACGAACCCTTGGAAGCGCTACAGATACAAGCCTGTCCAGAAATTCGTACATTCTATATCCCCTAAGTGTAACTTTTGCACCTATGGGCATACCATCTCTAAGTTTAAAGTTGGAAATGGATATTTTGGCTTTGGTGGCTACGGCCCGTTGACCCGTAATGATGGACAGCTCCTCTACGCCCTGATCCACCAGTTTTTTGTCCGCCACAGCGGCGCCAATTCCCTTATTGATAACAATTTTTTCCAATTTGGGAACCTGCATGATGCTGGTGTATTGAAATTTATCCTTCAGTTCCGGAGTAATTTCAGTATCAAATCTTTCTTTTAATCTAGGTTTAGCCATTGATTACCTCCCCGGTTTTCTTAGAATACCTTACTAATTTTCCGTCATCATTTTTCTTTCTCCCAATCCTGGTAGCCTCACCTGTTTTTGGATCGACCAATTTCAGATTGCTGATATGGATGGAAGCTTCCTTTTTTTCTATACCTCCCTGAGGGGTGTTCGCTGTGGGTTTGATATGTTTGGTTACCATATTCAGGCCCTCTACGATTGCCCTTCTTTTTTCCAGGTTCACAGAAAGGATCTTACCATTTTTGCCTTTATCATCGCCGGAGATGACCAATATGGTGTCTCCTGTTTTGATATGCAATTTTGGCTGTTTATTAAATTTTCTTACCATAATTACAATACTTCTGGGGCCAATGATATAATTTTCATAAACTGCTTTTCCCTGAGTTCCCTGGCTACCGGACCAAATATACGGGTTCCCCTAGGTTCATCGTTATTGTTCAAAAGAACGGCCGCATTATCTTCAAAACGGATATAAGATCCGTCTTTTCTTCTGACTTCTTTTCTGGTTCGTACGATTACCGCTTTGGATACGGTGCCTTTTTTCATGCTGCTGGAAGAAAGGGCTGATTTTACTGATACGACCACTTTATCTCCAATAGAAGCATACCTTCTACCGGTACCCCCTAGAACACGGATCACAAGTACTTCTTTGGCACCTGAATTATCCGCTATATTCAATCTGGATTCTTGCTGTATCATAATTTATAGTGCCTTTTCAATGATTTCAACCATTCTCCAACGCTTCTGCTTACTCAGCGGACGGGTTTCACTTATTCTGACGGTGTCACCAGGGTTACACTCGTTGTTCTCGTCATGAGCCATAAATTTGGTAGTTTTCCCAACAAATTTACCATAGATAGGATGTTTTACTCTTCTTTCCACTGCTACGGTTATGGATTTATCCATTTTGTTGCTCACTACCTTACCAATTCTTTCTTTACGAAGATTTCTTTCTGTAGTAGCCATTGTGTTTCTTATTTAGCTAGTTGTTTGGCTCGTAAAAAAGTCTTCAACCTTGCGACCAAACGCCTTGATTCTCTTATTCTATTTGGATTCTCAATGGGAGAAATGGCATGTGCAAAGCGCAATTTTGTCAAATTCTCCTGTTCTGCAGCAATGCGTTCTGTGATTTCGCTCTCTGTAAGGGCGTTTATTTCGGAATTTTTCATTTCTTTATGATGCAACGTAATCTCTACGAACCACGAATTTTGTACTGACAGGAAGTTTCTGCTGTGCAAGTCTCAGTGCTTCCTGGGCCACTTCCTGACTTACCCCGGTAGCTTCAAAAAGAATGGTTCCCGGCTTGATTACTGCCACCCAATATTCAGGTGCCCCTTTTCCTTTACCCATCCTTACCTCTGCTGGTTTTTTGGTGATGGGTTTATCCGGAAATATCCTTATCCAAACCTGTCCTTCTCTTTTCATGGCCCTGGTCATGGCAATCCGGGCAGCTTCAATTTGTCTTGAAGTGATCCAACCAGGTTCTAGGGATTTGATGCCAAAGTTGCCGAAAGCCAAAGTATGACCTCTTTGGGCAATTCCTTTGACCCTCCCCTTATGCATTTTTCTAAATTTCGTTCTTCTTGGCTGTAACATGATTGCTCAGTTAGGGTGAATTAGTTATTTCTTTTTCTTCTCTTAGGTCCACCTTCCCTTCTCCTCCTGTTTCCAGCTGGAGCATTTCCTTTGGGCTCATTGGACAGACCTGCATTGGGAGAAAGATCTCTTTTTCCATACACCTCGCCTTTGAAGATCCATACCTTTATGCCGATAAGGCCATAAACGGTTTGGGCTTCAGATATTGCATAATCCACGTCAGCTCTGATGGTGTGAAGGGGAATTCTTCCCTCTTTGTACATTTCAGACCTCGCCATTTCTGCACCTCCCAATCTACCGGAAAGTTTCACTTTTATGCCCTCTGCACCTACCCTCATGGTAGAAGCAATGGACTGTTTCATGGCCCTTCTAAAAGAAATCCTTGCTTCCAATTGTTGGGCAATGGATTCTCCAACCAGTTTGGCATCCAATTCGGGCCTTTTGATCTCAAAAATATTGATCTGAACATCTTTGTTCGTCAATTTCTTAAGTTCTTCTTTTAATTTGTCTACCTCAGACCCGCCTTTCCCGATTACCACTCCCGGTCTGGCCGTCTGAATGGTGAGGGTTATTCTTTTCAGGGTACGTTCTATGATTACCTTGGATATTCCCCCTTTGGGAATCCTGGCAAATACATATTTACGTATGTTCTGGTCTTCGTAAAGCTTGTCTGCGAAATCCCTACCGCCATACCAGTTAGAGTCCCAGCCCTTGATAATACCAAGTCTTAAACCAATTGGGTTAACTTTTTGTCCCATATTCTAGTCTTCGTTTTCATTTGATTCTACAATATCAGCGGTAACCTCGTCACTTAGTGAATCCACAATTAAGGTCACATGATTTGATCTTTTACGGATCCTATGGGCTCTGCCCTGTGGTGCAGGTCTTAGCCGTTTCAACATCCTACCACCGTCTACAAAGATGGTCTTTATATACAAATCTGCATCTTCAAGCTTTTCATCGGGATTTTTGGCCTGCCAATTGGCTATTGCAGAAAGTAAAAGCTTTTCTAACTTGATGGCACCGTGATTTGGGGTAAACTTAAGTATGCTTAATGCTTGTCCCACTTTTTTACCTCTCACCAAATCCGCCACCAGACGCATTTTCCGGGGTGAGGTAGGAACATTCTTTAATTTTGCGACTGCTTCCATGATTATCTCTTTCCTTTATCTTTTTTGGCAATGTGTCCACGGAAATTCCTGGTAGGGGCAAATTCTCCCAATTTATGACCAACCATATTGTCGGTCACAAATACAGGTATAAATTTGTTCCCATTATGCACCGCAAAAGTGTGGCCGACAAAATCCGGGGAGATCATTGATCTCCTTGACCATGTCTTGATCACCGATTTCTTTCCGGAATCGTTCATGACATCCACCTTTTTCGCCAAATGGTGTTCGATATAAGGACCTTTTTTTAATGAACGTGCCATGCTTATTTAGATCTTCTGCTAATGATAAATTTATTGGAATACTTCTTGGATGACCTGGTCTTTTTACCTTTAGCCAACAATCCTTTTCTGGACCGCGGATGACCTCCGGAAGACCTGCCTTCTCCACCACCCATTGGGTGATCTACAGGGTTCATCGCCACACCTCTGGTTCTTGGTCTTCTTCCCAACCACCTGTTTCTTCCGGCTTTGCCAAGAACCACGTTCATGTGTTCCCCATTGGATACCGTACCGATGGTGGCTTTGCAGGAAGCCAATACCATCCTCATTTCCCCTGAAGGAAGTTTTACCGTCACGTACTTACCTTCTCTGGCCAAAAGTTGGGCATAGCCTCCGGCACTCCTTGCGATAGCCCCTCCCTTTCCGGGTTTCAATTCAATGTTGTGAATGATGGTACCCAAAGGGATGTTTTTAAGGTATAAGGCGTTTCCTACTTCTGGCGTGGCACCTTCACCCGACACTACAGTCTTACCTACTTCAAGCCCCTCGGGAGCCAGAATATAGGTCTTCGCTCCATCAACATAAAAAAGTAGTGCGATTCTGGCCGTTCGGTTGGGATCGTATTCAATGCTTTTTACTACCGCAGGGACATTATCCTTGACCCTTTTAAAATCAACTATTCTTAATCTTCTTTTATGTCCTCCTCCCAAATACCGGGAGGTCATTTTACCGCTGTGGTTCCTTCCGCCAGACTTCTTCAATGGTGCCAACAAGCTTTTCTCTGGCTTGGATTTGGTGATCTCTCCAAAAGAAGGGGCCACCCTAAATCTGGTTCCGGGGGTTACAGGTTTTAATTTTTTAACTGCCATAATTCTGATTCAATTAAATTTCTCCGTAAAAATCAATGACTTCACCGTCTGCAACCTGGACAATGGCTTTTTTAAAGGCATTGGTGTATCCGGAAACAATTTTTGATTTGGTATACCTGGTTTTCTTCTTGGCAGCATACCGCATGGTACGTACCTCCACTACCTTTACACCATACATTTTCTCCACGGCGTTTTTAATCTGAGGCTTATTAGCGGTTTTTTCCACTATAAACCCATAAACACCACGTTCGTTCATGGCAGATATTTTTTCCGTAATCAAAGGTTTTTTTAATATTTCCATGATCTTACTTCGATAAAAGGTTTTCTAATTTACTTAACGCACCTTCACAAAGTACCAGATTATCCGCATCCAGCAATTCATAGGTATTTAAATCATTGACCAACCTTACTTTGGTTTTTTGAATGTTCCTGCTGGACAGGTATACATTTTTATTGTTTTCTCCTACCAGCAAAAGTGTCTTTTTACCTGAAAGGGAAAGTGTGGAAAGCAGGTTGATGAATGTTTTGGTCTTAGGTGCATCAAAAACCAAATCTTCCAAAATAACCAAACCGTTATCTTTCGCCTTATAAGTCAGCGCAGACTTCCTTGCCACCTGCTTGAGCTTTTTGTTTAACTTAAATGAATAATCCCTTGGCCTGGGACCAAAAACCCTTCCACCACCTTTGAATATTGGAGATTTGATGGAACCTGCCCTGGCACCTCCTGTACCTTTCTGTTTCTTTATCTTTTTGGTCGAACCGGATATTTCGGCTCTTTCTTTGGACTTATGGGTACCTTGCCTTCTGTTGGCCATGTATTGCCTTACATCCAAATAAATAGCATGATCATTGGGCTCGATGCCGAATATTTCATCCGAGAGCGTGATCGTTCTTCCGGAATCTTCACCGGTCTGTTTTAATATTGCTAATTCCATCTTTTTACTTCTCTAGAATCACGAAAGAATTTTTGGCACCGGGAATGGACCCACTTACCAGTAACAGGTTCTTTTCGGGATATATTTTAAGTACCCTCAAATTGAGGACCTTTACCCTGTTTCCTCCGGTTCTCCCGGCCATCCTCATCCCTTTAAAAACCCTTGAAGGCCAGGAACAGGCTCCTATGGAACCTGGATGTCGGGCCCTGTTGTGCTGACCATGAGTGGCCCCTCCTACACCGGCAAAGCCGTGCC
Source organism: Cyclobacteriaceae bacterium (assembly GCA_040905165.1). Taxonomy (GTDB): domain Bacteria; phylum Bacteroidota; class Bacteroidia; order Cytophagales; family Cyclobacteriaceae; genus Cyclobacterium. The sequence goes on along the minus strand of JBBDSA010000067.1, from coordinate 12,471 downwards.
TTTTAACAACACCTTGAAATCCTTTTCCTTTGGAAGTACCAATGGCATCCACAAAGTCCCCTTCCACAAAAACCTGGTCGGAGATAACGGTTTTACCCATATCCACCTGACCTTCGAATTCAATTCTGAAATCTCTGAATTCTACAACTTTCTGCTTCGGAGTCGTACCGGCCTTCTTAAAATGGCCGATCAATGGCTTGGGCGTATTCTTTTCTTTACGCTCACCATAGGACAACTGAATAGCGTTGTACCCGTCTGTTTCTGCATTTTTTACTTGCGTCACTACACAAGGACCAGCTTCTATTAACGTGCATGCGACATTTCGTCCATCGGCACTAAAAATACTAGTCATTCCGACTTTTTTTCCTATTATTCCAGACATCTACTGATAGATAATAAACTATGATGCAAAAGTGTTTGCACACTCCTGCCTTTTTAAAGGACTGCAAAGTTAGGAATTTATATTCAGGTTACAAATTACAACATGAATATTTTCAAACATTTAGCCCGTATTTTGGTACGTGGACAGCATTTGGCCAGGTTTGGTTCCCAGCTCCCTGATATTGTCCACTTCTAAAAAAAGCCTACACCGATCGGGGTGTAGGCCTTTTTCTTATTCTTTATGGTATGGTTGGAAGATCAGACTTTAATCTCTACATCCACCCCGCTGGGAAGTTCAATTTTCATTAAAGCATCTACGGTTTTGGAACTGCCGGAATAAATGTCCACCAATCGCTTGTAGGTGCAAAGTTGAAATTGTTCCCTTGCCTTTTTATTGACATGTGGAGATTTTAAAACGGTGAATTTTTCCTTTTTGGTGGGAAGAGGAATCGGCCCTACCACAACAGCGCCGGTGGATTTGACGGCTTTTACGATTTTCTCTGATGACTTATCCACCAGGCTATGATCGTATGACTTTAGTTTTATTCTTATTTTCTGATTCATTTTCGATTGTTTTAAGCCTTCTCTCCTTTTACTTTGGCAATGATGCCTTCAGCAATATTGTTTGGAACGGGATCATAATGTGAAAATGTAAGCGATGCGGATGCCCTTCCTGAAGAAATGGTCCTTAAGTCAGTCACATAACCAAATAATTCAGATAAGGGAACAGAGGCTTTGATTACCGTGGCAGCGCCTTTGGTGTCCATCCCCTTCATCAGTCCTCTTCTTCTGTTGAGGTCTCCTGTTACCGGTCCGGTATATTCATCAGGTGAAACTACCTCTACCGCCATGATCGGTTCAAGCAACTGAGGCTTACACTTTTTTGCGGCATCCTTGAAACCAATTCTGGCCGCCATTTCAAATGACAGAGAATCGGAATCGACATCATGAAATGACCCGTGGAAAAGTCTCACTTTCATGGACTCAATGGGATAACCTGCCAGCGGACCATTTTTCATGGCATCAGCAAATCCTTTTTGAATAGCCGGAATAAATTCCTTCGGAATCACCCCTCCAACAATACCGTTGACAAAATCCAATCCTGGTTTGATTTCATTGGTTTCCGGTTCTGGTGCTCTAGGCCCTATTTCAAACACAATGTCGGCAAACTTACCTTTACCACCGGTTTGCTTTTTATAAACTTCTTTGTGTTCTATTGTCGCAAACAAGGCCTCTTTATAAGCCACCTGAGGAGCACCCTGGTTGATTTCCACCTTAAATTCCCGCCTTAAACGGTCAATAATGATCTCAAGATGAAGTTCACCCATTCCCCTTAAAATAACCTGACCTGTTTCATGATCAGTATTTACATGCAAGGTGGGGTCCTCTTCCACCAATTTCGAAATGGCCATACCAAGCTTATCCACATCTGCCTGGGTTTTTGCTTCTATGGCATAACCGATAACCGGCTCTGGGAAAGTCATTTCTTCCAGGACCACTTTGTGTTTCTCATCACATAGGGTATCGCCTGTTTTGATGTCCTTAAAGCCAACTCCCGCACAAATGTCTCCTGCTTCGACCCTATCTATAGGGTTTTGTTTATTGGAGTGCATCTGCAATAACCTCGAAATCCTCTCCTTTTTATCTGTCCTGGTATTAAATACGTAGGAACCGGATTCCAATTTACCGGAATATACCCGCATAAAAGCCAATCTTCCAACAAAAGGATCGGTAGCAATTTTAAAGGCAAGGGCTGCGAAATGGTCATCACTGTCAGGATGTCTCAATACTTCGTCTTCGGTGTCAGGATCGATGCCTTTTACAGGAGGAAGGTCCAAAGGACTGGGGAGGTAGGCAATTACGGCGTCCAGTAATGCCTGTACACCTTTATTTTTGAAAGCTGAGCCACAGAGAACCGGTGAGAAATCCATGTTGATTACCGCTTTCCTGATGGCAGCCATCATTTCTTCCTTGGTGATGGAATCTTCATCTTCAAAAAACTTTTCCATCAAAGCCTCATCATAAGAAGCCACTTGCTCCACCAGACTTTGTCTGTACTCTGCCACGGTTTCTTTAAGGTCTTCAGGAATATCAATCAATTTATAAGTCATTCCCTGATCTTCCTCATTCCAAACCACCGCTTCTTTGGTAATCAGATCCACTACCCCTTTAAAAGTATCTTCAGACCCGATCGGAATCTGAAGGGGAACCGGATTGGCACCAAGTTTTTCTTTGATTTCGTTAACAGCATTGAAAAAATCAGCTCCCGCCCTGTCCATTTTATTGACAAAACAGATTCTGGGCACATGGTATTTATCAGCCTGTCTCCAAACGGTTTCAGACTGCGGTTCTACGCCGGATACGGCACAGAACAGGGCTACGGCACCATCAAGCACCCGAAGAGAACGCTCAACCTCTACGGTAAAATCAACGTGACCGGGGGTGTCTATCAGATTTATTTGATAATCTTTGGTGTAATCATTGGGTAAACCTTGAATGGTAGGGTATTTCCATTTGGTCGTAGTCGCAGCAGAGGTAATGGTAATTCCTCTTTCCTGCTCCTGCTCCATCCAGTCCATGGTAGCAGCACCGTCATGTACTTCTCCGATTTTGTGGGAAATACCGGTGTAATATAGGATCCGCTCAGACGTGGTGGTTTTCCCGGCATCAATATGCGCCATGATACCAATATTTCTGAGATATTTTAAGTCTTTCTTAGCCATTATATGTTAAAATCTAAAATGCGAGAATGCTTTGTTGGCCTCAGCCATCCTATGCGTGTCATCTTTCTTCTTCACTGCTGCTCCTTCTCCTTTGGCTGCCGAAATAATCTCACCGGACAGCCTGTCCATCATGGTTTTTTCCCCTCTCTTTCTTGCATAGGTGATCATCCATTTGATACCCAGTGAAATTTTCCTGTCCGGTCTCACTTCCAAAGGTACCTGGAATGTAGCTCCTCCAACCCTACGACTCTTCACCTCAACGGCTGGAGTGATATTGTTAAGCGCTTTTTTCCAAACCTCAAGACCATTCTCACCTACTTTTTCTTCCACTTTTTCTATGGCATCGTAGAAAATTCTGTAAGCAATACTTTTCTTACCATCCACCATCAGACAATTTACAAATCGGGTGACCAATGCGTCATTGAATTTGGGATCAGGAAGAATATACCTCTTTTTTGGTTTCGCTTTTCTCATTGTATTTTTATATTATTACGGATTACTTTTTTGCCGCTTTTGGTCGCTTTGCTCCATATTTACTACGGCCTTGTTTACGGTCCTTAACACCTGCCGTATCCAATGCACCTCTGATGATATGGTACCTAACCCCTGGTAAATCTTTCACCCTTCCACCCCTGATCAGGACTATGGAGTGCTCCTGAAGATTATGTCCCTCACCCGGAATATAAGCGTTAACCTCTTTTCCATTGGTTAAACGAACCCTGGCTACCTTTCTCATGGCAGAATTAGGCTTTTTTGGTGTAGTGGTGTACACCCTGGTACACACTCCCCGCCTTTGAGGACAAGCATCCAAAGCCCTGGATTTGGACTTGGTCTCAAGGGTGGTTCTACCTTTTCTTACTAACTGTTGTATAGTAGGCATTAATAGATCATTTATTATTCTGCTTTAAAACTTATAAATTTTGGACTGCAAAGGTAAACAAATCAATAAAACAAACAAAATTAAGGGGTTATATTTTTGTTAGGCTTATTTCTGCCTCCTTTTGAACAATCAGTACTTTCAATCAGACTATTATTTATCCTATGGGTTTCAGCTTTGACTGGAATTAATGGATGTCAAGCCTCACCTGGCGTACCCCCAAAATTCATGGGAAACTCGGGTGTCTCTTTACCGCCCTGGATTTTTCCGAAAGCCTGTTCATATTTTTCAATATTGTCCTTCAATGCGGCAAGTAACCTTTTGGCATGGTCCGGTGTCATGATGATCCTGGATTTAACCTTTGCTTTTGGAATACCCGGCATCAGCCGGATAAAGTCAATTACAAATTCCGAGTTGGAATGGGCAATCATGGCCAAATTGGAATAAATACCCTCTGCGATTTCATCGGTCAGCTCCACATTGATCTGTTGGTTTTTGTTTTTTTCAGCTTGCTTGTCCTCTTCCATAATATCGGTCTGTTTAGACAAAAAAAGGCCTGTTGGATAACAGACCTTTTTTTTGTTTGAATCAAATATTATTTTACAATTTCACGTACTTTTTTGATGCTTTTATCCTTTTCAGCAATAAGCAGATCATATTCCTCCTTGGACCCAACGATCATGTTTTTGAAGTGTCTTTGTCCCGTACCGGCAGGTATTAGGTGTCCTACAATAACATTTTCTTTCAATCCCAGGAGTTCATCCCGCTTGCCTCTGATGGCAGCTTCACTAAGGACCTTCGTGGTTTCCTGGAAAGATGCTGCGGAAATAAAGCTTTCAGTACCCAAAGAAGAAGCAGTTATACCCTGAAGTGTGGGCTTGGAAACGGCTGTCTGTGCATCCCGTACCTGTACCAACTTCATGTCTTTGCGCTTTAAGCTTGAATTTTCATCCCTCAGCCTTCTGGATGTAATGATCATTCCCGGTTTTAATGTTGGCGAATCCCCTGATTCCATGACCACTTTCTTGTCGAGAATCGTATCGTTCTCTTCCCTGAATGCCCATTTGTCCACAATCTGATTCTGAAGAAAACCGGTGTCGCCGGCATCCAATATCTCTACCTTCTGCATCATCTGACTCACGATCACCTCAATGTGCTTATCATTGATTTTCACACCCTGTAGCCTGTAAACCTCCTGGATCTCATTCACCAGGTATTCCTGCACAGCAGTGGGCCCTTTTATGGAAAGAATATCATTAGGTGTGATGGCACCGTCTGATAACGGCTCACCTGCCCTGATAAAATCATTTTCCTGCACCAAAATGTGTTTGGAAAGAGATACCATATACCGTTTTTTCACACCGTCTCTTGATTCAATGAAAATTTCACGGTTACCCCTTTTGATACCTCCATAAATCACTACACCGTCGATCTCTGAAACGACTGCCGGATTGGAAGGGTTTCTGGCTTCAAACAGCTCTGTAACCCTAGGAAGACCACCGGTGATATCCCTGGTTTTTCCTACCGATCTCGGGATTTTCACCAAAATCTGGCCGGCCTTCACTTTATCTCCTTTCTCAACAGAAAGGTGGGCCCCTACCGGAATATTGTAGGTCTTGGATTCATCACCATGATTCACCAGCACAGCTGGGTTCTTGGTCTTATCTTTGGTATCAATGATTACTTTTTCACGGTATCCTGTCTGGTCATCGGCCACTTCCTTATAAGTGATCCCTTCGATAATCGCTTCAAAATCCACTTTACCGTCAAATTCTGATAGAATAACCGCATTGTATGGATCCCAAGTACAAAGAGATTCCCCTTTGGTAATTTTTTGACCGTCTTTCACATTCAATACAGCACCATAAGGCACATGATTGGAAATCAGGGTTTTACCGGATTTTGATTCGTTGATTTTAATCTCCCCGGATCTTCCCATGACGATGGCCACTTCTTCACCATCCTTATTGGTTGTTTTGATCCAACGTAATTCTTCTTCGAATTCAACAACACCATCAAATTTTGAATTGATGTTGGCTTCTACAGAAATATTGGATGCGGTACCTCCAACGTGAAAGGTTCTCAACGTAAGCTGAGTACCTGGCTCACCGATAGATTGTGCCGCAATGACACCTACTGATTCCCCTACCTGAACCTGGTCACCAGTGGCAAGGTTTCTGCCATAGCATTTTGAACAGACGCCCCTTCTGGTTTCACAGGTCAATACAGACCTGATTTCCACTTCTTCTACGGCTGACTCATCTATGAGCTTGGAAATGACATCAGTAATCTCACTACCTGATTCTATAATCACCTCATCGGAAATTGGGTCAATTACATCATGTACGGCAATTCTACCCACAATCCGTTCGGATAATGGTTCCACAATTTCATCATTGTCTTTTAAGGCCTGTACTACCAATCCCCGCAGGGTACCACAATCTTCTTCGGAGATGATCATGTCCTGGGCCACATCCACCAACCTTCTGGTGAGGTAGCCCGCATCTGCGGTTTTAAGGGCCGTATCCGCCAGACCTTTTCTGGCACCGTGGGTGGAAATAAAATATTCCAAAACATCCAGGCCTTCTTTAAAGTTGGATAGAATAGGGTTTTCAATGATTTCACCCACAGAACCCTGAAGGTTTTTCTGGGGTTTTGCCATCAATCCCCTCATCCCTCCAAGCTGACGGATTTGCTCTCTGGAACCCCTGGCACCAGAGTGCATCATCATATAGATGGCATTAAATCCCTGGTTATCCTCTTCCATCTGACGCATCAAAATATTGGTCAGATTGGAATTGGTTCTGGTCCAAATATCAATCACCTGGTTATATCTTTCGTTATCCGTAATCAGACCCATCAGATAATTATTCCAAACCTGATCCACCTCGCCTTTAGCCTTCTGGATCAGGGGCTCTTTTTCATCCGGAATGATAACGTCATCCAATCCCATGGATAAACCGCCTTTATAAGCCATGTAGAACCCAAGATCTTTGATGTCATCCAAAAACTGAACGGATCGGGCCACACCGCATATTTTTACTACTTCAGCAATAATTTGCTGCAGTTTCTTCTTCGTCAGTAATTCATTGACATATCCTACCTGGATGGGAACAAATTGATTGAAAATCAATCTACCTGCCACAGTTTCCACAATCTCCTCTGCCAAAGACCCATCTTCCTTCCTAACGGTAACTTTACATTTGATATGGGCATGCTGGGAAATGGCCTCCTCGTTCAAGGCGATCAAAACCTCCTCTTTCCCGTAAAACGTCATCCCCTCGCCCGACACAGGCTCCTCAGGTGTGGATTTTTTTCCTTTAGTTACATAATACAAACCTAAAACCATATCCTGGGAAGGCACCGTAATGGGGGCTCCGTTGGCAGGGTTAAGTATGTTATGGGAGGAAAGCATCAAAGTGGAAGCTTCCAATATGGCCTCATGTCCCAAGGGTACATGGACCGCCATTTGATCTCCGTCAAAATCAGCGTTGAATGCCGTACATACCAATGGATGCAATTGAATGGCTTTACCTTCTATCAACTTGGGTTGGAAGGCCTGTATACCCAATCGGTGGAGTGTCGGGGCCCTGTTGAGCAATACCGGATGTCCCTTCAATACATTTTCCAGGATGTCCCATACTACAGGATCCTTTCTGTCCACAATTTTCTTTGCTGATTTCACCGTTTTCACAATGCCTCTTTCAATCAGCTTTCTGATGATGAAGGGTTTGAACAGTTCGGCAGCCATGTTTTTTGGCAAACCACATTCATGCAGCTTAAGCTCCGGTCCAACCACAATCACAGAACGGCCGGAGTAATCCACCCTTTTACCCAAAAGGTTTTGCCTAAACCGGCCTTGTTTACCTTTTAGCATGTCTGAAAGGGACTTAAGGGCACGGTTACCGTCAGATCTTACTGCATTGACTTTCCTTGAATTATCAAATAGGGAGTCGACCGCTTCCTGAAGCATCCGTTTTTCATTTCTAAGGATCACTTCAGGTGCCTTGATGTCAATCAAACGCTTGAGACGGTTGTTCCTGATAATTACCCTTCGATAAAGATCATTCAGATCAGAGGTGGCAAACCTTCCACCGTCCAAAGGAACCAAAGGCCTCAATTCCGGTGGAATAACCGGAACCATTCTTACCACCATCCATTCCGGACGGTTTTCAATCCTGGATCTTGCCTCCCGGAAAGCCTCGACGACTTTCAGTCTTTTCAAAGCTTCTGCCTTCCTTTGCTGGGAAGTATCGGTGGCAGCCTGGTGCCTAAGACTGTAGGAAAGGTCATCCAAATCCAATCTTGCCAATAACATCTCCAAAGCCTCAGCACCCATTTTGGCGATGAACTTATTGGGATCATCATCATCCACCATTTGATTTTCCTTAGGAAGCTTGTCCATGATGTCCAGGTACTCATCTTCGGTAAGAAAATCAAGGTATTGCAATCCATCATCCGCTTTCAAACCAGCCTGGATGACAACATACCTTTCATAATATACAATCTGATCCAATTTTTTGGTAGGTAATCCCAAAAGATAGCCGATCTTGTTCGGGAGGGATTTAAAGTACCAAATGTGGGCAACAGGTACAACCAGCTCAATATGACCCATTCTTTCCCTTCTTACCTTCTTCTCTGTCACCTCGACGCCGCATCGGTCACAGATAATTCCCTTGTACCTTATGCGTTTGTATTTTCCACAATGACATTCCCAGTCTTTCACAGGGCCGAATATCCGCTCACAGAACAAACCGCCCATTTCAGGTTTATAGGTCCTGTAGTTGATGGTTTCGGGCTGTGTAACTTCACCATGTGAACTATCCAAAATGGATTCTGGTGAGGCCAAACTAATGGTGACTCTGGAAAAGTCGTTGTTTAGTTTTTTATTTTTTCTGAACGCCATAGTTATTTGTGTATTTGCTGACCATAAATGGCCTTTTCGTTTCTAAAATTAGTCAAGCGTAATCTCCAAAGCAAGTCCCCTCAACTCATGTACAAGTACATTAAAGGATTCAGGAATGTTGGCTTTCGGAAGGTTTTCTCCCTTGACAATGGATTCATATGCTTTGGCCCTACCGATCACGTCATCCGACTTAACCGTAAGTATTTCCCTTAACACATGGGATGCGCCAAATGCTTCCAAGGCCCAAACTTCCATCTCTCCAAAACGCTGACCACCGAATTGGGCTTTACCGCCCAAGGGCTGTTGCGTGATAAGAGAATAGGGTCCGATGGATCTCGCATGCATTTTATCGTCCACCAAATGGCCCAATTTCAGCATATAGGATATGCCCACCGTAACGGGTTGGTCAAACCTCTTGCCGGATAAACCATCAAACAGGTAGGTTCTGCCAAATGATGGCAGTCCTGCTTTGTCCAGCTCTGCAGCAACTTCTTCGGTAGAAGCGCCATCGAATATGGGGGTAGCATAGGTTTTATCCAAAATCCTGCCTGCCCATGCCAAAACGGTTTCAAAGATCTGGCCGATGTTCATCCTGGATGGTACACCCAACGGGTTGAGCACAATATCCATGGGAGATCCATCTTCCAGGAAAGGCATGTCCTCGTCCCGGACAATTTTTGCCACGATCCCCTTGTTTCCGTGTCGGCCGGCCATTTTATCCCCTACTTTTAGCTTACGCTTTTTGGCCACATAAACCTTGGCCAATTGCACAATACCTGCAGGCAGTTCGTCTCCAACCTCCAGTGTAAACTTATCCCTTTTGAAAATCCCGGAGATTTCATTTCTGGTATTGGTATAGTTTTTAACCAATTTCTGAACCAGACTATTGGTATATTCATCATCGGTCCAGTCATCCAGAATGATATCTGAAATCAGGTTGACTTCCTCTGCCACATTATAATTACTCTCATCTCTGTAAGGATTCTTCTCAGGGAAAAGATTCTGCTCAATGTTTTGGGCATTGAACTTTACCCCCTTGCTGATGATTTCATCTCCGAATTTATGCCTGACCCCTTTCGAAATCTTACCGTCCAGTATCTGCAATAATTTTTTGATCATCTGGGCCCTTACACCGAGCAGGTCCCTGCTGTATTGCTTTTTCAGATTCTCGACTTCTGCTTTGGCCTTGACCCTTAGATCCTTATCTTTTTTAGGCCTGGAAAACAGTTTGGTTTCTATTACCACCCCATTCAGTGAAGGAGAGGCTTTCAAAGATGCATCTTTAACATCTCCCGCTTTGTCACCGAAAATGGCCCTGAGCAGTTTCTCTTCCGGGGTAGGATCAGTTTCTCCTTTTGGAGTTATTTTTCCGATGATAATATCACCTTCTTTGATTTCCGAACCGACCCTTATGATTCCGTTTTCATCCAGATTTTTAACGGCTTCCTCAGAAACGTTGGGGATTTCGGAAGTCAGTTCTTCTTCTCCTCTTTTGGTATCCCGGACTTCCAACTGAAACTCCTCAATATGGATAGAGGTAAATACATCTTCCCGGACCACCCGCTCAGAAATGACAATGGCATCCTCAAAATTGTATCCCTGCCATGGCATATAAGCGACCAAAAGGTTTTTCCCTAGGGCCAATTCGCCCTTGTTGGTAGAGTATCCTTCCACCAGGACCTGGCCTTTTTTCACTTTCTGCCCCTTCAGTACTATGGGGCTAAGGTTAATGGTGGTGTCTTGATTGGTTCTCCTGAATTTGGTCAGTAAATAGGTTTTATATTCATCACTGAAATTCACCAATAGCTCATCATCGGATAAGTCATATTTGACCACTATTTTTTTGGCATCGACATAATCAACTACTCCGTCCGCTTCTGCCAAAATCAATGACCTTGAATCTGTCGCCGCTTTGCCTTCCAGTCCTGTACCTACAATTGGCGCTTCGGCTTTCAACAATGGAACCGCCTGCCGCTGCATGTTTGAACCCATCAAAGCCCTGTTCGCATCATCATGTTCCAAAAAGGGGATCAATGAGGCGGCAACAGAAACAATCTGATTGGGAGCAACATCCATATAGGTTATTTCCTTTGGTTCCAATACCGGGAAATCACCCTCAAATCTTGCCTTTACCTTATCATTGATAAAATTACCCGCATTATCCAATGGTGCATTGGCCTGGGCAATATTGTTATCGTCCTCTTCTTCTGCGGTGAGGAAAATGATGTCTTCCACCTTCATGCTTACCTTTCCGGCATTTACTTTTCGGTAAGGTGTTTCCAAAAAGCCCATGCTGTTTACTTTGGCATGAACACAAAGGGAAGATATCAGCCCGATGTTAGGTCCTTCAGGTGTCTCAATGGTACACAGCCTTCCATAATGGGTATAGTGCACATCCCTTACCTCAAATCCGGCACGTTCTCTTGACAATCCACCGGGACCCAAAGCAGAAAGTCTTCTTTTGTGGGTCAATTCGGCCAGCGGGTTGGTCTGATCCATGAATTGAGACAGCTGGTTGGTACCAAAGAAGGAATTGATCACGGATGATAATGTCCTTGCATTGATCAGATCTACCGGCTTGAAATCTTCATTGTCCCTCACATTCATTCTTTCCCGAATGGTTCTGGCCATTCTCGCCAAACCTACACCGAATTGGCTGTATAGCTGTTCGCCAACCGTTCTGACCCTCCTGTTGCTCAAATGATCTATATCATCGACAACCGCTTTCGAGTTGATCAATCCGATCAGGTATTTCACGATGGAAATAATGTCCTCGGTAGTCAATACAATTTTGTCTGAATCGATATTCAGTCCTAATTTCTTATTGATTCTGTATCGTCCTACTTCACCAAGGTCATAACGCTTATCCGAAAAGAAAAGCCCATGAATGACTTCTCTTGCCGTGGCCTCATCCGGAGCTTCGGTATTCCTAAGCTGCCTGTAAATAACTTCTACCGCTTCTTTCTCTGAATTGGAGTTATCCTTTTGCAGGGTATTATAAATGATGGAATAATCGGCAATGTTTACGTCCTCTCTATGAAGTATGACGCTTTTTGTACCGGATTCCAGGATCAGATCAATGTCTTCGTCGGTAAGGATGCTGTCCCTTTCCAAAAGAACCTCATTCCTATCAATGGAAACGACCTCTCCTGTATCTTCATCCACAAAATCCTCCACCCAGGTACGCAGTACCCTGGCGGCTAATTTTCTGCCGATGATTTTCTTCAGCGTGGATTTATTGGAGTCGACCTCTTCGGAAAGCCCGAACAAATCGAGAATTTGCTTATCAGATCCATAGCCAATAGCCCGCAATAAAGTAGTAACCGGAAATTTCTTTTTCCGGTCAATATAGGCATACATGACATTATTGATATCGGTAGCGAACTCAATCCAGGAACCTTTAAAAGGGATAATTCTGGCAGAATAGAGTTTGGTACCATTGGTGTGTTTGCTTTGAGCAAAAAACACACCGGGTGACCGGTGAAGTTGAGATACAATTACCCTTTCAGCTCCATTGATCACAAAGGAGCCTTTTTCCGTCATATAAGGGAGGTTTCCAAGGAAAACTTCCTGTTCTATGGTTT
>JBBDSA010000066.1:0-4020 GCA_040905165.1 Cyclobacteriaceae bacterium | reverse complement strand
CCAGAAAGAGGATTTTTACCGATTACTTTACATAATCTTTTACTATGCATAACCCCCGGTTACTGGCATAAAGCCATTTTCCGTTAGGGGTAACCTGAATATCTGCAGCGGCATTGAAGTCACTTTGAATGTCTGGAGATAACATTGTTACCCTCCCGATTGATTTTAAATCCCCATTTCCAGGTTGTATTTGATATATACCAATGGTGCTGGAAAGTTCTTCCACCGAATAGGCATAAGGTAGGATAGGATGAAGGATAAAATGCCGGGGTCCGGCCCCTGCATTCGTTTGGATTATTTTAGGCTTTTTATTTACGCTTCCTTTTTGGGTATTGACTTTATATATCAGAATCTGATCCATGCCCAGGTCAGAAGCATAGACCAAATCACCATCTTTGGATGGGATCATGGAATGCATGCGGGCCTGGTTCTGGCTGCCGGGATGAACGCTACTGCCCTCGTGTTGGATAAATGAAACCTCCTCACTGATCCTTCCTCCTTCAAGAATTTTAAAAGTGGATAAGTTACCTCCCTGGTAATGGGAAACAAATACAACATTTCCAGTGGGATCAATACTGATATGGCAAGGGCTGGCCCCCACTGAGGAAACCTGGTTGATTTTACCCAACTTACCTGTTTTGGAATCAATGGCATAGGCAATGATGGTCCCTGCCTTGTCCTTTACATCTGCACCTTCCCTATAGGCAGCGTATAGGTATTTTTTATTGGGATGAAGGGCAAGGAAGGAGGGACTTTTTTTATCATGGACGGTTTGAATTTCATTGAAGACCATGGTTTCCCGGTCGAAATCAAGGACATAAATCCCCTTGCTTCCATTTTCTGAAAAGGTACCCACATAAATGATTTCTCTATTTTCTTGTGCCATTGCCGATAGTTGAGTTAAATACAGCAGCAAAATGATTAGTTTTTTCATAAGAGATTAATGGGAATTTCTTGCGCTTTTTTCTAAAACCAGGTTGATAAGCTGCCTTTTTTTAATTAAGGATGAACAACATAAAGCCAATATAGGCAAGGAAATGAATATCACCATGATAATATTTTTTATAAGGTTAAAATTTTCATGAACTTTGCCATGGTCCATCCACTCAGGAGCAATTACCAGGGCCCATCCCTAAATAATCAGTGACATTGCCCATTCCTTGCAAACAGGCATTAAATTTATTTTATTTGGGAGTACCTTTCATATATCCTATCGGTTAGTTCTTCCGACAACGCTACCATATCTGTATTCAACCATTTCTTATTGACTATCAGCACTTGGTTTTTCATTTTCCCGGGCAATTTTTCAAAACCCAAATAAGCCCCCAAAATAGCGCCGGCCACCGCTGCGGTGGTGTCGTTGTCCCTCCCGTAATTGACTAGGAATTGCAGGGTGCCTTCAAAATCAAATTCACTAAAGATTAGGGCTGTTATCACCTGAAGGTGAATTTCACCTGCATGAAATGGCATGTCCTGCTGAGCTTCATCCAGTAAGGTAAAGGCTTTGAGCATTTGTGCTTTATCCAGTTTTAATTGGGGGGCCAACTTTTCTTTCCTATTCAGAGAATCCCCGGAAATGCCTTTTGCCTGATCGACGATGGAGAGGGCTTCCTGAAGGATCCGATAACTGGCTCTCCCCACCAACCGGCTTTGAAAATAACCTTGGGGATCAATGGTCCGCAATACATCCAGAATCCCTTCAGGCCGGGCATCCATTTTCATGGCTTCGGCCGTCATTGCCGCAGAAATTGCACTGATGTCTTTGGCATAGCCTAAATCAAAAAGGCTGAGCTTAAAGGCTTCAGCATAGGCTTTTTCAGGATCACCGGGGAAATACACTCCGATGGCCGGGGAATATAAAAGGCCGGCACAAACCATTTCACCCCCGTAGAACTTACCCAATGCAGCCTGATAGCCCACCAGGTCATTATCCAATACGGGTTGGCAAACCTTAGTCCATTCAGATAGCCAAAAAACTTTTAAATTGGTTTCCTCCAGTTTTTGGGTATCCTTTGCCTCCAGGGTTTTATACGCGTCAAAGTAGGAGACATACCTATCCAGGATGTGCTGGGCAAAATTGCTTGCGTTCAGTTCCGCTCCTTTTTCTCGGGCCAGGTATTGATAAATCAGTTTTTTCCACCTGGTGTCATCCGTAGTGCCTCCAGCCGGTAAGTTGGGTATCCAAATTCCCTCCGGGGAAGCAGTTCTGACCATGGAATCCAATCCGGCCACCCATCCATACTCCAGGTCAATGGCTTCCCTGCTCCACATCTCGGTGGGCGCGCCCATGGCATCTCCGATGGCACTACCTACCATCATGCCCAAGACTTTGTCAAAGAGTGCTTCTTTACTGATTTCCAGTGAGTACTTTTCTTTATCTTCAAGCGGGGCTGTTGGGGATTTAACATTTTTACAGGCTTGGGCCAAAAGCAAAACCAAAATAAATGCCGGGAAATAACTACTGAATTTTGCCATTAATGATCATGTCGGTGGCTTTATCAGCCAGTTTTTCCTTTTTTTTCAAATCTAATTTTAACGGTAACTGTGCCAGGCCAAATAAACGGCGAAGGATCTCTGTGCCGGTATATCCGGACAATAGGCTTTTATCCAGGTCTTCCAGGCCATATTGCCCCAATAAATCATCGATGATTTTCATCTCAGTTTCAGCCATTAGGAGATGTGCTATCATCACCCCAAGGTCAAATTCCCTATCTCCCAAAAATGAAAATTCTGTATCTATTACTTTTATTTGGTTGCCCACCTTCAACCAACTTCCAGGGTAGAAATCTCCATGCAAAAGGTAGTTGCCCTTGCTCAGGTACCTTTTACCCAATCGTTCTACAATAGCAACCAATTGGTTATTTCCAATTATCGGCCTAGAAACCATCCTGAGGCCCTTTTGTACTTTTTCCAAATCCAAGCCATTTTCTTTTTGGAACGGTAGTTCAAATATGTGCTGATGATTCAGGGCCTTCATTTCGAGATTTTCAGGGAAGTCCTTGACCTTTAAAGTATGGAGGGCTTTAAGGTAGGAAGTAAGATCTCCTAATATTTTAGGTGATATCCCTTGTTTTCCGGAATAAATTGAGGTCAAATCCTGGCAATCAGGAAAAAATTCCAGGGCCATTAACCAATTGGATGGATCATATTCCAAAACCTTTGGGCTCATTTCGGATAATGTGGGGTGGTTGGCAACCGTTTCATAATAGCTTTTTTCTATGCCGATCCGATGCTGCGGAGCAGGGACCTGAGGGTATTTGGCCACATAGGGTCTGGATTGTTTTAATATAAAGGACTTTTTATTGGTCAAAACCCATATGACCACATTCATATTGCCCTCTCCGGCTTTTTTGAATTCAACAATCTCCTCATCGTGTTGAAGCCACCCAATTTGATGAAGGTAATCGGACTGAAGCGCATCAAGGGGTTCCTGAATTAGCATAATTCTTTATTTTGATATAAAAGTTAATGGTTTGTTTTATCCAAAAATAGAAACCAATTGTTGAAACAGGGTCAAAAAGTATTAAATAAATTCCAAAGATGCTGTTCATTTCTATCGTTAACTGTTTTATTTTTGAGCCATGAGTAATAAAACGACAAAACTGAATCCCCTTTTAAACCAATTGGCTGCTGAATTAGATGGTGAGCTCCACTTCGACAGTTTGATGAAAACACTTTACGCCACTGACGCATCCGTATACCGCTCCCTGCCATTGGCCGTAGCAATGCCGCAAAATAAATCAGATTTACAAAAATTGATTCATTTTGCTTCGGAGCACCAAACTTCCCTGATTCCCAGAACTGCCGGCACCTCTTTGGCAGGGCAGTGCGTGGGAGAAGGAATTGTGGTGGATGTTTCAAAATACCTGAATAAAGTTATTGAATTCAATAAAAATGAAGGATGGATCAGGGTTCAGCCCGGAGTGGTCAGGAATGAGCTGAACAACTATTTAATGGATCATGGTTATTTTTTCAGTCCCATTACCAGTACGGCTACCCGGGCCATGATTGGAGGTATGG